>JAEUKJ010000309.1 GCA_016792665.1 Deltaproteobacteria bacterium | reverse complement strand
TGGTCTTGATTGCTTGGGCTTCAACGGAGTGTGCCGATGGCGGCGTGCAAGTTTGCTGGTGGTGGGTCTCGTTTGATTGGTGCGGGATAGACGGCGGTTTGGGGCGTTATGTGGATGGGGTGGGTGATTTCGCGTTGGGATAGTTTATCGTGGAAGGGCGTGGGACTTGGATGCTTGGGGGAGATTCTGAGGCCCGCACGGGGAGATAACTGAGGTGGCCCGGGGCGGGGGAAGCAGGGGTGGTGGAGGGAGCGGGACTTGACGGGGGAGGAGGTGGGGGACAGAATGGTGGGGAGGGGGAAGGATGAAGCTGATTCCGAGCTTGTGCGCGGCCCTTCGTGGTCGTCAGTACTCACCGGCGACCGAGAAGGCCTACGTCCAGTGGGTGCTGCGTTACGTTCGATTTCACGGGATAAAGCATCCGAAGGACCTCGGGGAGGTGGAGGTCGCGGCGTTCTTGCAGCACCTGGTGGTCGAGGAGCAGGTCTCGGCGAGCACGCAGAATCAGGCCCTTTGTGCGTTGGTGTTCTTGTACCGCGAGGTGATTGGCCAACCTCTTGGGGACTTGGGCCCGTTCAGGTACGCGGAGCGGCCTTCGACGTTGCCGGTGGTGATGGCGCGCGAGGAGGTCGAGAGGGTCATCACCGAGATGGGGCCGCCGTATCGACTGATGGCCCAGCTGATGTACGGCAGTGGTCTTCGTCTGGGTGAGTGCGTGTCGCTGAGAGTCAAGGACGTCGACTTCGCTCGGAAGTGTATCGTGGTGCGGGCCGGCAAGGGCGAGAAGGATCGGCAGACGCTGCTGGCCGAGGCCATTTTGGCGAGCCTTCGGCGACAGGTGGACCAGGCGCGGATCCGACTGGAGGACGACCTGGAGGTGGGCTTCGAGGGCGCCACCTTGCCGATGGCCTACGCTCGCAAGGCGGCGTCCGCGGGGCGTCAACTGGACTGGCAGTTCCTCTTCGCGGCGAGTCGGCTCTCGGTGGGTCTGGATGGCAAGTCGTATCGGCACCACGTCGACCCGAGCGCGCTTCAACGGGCCGTGAGAGTGGCCTCCGAGAAGGCCGGGATCACGAAGCGAATCGGCTGCCACACCTTTCGCCACAGCTTTGCCACGCACCTGCTCGAGAATGGCACCGACCTGCGCACGATCCAGACCCTGCTGGGACACAGCAGTGTCCGCACGACCCAGATCTACACCCACGTCGCCGTGCGTGCGACGCTCGGAGCGGTGAGCCCGCTCGACAGGCCGCTCGGGCCCACGAAGTCTTGAGCTTCTCATCGGGGCCCCTGCGCCAGCACGGCGGAGCCACCGGCGCGTACCTCACGCGTATCGTGGTCCGTGCCGATTGGGTCACTCGAAAGCGGCCTTGCCGATGAGTCACGACGCAGATCGGTCCGTGCCGATTGGGTCAGTTGAGCGCGGTCTTGCCGATGAGTCACGACGCAGATCGGTCCGTGCCGATTGGGTCAGTTGAGCGCAGTCTTGCCGATGAGTCACGACGGAGATCGGACTCTACAGATGGCGTCGCGACGCAGATCGCCTCGGACGATGGCGGCGCGTCGCGAGGTTGCGGTTGCCGGTGGTATTGCGACTCGGTTCGCGTCGGACGATGGCGTCGCGACGCCGGTCGGGACGACCCATCGCCTCGCGACGGGTGATGCCGCCCTCGCGACGCAGAGGGGAGTCGACGCCGAGGGGTGATACGGCCCTCACGAGGCGTGGGGGTCGACGCCGATGGCCTCGCGACGCTGGCGCGGATGCCGATTGGCAAACGGCAGTCCCTCGCCACGTCGAGTGCTGCGGCCTGGTCGTGCGTGCCTGCCACGCGCACGGCGGTCGGCTGGGGTGACCGGCGGTAGTTCTCGAGTGACTCAGGCAGCCCGTCAGGTCTTGGGAGGCAGCTTCAGGCTTCCGAGGAGCTGGCCCAGGATCCCGGCGAGATCGATCTGCATCGTCGCGGGGCTGTCGCCCTTGGGGTTCGTCTCGGTCGCCGTGAGCATCGGCGCCGAGGGCGCGTCCGCCGCCACGCCGGGGGTCGCATCGCTCTGTCCCTCGGATGCAGTGTCGGGGCTAGACGAGGTCGGGGCGGGGCTCGGGCCAGGCGCGGCTGCGGGGCTCGGGTCTCGTGCAGCGTTGGCGGGCGCGGGACCTTCGGGGGCATTGGCTTCGGGCGCGGTGGAGCTCGGGTCGACCGTGGTGCTCGTTGCCGCGGGCGCGGGTCCTGCCCTGGGCTCGGACGGGGGCGGCGCCCCGGGGGCGTTGAAGGCCTTGGCGATGGCCTGGGTCACGAGCTGCCCGAGCCCCCCTGCCCCGGCTGCCGGCGCCAGGGCCTGCTGAACGGCCTGGCCGAGGCCGGAGAAGAGCTGCTGGAAGAAGGCGTTGGCGGCCGGCGAAGGCGCGTCGCTTGAAGCCGCGGGCGCCTCGGACGAAGGGCCGGAGGACGTGGTCGACGACCCGGGGCCCGAGGGCTCGGCGTCCGCAGCGGGTGCGCCCGCGGAGTCCCTCGCCTCGCGGAGCTTACGCGTGTCGATCTCGAACGAGGCCGAGAGGTCTTGTTCGCCTTCGAGAGCGAAGGAGGCTTTCTGCCCGATGCCGTCGGCCGTCGCCTCGGGCGGACGCGCTTGGATATCCACCTTCATCTCGCCGCCGCCGAGGGCGACGGTCGCGCTCGAGCCGGGAGGAATGGTGCTGAGGTCGGGCGTGCCGGACCCGGTCGAGAACTGCTTCACCGCGTTCTGCAGGGCGTTCGCGAGCGTGTGGCCGAGGCTCCCGAGGATCTGCTGCATCGGCGTTGCGGGCGGCGCGTCGGGCGCCGGTGACTTGGCCGCGTCGGGTGCGGGGAACTTCTCCATCATCATGTGCGCGAAGCCCTCGACCAGCCCCTTGAGCAGGGGCCCGCCCTCCTGCTGGAGCGTCTCGCCGCGCAGCGCGAAGGCGAGGGAGCCGTCGGGGTTCTCCTGGATGCCCTCCTCGAGGAGGCGGTCGACCGCATTTCCGATCGTCCGGTCGAGGCGCTGACGCCACTCGGGTCGGTCGCCGCGGGCCTCGAGCCGCTCGCGCCACGAGGCACGGAGAGCCTCGACGAGCTGGCTCTTCTGCGGTGCCATGGTTCGCGGCATGGCGGAGATGCGCTCGATCTCTTTCGTGAGCTCGGCGAACTCGGCCTCGATCTCGGCGAGCAGCGCGGGATCGTCGAGGCCCTGGTCGCTTCCGGTGGTCACGTCGGTGGTCGTCATCTCCCCCTCCCTGGTTCGTCTCTCGTTCGCGCGGGCGCTGACGTGTCGGCGAGTCTGGCAGACTCAGAAGCCCCAGACGCGCACGTGACCCGCGCGCCCCTTCACCTCGTGCTCGCCGCGATCGATGGCGGTCTTGGCAAGCTCCTCGCCAATGCGCGAGCGGGTGTCGTCGGAGCAGAGCAGCGTCGTATGGATCTTCTTGTTCAGCGCTTCGATGCGCGCGGCGACATTCACCACGTCACCGATGAGCCCGTATTTCATGCGCGTCTTGCTGCCGAGATTGCCAGCCACGACTTTGCCGGAGTGAATTCCGATCCGGGCCTTGAGGCGGTCTTTTCCGGCCGCGCGCCAGGTCTGCGCGATGGGCAGATTCTCCCACTCGTGATTGACCTCGTCCAAACGCTTCTGCATGGCGATAGCGCAGCGAACGCCGATCTCGGCGTGATTCGGCACGTCGTTGGGCGCATTGAAGACGGCGAGAATGGCGTCGCCGAGGAACTCGATGATGCAGCCCTGGTGCTGATCGATGACCTCGTTCATCGCGGCGAGGTAGGTGTTCAACATGCCGAGGACCTCTTGCGGGGGGATGGTCTCGGCGATGGTCGAATAGCCCTCGATGTCGGAGAAGACGACGGTGACCTCGCGCTCCTCGCCGCCCAGCGCTGCGGCCGAGCGGTCCTGGAGCACCTTCTTGGCGACGTCGGGCGAGACGTAGCGGCCGAAGGTGTCGCGCAGGAAGTCGCGTTCCTTGAGGCTGCGCGCGATGGTGTTGAAGTGGTGGCCCATGAGGCCGAACTCGTCCTTGCGCGTGAGGACGAGCTCGTGGTCGAAGTCACCGCCGGCGATGCGACCGGCCGCGATGTTGATCTTGGAGATGGGGCCGCGGATGCGGCGGCCGAGGACGAAGGCGACGCCAACGAGGGCCAGGGCGGCGGCCCCGAAGAGGATGAGGGTCGTGCTCAGGACGCGGGCGCTCATCGCGTCGATGTGGGAGGCCTTCACGTCCATGCCGACCAGGCCGAAGACCGTGCCGTCGGCGCGATGGAGGGGCCCGTAGCCGGAGAGGGAGAGGCCCCACTCGTCGGCGGAGGTGCGGTCCTCGACGGCGGTCTCGACGAGGCCACGTGACATGGTCGTGACCTCGGCGGGGATGCGGTACTCCTGGCCGAACTTCGCGTTGCCGAGCTCGCCCTTGGAGTCCTTCGGATCGGAGACATCGATGACGAAGCGCAGCACGCCGGGGTCGGCGGTCTTGGCCAACACGTAGATCGAGTTGATGTCGGGGTCCTCGCGGCAGATGGCCTCGAGGTCGGCGCGGACGTTGGCGTAGTAGGAGTCGTCGCCGGGGCCGCTGGGCGGGAGCGCTGCGAGGCGGTCGGCGTTGATGCGACGAGAGAGGATGCCGGCGGTCGAGCGGATGCGCTGCTGGAGCGCGCCGAACTCGGTGGAGTAGGCGATCTCGTAGAAGACGAAGGCCATGACGGCGAGGATGCCGAAGACCACGAGGCCGTTGAAGAGGCTCACGCGGACGTGGAATCGCTGCCATGGCTTGAGGTGGAAGTCCGGGGCCGGAGTCATCGGGTCTATCATGGTTCGAGCGAGCGCGGTTCGCAAGCTGCGCTTGAGGGCTCGGGCGAGGGCCGCAGCCATCGGCTTGCAACGTCACCGTCGCATCCCTTTCGCTTGCAATCGAGTGCCTCGGCTGCCATGGTCCCGGCCGTTCACGGTGCTGGGCTCAGGCATCTCGAGCCGGCTGGGCGAGCGTGTGCGTGGCAGAGCGAGCGACACGGCGAGCGCAGTCGAGACATCCGACGCCAGCTCCAAAGGAGTGACGATGGGGACCGGACGCAGAATGACGAACGAGACCCCCGCGATGGGTCGCCTGGTGCGATGCCTCGTTGGGATCGGGGTGTGTGCGGTGGTCGGCGGAGCGGGCGGGATCGCGCGCGCAGAGCCGGCGAGCAAGGTCATGCTGAACGGGGTGCCGACGCCGGTCTTCTTCAACGACGGCGACAGCTTCCGAATCCTGTCGGGACGCTTCGAAGGGATGAAGGCCCGGCTCGGGGGCTACAACACGCTGGAGAGCTACGGGGTCGCCCACCAGTGGGGCGACTGGACTGCCAAGGAGATGTTCGTCCTCGCGAAGATGGCGACGCTGCATGCGCGGCGCGGCGCGTGGAGCTGTACTTCCGACATGAAGACCGACACCTACGGGCGCACGCTCTGGTGGTGTCCGGGGCTGGCGGAAGATCTCATTCGCCAGGGTCTGGCGCACGTGCTGTCGGTGGACTCGGGCCCTGGAGACGCGAAGCTGGTTGCGGCGCAGCAGGAGGCCATCGCGGCAAACCGCGGGATCTGGGCGCATGGGGTGCCGGACTACGTGCTGACGTCCTTGCACTCGATGGCCGAGGACGCCGAGGGTGACGGGGCTTACAACCGCCTCGTGTCGACGGTCGACGGGCACTCGCTGAAGTGGATCCACGACGAGGTCTACGACGAATGTCAGATGGTGTGCGATGACGGCGCCGATTCGAAGGCGCGGATCGATGGTGCGGTCGAGGCACTGAAGGCCGACCCGACGGTCGCAGCCTACGTGTCGGGGGCCGGTGGCGCGCGGCCCTACACCAAGGACGAGCTCGGCATCATCGCGTCGGATGCGGCGCGCGGCAAGGCGCTCGAGAAGCACATGAAGAAGCCCGAGCACCTCGCAGGGTTCAAGGCGGTCCTGGACCGCCTGGTCGGCGAGAACAAGCTCGGGCGCAAGGTCGGCGAGGTCAAGGCTTGCATGATCTACGTCGACTTCAAGCGACGCTTCGGCGGAGGGCGGGCGGCATGTCTGCGCTGAAGGGATCGACGCTGCGACTCTGGTTCGTCGCCGGCTTCGGGGTGCTCGGTTCGGGGGCGTGCGACTACAAGTCGCCGGCCTACCCGGTGCTGGGCTACGAGACGAGTGACCAGGCGTGTCAGGACGGGATCGACAACGACCTCGACGGGCAGACCGACTGCGACGACACGGACTGCCTGCTGATGTCGACGCTCTGCGGCGAGTACGTGCCGCTCATCCCGAACTTCGCCGAAGAGAACTCGTTGGCGCTGTGCCGTGACGGGATCGACAACGACGACAACGGCCAGTTCGACTGCGGCGATCGCAAGTGTCAGGGCATTGCCGAGGTCTGCTGCGGCAAGGAGTTCACCAACGAGCTCTGCAGCGACGGGCGCGACAACGACGGCAACGGCTTCACCGACTGTGAGGACTTCGGGTGCTCACGCGGGATCTTCGTGGTCGTGTGCCGCGAGGACAGCGAGCTCGCGTGTCGGGACGGCAAGGACAACGACGGCGACGGCAAGACCGACTGCGCCGACTCGGGGTGCACGGCGCTGGCGGTGTGCATCGAGAGCGAGTGCGGCGACAGCATCGACAATGACGGCGACGGCAAGAGCGACTGCGACGACAGCGACTGCGGCGGCAAGGGAGCCTGCATGAAGCCGGAGAACACGGTCGAGGCGTGCTCGGACGGCATCGACAACGATGGCAATCGCTTCGTCGACTGCGCGGACTTCTCGTGCAGCAGGTCGACCGATCCGGCGGTGCTCGCGGTGTGTGCCAACGCGCCGAAAGAGAACACGATCGAGACGTGCTCGGACGGGATCGACCAGGACCACAACGGGTTCACCGACTGCAACGACTTCTCGTGCTCGCGCGACAGCGGCGAGGAGCTGGTCACGTTCTGTGCGAACGTGAAGGAGTCGACGCTCGAGAAGTGCAAGGACGGGGTCGACAACGACAAGAACGGGTTCACGGATTGCGCGGACTTCTCGTGCGCCCGTTCGAGCGATCAGGCCGTGGTCGACTACTGCAACTCGATCGCCGAGAACACGATCGAGAAGTGCTTCGACGGGGTCGACAACGACAAGAACGGGTTCGCGGACTGCGCGGACTATTCGTGCAGCCGGGCGGCCGATCCCGATGTGTCGGCGGCGTGTGCCGAGATCCTCGAGGTGACCTTCGAGAAGTGCAGCGACGGGATCGACAATGACGGCAATGGATATGCGGACTGCGCGGACTTCTCGTGCAGCCGCGCGACCGACCTCGAAGTGCGGCGCGCGTGCCAGGAGAGCGTGGCGGCGACGCCCGACGAGGCGAACGCGCTGTGCTCGAACGGGCTCGACGATGATGCCGATGGCTTCGTCGACTGCGCGGATTGGGACTGTTCCTGGAATCCGGACGTGACGGTGTGCGCCGGGCAGAAGCGGGTATGCGAATGAAAACCTCAGTGCTGAAGGCCTCGTTTTTCCTCTTCGGGCTCGTGACCGCGGGCGGTGTCTACGCCGCCGATGGCAAGGAGACCGACTGCACCAACGGCAAAGACGACGACGGTGATACCGTCTTCGACTGCGGGGACTCCGACTGCAAGGCAGACCCGGCGTGCAAGCCCGACGGGCGCGAAGAAGCGACCGAAGCGACGTGCTCGGACTGGATCGACAACGACGGCGACGGCCACATCGACTGTGACGACGACGGCTGCGCGAACGGGCAGATCAAGGCCTGCATGGGCAGCTGGGATGTCCAGACCGGCAAGATGAAGGCGGGCTCGGGTTCGGACGACGACGCCCTGCCGGACCTCGGACCGGGCGGCCGCGTCGAGGACCTCATCGGCAAGGGCGATGACAAGGACGGCGAGCGCTCGGACGAGGTGTGCGCCGACGGCATCGACAACGATGGTGACGGCAAGACCGACTGCGACGACTTCGGGTGTCGCTTCGATCCGCAGGTGAGCGTGTGCCGCGAGAACCCCGGCATGCGCTTCTCGATCGTGTCGCACATCGCGCAGATCTACGATGTCGAAGCCGACACCATGGACACGCGCTTCACGGTGCTGCAGCTGCGTGCCTTCGGCCCGATCCCGTTCATCCAAGACTCGTTCTTCCTCGTGTCGATGCGCGCCGAGCGCACGCCGCGCCTCACGTTCGCGATGTTCCAGGTGCCGCTCGGCAAGGGGCACTACCTGAACATCAACTCGGGCGGTGGCGGCCTGTCGACGGCGCTCATCCGCTCGGCCAGCAAGCAGCTCCTCATCGACTCGCCGTACTACTTGTACAACGCGTTCGAGCAGGGCAACGGCGCGGCGATCGAGCTCGGTGGGCAGCTCGATGACGAGGGCACCATCGACTACCGCGTGTTCCTGGCCGGCGGCTCGGGTCGCTCGAACGGCAACGTCGGCGGGCGCTATTTCACCTTCGACAACACGAACTACACCTGGACGGTGGGCGCGCAGATCGGCGTGGACCTCATCGGCAGCCTGACGCGCTGGGACAACCCGCTGCTGTACACGAAGGTGCCGACCGCCCTCGGGTTCACCTTCGGCATGAAGTACGACCAGCGCGCGCAGGAGCGCTACCCGGCGGCCAACCTCAACCTGACCTTCCGCAGCGGCGGCTTCGTCGGGTCGGCCGAGACCTACATCAAGCGCGAGCTGGAGTTCGGGTCGTGGCAGGTCGCGTACAACGTGTCGGCCGGCTACCTGCTGGTGCCCAAGATGCTGATGCTCGCGGCCGACGTGGGGCAGTACGTACCGGGCGACATGGACAACGCACCGGCCGTGGCCGAGACCGACGTCGCGCGCCAGCTCGACGAGCTCCAGTGGCGCGTGGGCCTCCACTACTACTTCTTCCGCAACATCGGCGTGCTCTCGGCGATCTACACGGACCGTACCGTGGCCAACAAGGTCGACGGCGATCCCGACACGCACGAGCGCACCTTCAAGTTCGTCGGCCAGTACCGATTCTGAGCCCGCGGCCTCGCAGCGCGAGGTCATGAGGCAGGGCCCGGCAGGGTCTCGATGGCGCCGCGGAGTGAACGACTCCGCGGCGTTGTCGTTTGGGGGATGCGCGCCGACGGGCTTGCCGCACGCGGCGGTAACGGGGTCGTCGTGGTTGCTCTGGCTTTCGGACGCGATTCCGGCCACCATGGGGGACGCTCGCTCCTGCGGGGGGCGCGCGAGAGGGCATGACTCCGTGACGTGTCGTGCCCCCCAAGGAGAAAGTCGATGAGCCCTTCGATGAGCGGGTCCGTGCGTGGCCCCGTGCGTGGTGGACTGCGTTGGTTGCTCGGCCTGTGTGCCACCGTGGCCGTGGCGGGTCTCGGGTCCAGCGCGCGCGCCGATCTGGTCGTGACCCCGACCGATCAGGCGAACGCGATGATCCAGGCGCTCATCGACCGCGGGATCACCGTGATCGCGGCGACCTTCGAGGGCGGGCGCACCGCGGGCTGGAGCTACTTCCCGTTCTCGACGCCGGCCAACCAATGGCAGAGCGGCGGGTCGGGCCCGGTCGCGACGTTCTCGAACGGGCCACTCGGGATGCGGGATGGGCTGCTCTTGACGAGCGGCGAGGTGAGCCTCGCGGTGCCGCCGAACCGGTCGCTGCCGGGGACGCCCTCGAAGGAAGGGGCCACCGGGGTGCTCACGCCAGACATCGGGCCGCCCAGTGCGGGTGGAACCGCCGAGCCCTTCTGTGCGCAGCTCATCGGCAACCCGGCGATCAACCCGCATGACGTGGTGAAGCTCACCATCGACTTCGAGCTGCAGCCCGGCTTCGACGGGATCCAGCTCGACTACGTCTTCGGGTCCGAGGAGTACCCGGACTACCAGGGCGACCTCTACCCCGATGCCTTCGGGTTCTTCGTGCGGCGAGCCGGCGAGCAGACCTACACGAACTTCGGGCGCGACCCCGAGGGCGCCGACATCGACATCAACGGGCCCTTCTTCTCGAGCCAGAACGTCATCAAGACTTACGGCGCCAACGCGCTGGCGGTGAGCGAGTACAACGGCCTGACCCCGCATCTGCGCAGCGCGTTCCCGTTGGCGTCGGGCGCGGGCAAGGTGCATCGCGTCGTGATCGTCATCTGCGACGCGGGCGATCAGTACCTCGACTCGGGCGTGTTCATGCGTGCGCTGGCGGGGTGCAACGGGGCCTGCAACCAGACGACCTGGTGCGGCGATGGGAAGGTCCAGCCGGGCGAGCAGTGCGATGACGGCAACGTGGTCGATCGCGGCGATGGATGCACGGCGAGCTGCGCGGTCGAAGATGGCTGGGCCTGCACGGCGCCTTCGGGTGGGCTGTCGGTGTGTCGCGCGACCTGCGGCGACAGCCAGATCGACCCGCCCTACGAGCAGTGCGACGACGGCAACGGAGACAACCGTGACGACTGTGCGGCGTGCCGTGCGGCGACTTGCAGCGATGGGCTGCTCCACGATCGCGGGACGGGTCGCGAGAGCGACATCGACTGCGGCGGAACGGTGTGCCCCGGGTGCGGACCGGGCGGGCACTGCACGGCGCACGCGGACTGCGCCTCGCGCTACTGCGACCCGGTGAGCTCGCGTTGCGCGCCGCCGCCGTTGACGATCGCGCGCGACGACGTGGGCCAGGTGCTGGGAACCGCGGCCCTGCCGTGGACGGTCGAAGACCTCCTGGACAATGAC
>JAEUKJ010000049.1 GCA_016792665.1 Deltaproteobacteria bacterium | reverse complement strand
CGGTGCCTCTGCCCGACACCACCGGGGGCGATACGGCGACCGGCGACACGGCCAGTGCCGACACGGCAGACGGCGCCGTCGGCAAGAAGAGTGAGGGCTGCGCCAGCGGGCTCGGCTCGTGGGCGGCCCTCGGCGTCGCGGCGCTGGTCGGCCTCGCGCGGGGCCGACGAGGGTCGAGGTCCTGAGGTGGTGCTCCGCTCGGAGGTCGTGCCCCGCGCGGCGGCGTGGCCGGGGCAACCGGTCGCGGCCGGGCTCGGACTCTCCCATCCAGCGAACGTCTGGGTGTTGGTGGCGACGGCGATCCACGCGCTGGTCGTCGTCGGCGCGCTGGCCGCGGGATGGGTCGGGGTGCCGCTGCTCGCGTTGGCGGTGGTGTGGGGATCGAACACGATCTCGCATATCCATCTGCACACCCCGATATTTGCCGCGAATATCGCCAATCGCATTTTTTCGGTGGGACTCACGCTGGCCCTCGGCGTGCCGCAGTCGATCTGGAAGGCACGGCATCTGCGCCATCACGCGCGCCACCCCGAGCGCGTGCCACGCGTCGTGCGGGGCGCAGCGATCATCGAAATCGCGATGATCGTCGGGATGTTGTCGGCCCTGGTCGCGGTGTCGCCGGCGGTCGCGGCGATCTGGTCCGCAGGCGTCGCCCTCGGCTACCTGCTCTCTGGATTGCAGGGCAAGATGGAGCACGACGGCGAGGTGGCCGAGGGGTGGAGCACCTACGGAAAATGGCACAATCGAATCTGGCTGAATGATGGCCATCACGCCGAGCACCATCGTCATCCTGGCGTTCACTGGTCGGAGCTGCCGCGCCGTCGCCTGCCCGACGCGCCGCGCGCCGCGCACGGACCGCTCTGGCGCGGCCTCGGGTGGTTCGTGCCGGCGGCTCTCGGCGCGCTCGAGCGCGGGGTGATGCGGTCGCGCTGGCTGCGCGAGGCGGTCGTCGCGGTGCACGCGCGCGCCATCGCCAAGGTGTGGCGACAGACCTCCGAGCCGGCCCCGAGCAGCGTCTTGATCGTCGGCGGTGGACTCTTTCCGCGGACGGCCCTGGTGGTCGATCGCCTCTGGCCCGAGAGTGCCATCGTCATCGTCGACTGTGACCCGAAGAGCATCGCGCTCGGTCAGGCGTACCTCGCGCGGCACGCGCCGGGGCTCGCGGCGCGGGTGCGATGGGAGGCGCGGCGCTTCGATGGCGATGCCCGCGGGTGCGCGCTGGTGAGCCTGCCGCTGGCGCTGCGCGCGCTCGGCGCCACAGCGGGTGATGGGACGAGACGTCTCGTGCACACCTGGGTCTGGCGTCGACCGCGCGGGCCGAGGCCTGCCACCGCCGTCGTCGCGTGGTGGCTCATGAAGCGCGTCACGCGGGTGTGACGCCGATGAAGGTCCCGTGGCGTTGGTCGTGGGTCATGCGGGCGCATGGGCTCGTGCCGCATGCACCGCTCGAGCGGGCCTTCGGTGCGCTCATGCGTGCGCGCCTACCGCGTCCGCTGCTGCGTGCCGTCATCGCGGCCTGGGTGGCGCGCGGCGACATCGCGCTCGCGAGCTTCGAGGGGCGCGACTGGGAGACCCTCGAGGCCTTCTTCCTGCGGCGACTGCGTGCGGGCGCGCGCCCGATCGGCGCGGGGCTGGTGTCACCGGTCGACGGGATCGTGGTCGCGGCCGGGACGACGGGCGGGTCGCAGGGCGCGCCTCCGAGCCTGGTCGTCAAGGGCCACGAGGTCTCGCTGGCGGCGCTGCTGGGCGGGGCGGCGAGGCTTGCGCGGCTCAGGTCGGACGCTGGCGCGCTCTGGCAGGCGACCCTCTTCCTCACGCCCGACGGCTATCACCACGTGCACGCGCCGTGTGACCTGGATCTGGTCGAGGTCGTCCGCATCGAGGGCCGGGCCTTCCCGCAGAACGACGACGCGCTCGCGCTGCGCCCCGACGTGCATGTGCGCAACGCGCGCGCGGTGCTCTGGTGTGAGACCGCGGCCGGGCCGATGGCGCTCGTGATGGTGGCCGCCAGCCTGGTCTCGGGGATCCAGGTCGAGGCCCCCGAGCGCTACCGGAAGGGAGACCGGATCGGCGCCTTCAGCTTCGGCTCGACGGTGGTCCTCGTCGCTTCGCAGGCGACGCGCCTTGCCCTGCACGCGGAGGGCGACCCCCGCGATCCGCGCCCGGGTGAGCGCCTCCAGATGGGCGAGGCCCTGGGCCGGAACGGGGCGCGCTGAACATGCGGCGCGCGCGCGGCTCGGGCATCGTGTCGACCGGCACGACGGTGTTCCGCGGCAGCGTGGGGCGCGTGTCCGGCGGGCGCAGCGAGCCCTTGGGGCGCTCGAGGCCGAGGGCCAGGAAGAGGTCGCGCATCTCGTCCGCGGACAGGTGACGCCACTTGCCGCGCGGCAGGTCGGCCAGGCGGATGTGCATGATGCGCTGGCGCTCGAGGCGGCGCACGTGGTTGCCGATGGCCTCGGCCATCTTGCGGATCTGCCGATTGCGACCCTCGGTCAGCACCATGCGGAGGCGCGCGGCGCCGAGGCGCTCGACCACACACGGCTTGGTGCGCCCGCGCCCGTCACCGATGTCGAGGCCGCGCGCCATGCGCATGATCTCCTCGTCGCTGACCGGGGTCGACAGCTCGACGACGTACTCTTTCTCGTGCTCGAACTCGCTGCGCAGGATGCCGTTGACGATCTCGCCGCGGTTGGTGAGCAGGATGAGCCCCTCGGACATCACGTCGAGGCGGCCGATGTGGACGAGCCGCTCGGGGTAGGCGACGGCGTCGATGAGGTTGTTGGGGACCTTCGGGTCCGAGGTCGACTCGACGCCGACCGGCTTGTTGTAGGCGATGACGACGGGGCGGCGGTCAGCGGGGACGATGATCTTGCCGTCGACCGCGATGCGATCGCTGGGGCCGACCTTGGTGCCGAGCTCGGCCTTCTTGCCGTTGATGGTGACGCGGCCGGTCTCGATCCAGCGGTCGGCTTCGCGCCGCGAGCAGATGCCCTGGTCGGTGAACCAGCGATTGAGACGGGTGAGGTCGGGGTCGGGGTTCGGGGTGTCGCCGTGGCGATCGTCGGAGCTGCTCATGGTCGTGGGACCTTGGGGATCATGGGGACGTAGGGCCGTCGAGGCCGGGGCGGGCGCGATAGTGCATGGCGCGCCACCGCGTCAAGCGATGTTTCAGTTCGAGCGTGACCTCGGGGTAGTGCTCGGCGAGGTCGCTCTGCTCGCGCGGGTCGGAGGTGAGGTCGTAGAGCTCGGGGCGATCGAGGTCGACATCGAGGATGAGCTTCCAGTCGGCCGCGGGACGCGAGGGGAGGGTCGGCGAGGTGCTGCGCGTGGCGAGCTGGAAGGCGCGGTGATCGGTGAACGCGATGACCGCGTGCGGGGTCGGGTCGAGCAGCGAGCGACCTTCGAAGGCGTCGACCGGAGGCAGTCCGAAGAGGGCGTGGACGGTCGGCGCGAGGTCGACGAGCGAGCCGCGCTGGGCGGCGCGGCGGGAGGGCAGGGCGTCGAGGAGGGCGCGCTTGGCGGGCGGTGGGATGACCGCGAGCGGGACGTGCAGGTTCTCTTCATAGAGGAAGAGGGTGTGGGCGATGTTGCCGGGGTGCTCGTGGAAGGCCTGGCCGTGGTCGCCATAGACGATGATCCAGGTGTGCTCGAGGAGGCCGCGCGAGGCGAGCCCGTCGAGGACCAGCGCGGTCGCCTGGTCGCCGACGAAGAGGTCGTTCAGGTAGCGATCGAGGTCGGTCGTCTCGGGGAAGGGGCGCACCGCGTCGCCCGGGGCGCGGTAGGGGTGATGGCCGGCGATGGGGAGGAAGGCCGCGAAGAAGGGGCGCGCGCCGGCAGGCGAGGCCGGGTCGGGAGCGGAGGGCGCGTCGAGCCAGGCGAGCAGGTGGCGCGCGGTGGCGCGGTCGTCGGTGCCGAAGGACGAGCGGAAGGGACCGCCGATCTGCATGGCGTCGGCGAGGGTGTCGAAGCCCCGGTCGGCCAGGATGTCGGCCATGCCGAGATAGGCGAAGTGGCCCGAGTGGAAGAGGCCGGTGCGGTAGCCCAGGGCGGCGAAGGTCGCGCCGAGGCAGGTCGCTGGGAGGTTCTTCTGGGCGTGCGCGGTGGCCGAGGTGTGCGGGTGCGGGAACGCGCCGCAGAGCGCGGCGTAGAGGCCCTTGATCGACTCGGGGTAGGCCGTCCAGATACGCGTGAAGGCGATGCCGCGCGCGGTGAGAGCGGTGAGTGTCGGGGTCGGGTCGGCCGCGGTCTCGTCGTGGGGCGTGACCCCAGACCAGGCGCGCAGGTGGCGCGCACCGTGCGACTCGAGCACGATGACGAGGAGGTTGTCGCCGCGGGCGCGTCCTGCGAGGGGGCGGAGGTCGAGCGGCGGGGTGGTCGGGTCGGGGGCGTCGGGGTCGGGGCGGGCGCCCGGGGAGCCGTCCGGGGCGAGGTCGGCGTCGCGCTCGGTCGGGTCTGGGGCGTCGTCCGGGAGGGCCGTGCGGACGAGGGTGACCAGCGCGTTGCGATGGACGCCCAGCGTCGGCACCGAGGCCAGCCCGAGGGGGCCGAGGACGAGGATCGCGCCGACCAGGGCGAGGGCGAGGGCGCGGCCGAGAGGGAGGGCAAGGGCACGGGGCATGGGGCGGCGCGCGAGGAAGAGGTAAGCCAATGGCGGAGTCACCACGGCCAGGACATTGGGCACCGTGAGGTTGTCGCTGGCCGAGTCGCCGAGCGCTCCGCCGACGGCGGCCAACATCGGCGCGGTGAGCGGGGTCGACAGCGCGCGCGCGATGGGGATGTTGATGGCCGTATAGAGGACGAGCAGCAGGCCGAGGGACACGGTCGCGACCGCGCGCGCACGCGAGGCGGGGAGGGCGAGGGTCAGCGCCACGTCGAGCGCCGCGAAGGGCAGCACCACCCAGAGGTCTTCATAGACGAGCGTCGAAGGAAGGAGGGGGGACCAGGGGATGGGGACGCCGTCGCTGGCGCGCAGCGCGAGGAGGAGGACCTTCGCGAGGACGAGTGCCGCGAACAGCGCGAGCGCGCGGGCGGTCGGGGGCCCGAGGCGCAGCGGCATGTCCGGCGGCAGCATGAGGGGCAGGGTAGGGCGCGCGGGGCCGGCTTACAACGGCGCGCGGCGGCGGAAGCGGAGCCAGGTGCGCACGATCTGGCGCGTGAGGCGCGCGGTGTCGTGGATGGGGTGGAACTTGGAGCGGCCCAGGCGGCGGCGGTAGTCGGTCTCGACCCAGGCCACGCGGTGACCTTCGACGAGACCCGCCATCGTCATGGTGGTCGTGGCCGAGAAGCCATCGGGGAGGGCGTCCTGCCAGGCGTGCAGGAGGTCCCGGCGGACGAGGCGGAGGCCGGTGTTGAGGTCGGGGACGGGGCGGCCGGCCAGGCGCGCGGCGAGCTCGAAGAGGGCCCGCTTGATGATCGACTTCAGCGGGTCGGGCTCGCGGCGGCGGGCACCGATGACCATGTCGGCGTG
>JAEUKJ010000286.1 GCA_016792665.1 Deltaproteobacteria bacterium | reverse complement strand
ACCAGCTCGCGCGCGCCATCGCGGCTGGCGAGGCGGCCAAGGTCCTCCATCATTGCCTGACCTCGGAGCTCGTGCGCCTCGTGCCGCTGCCCGAGGGGGGCTACGGGGTGAAGGTCTACGGCTACGGGCTCTCGGACCTGCTGCCGCCGTTCAAGCCGCTGCGCAAGCAGGATGCCTACCTCGGCGTGCCCGACTACATGTCGCCCGAGCTGTGCGCGGGCAAGGCGGCCGAGGGGTCGAGCGCCGACGTGTATGCGCTGGGCATCATCATGTACGAGGCCGTGCGCGGGCGTCCGCCCTTTGCGCCGACCTTCGCATCGGCGAGCGCGTCGACGACCCTCAAGCGGCACATCTTCGAGAAGCCGCTGCCGCTGCATGTGCGCTACGCGAACGCGCCGTTCGTGAAGACCTACGAGAACGTGTGCTTCAAGGCGCTCGCGAAGACGGCCAATCGGCGGCAGCTGACGGTCGCCGAGCTGGAGCGCGAGCTGGAGCAGCTCCTGGTCGAGGAGATGCGCAGCCAGATCGTGCCGCTATCGGCGATCAGCGGGCGCAACCCGACGACCTCGCGGCGTCTGCGGACGCAGGTGATCCAGCAGGTCACGGTCGAGGCCGAGCCGTCGGTGGTGGTCACGAGCGAGCCCGTGGCGCCGAAGGCCGAGGCTCCGAAGGCCGAAGCGCCGAAGGCGGAGCCGGTCGAGACGAAGGTGGAGGCCCCCAAGAGCGAGCCCGCGCCCAAGCCGCAGGAGTCGAGCGTCGAGGTCGCGTCCGAGGAGGGCGAGGAGGACCCCGGCGAGACGGCGGCCGAGCAGGTAGGTGCATCGTCCGGCGAGCACCAGGGACCGCAGCGACGTGGCGACGCGACGCTGGTCTTTGCGGGCCTGGGCCCGGCGGTGCGCGAGCTGGCCGAAGCGGCGCGGCGCAACGATGACACCGACGACGAGGGGACCGGTGAGCAGGAAGGCCGACCGGCCGGTGCGACCCCGGGACCGCAGACGCGGCGCGGCAAGAAGCAGAAGGGGCGCAAGGGATCGACCGGGGCGCCGGTCATTTCGAACGCAGCCCCGACGACCGAGGTGCCTCGCCCGTCGGTGTCGCCGACGGTGACGGTCGCGTCGGTGTCGGGACAGCCGACCATCGTCACGCCCAAGGCCGAGGCGCCGACCGGCGAGAAGGAAGCGAGGCCGGCGAGCGCGACGGGCGAGTCGCCCGGGGCGCGCATTCGGCGCAAGGACGAGACGACGGTCGTCGTGCCCAAGGACGACAAGGCCGCGGGCAAGGCCAAGACGATCGACGAGCAGGAGGAGTGGTTCACGAGCGCGGATCAGGCGGGCGGGAAGAAGTCCTCGCGCATGCTGATCCTGCTGCTGCTCGCGGCGGTGGTGATCGTCGTGGTGGTGATCCTGCTGGTCAGCAATAGCAAGCCGACGGCCGAGTCCGAGGGAACGCCTGGACCGGCTGCGACGCCTCCGGCGGCGGCAGCGCGCTACCAGCTCGAGGCGCCGGGTGAGGCGGCCAAGCCCGGCGAAGTCGGCGGGCCTGCCGAGGTGAAGGCCGAGGTTCCCGTGGCCGTGGAGGCCAAGGCCGACGTCGAGAAGCCCGAGGCCGTCGCAGAGGCGGCCAAGGTCGAGCCCCAGCCCGTCGCCGAAGTGAAGACCGAGCCTGCCATCGAGCCCCCCAAGGCCGAGATCAAGCCGGTCGAGGCGCCCAAGGCCGAGGTCAAGCCGGCAGTCGAGGCCCCCAAGGTCGAGGCCCCAAAGGTCGAGGTCAAGGCAGTCGTCGAGGCCCCCAAGGCCGAGGTCAAGCCCAAGGTCGAGGCCCCCAAGGTCGAAGCCCCCAAGGTCGAGGTCAAGCCCAAGGTCGAGGCCCCCAAGGTCGAAGCCCCCAAGGTCGAGCCGGCCAAGACCGACACGCCGGAGGACGCGTTCCGCGCGCAGGCCCAGCACTATCTGAAGTTGGGGATCGAGGCCTACAAGGCCGAGAACTACAAGCTCGCGGCGGGCTACTTCAAGAAGGCGCAGACGGCCGATCCGAGCAATCCGACCGCGTCGTCGTACCTGAAGAAGGCGCAAGAGAAGCTGACGCCCTGAGTCCAGGGGTCTCGAGCACGCGGCGAAGCACGCTTGCGCGTTGCGCTGTGGTCGGAGACCGCCTCGTCGGGGTTTTCCAGGCTTTTCCACAGGGGGCGGGAGAGCGCGCTGCGGCACTGGCCGCGTCATGGCGCTGGCGGGCACTATCCAGGCGGCCGCGAGGTCCGTGCAACGCGCCGCGTCATGGTGTGGAAAACCTGTCGAAAACGCGCGCCCGAGGCCGGAGATCCTGGGACACAGCAGGAGGTTCGGGCGGGTCGGCAGGGCGCGTTGGGATCAGAACCACAGCCTGGCGGAACCAGACGCTTGAACCACGCCGATGGCCTGGCCGAGTCGGGCTGCCCGGCGGCTTGGACAACGCCCAAGGCCTGGCGGAGCCGGGCTGCCAATAGCGGGATCAGCGGCGGAGTGTCGCTGCGGGGCGGCGTGCGAGGGCCTGGGCCACGGCTTGATCCTGCAGCGCGAAGAGCTGGCGGATGCCGCCGTCGGCCAGGTCGAGGAGGGTGTCGAGCTCGGCGCGGGACATCGCGCGACGCTCGCCGGTGCCCTGGACTTCGATGAAGTTGCCGTGGCCGTCCATGACCACGTTCATGTCGACATCGGCGCGCGAGTCGAGCGGGTAGTCGAGGTCGAGTCGGGGCGCGCCATGCACGATCCCCACGCTGACGGCAGCGACCGGCGAGAGGACCGAGGCGCGCGTGGCCTGGCTCTCGGGGGCAGCGATGAGGCGCTCGACGGCGATGCGGGCGGCGACGTAGCCCCCGGTGACCGAGGCGGTGCGGGTGCCGCCGTCGGCCTCGAGGACGTCGCAGTCGATCCAGAGGGTACGGGGCCCGAGCTGGTCGAGGTCGAAGCCGGCGCGCAGCGAGCGTCCCACGAGTCGCTGGATCTCGGTCTGGCGGCCGTCCTGCTTGCCGATGGGGCGCTTCACGCGGCGCGGGGTCGAGCCGGGCAGCATGCCGTACTCGGCCGTGAGCCAGCCGCCCTTGCCCATGCGAAACGGGGGGACGTCATCATCGAGGCTCGCGGTGCAGAGGACGCGGGTACGGCCCCACTCGATGAGGACCGAGGCGAGCGGGGCCTCGGACCAGTCCGGGGTCAGGGTGATCGGGCGGAGCTGGTCGTGTGCGCGTTCCATGCGAGGCCTCGGTGGCGAAGGGGGCAGGCTCGGGCGGGCCGCGATCGTGCCGTCGGGCAGCCGGGCTTCGCCTTCGGCGACGATCAGAGCTCGAAGACCGCGCGGAGCCAGAGCGAGTCGCGCGATTCATAGAGCCCTCCGAAGCCTCCGTCCATCGGATTGCCGCCGAAGAGAGCCAGGCCGAGGGAGAGCTCGAGGTCGGTCGCAAGGCGCGCGCCGAAGACGAGCGAGGTCAGGTGATCGTCACGCGTGAGGGCGAGGCGCGTCTCGGCGTCGAGCCGCAGGATGCCGTCGAAGGCGAGGAGCAGGTTCATGCGGGCGGTGAGCCAGAGGTCGCGCGGGCCGCCGAAGAAGAAGCGGGTCGAGCTGGGAGCATCGAGGGTGACGAGGGCCTCGAGCCCGACGGTGAGGTCGAGGAAGATCGCCGGCGAGACGGCTGCCTCGAGGGTCGCATGCACCATCGGGTGGCGCGCTGTAGGGAGGCCGGGCGAGGCCAGCCAGTTGCGCTGGGCGAGGATGACCGCGGCCTCGGCGACCGCACGGACCGGGCCGATGGGGACCGCCAGATCGAGGCCGAGCACGTGCTGGTGTGCGCGCTGGGTGGGAGCCGCGAGGTTCGGGAGACGGTCGCGTTGGTAGAGCCAGGTGAGCGCGAGGTCGAGGTCGCCGAGGCGCTGGGTCCAGCGCAGCGCGAGCTCCGAGTCACGCAAGTCCGCGCTGGGTCCCAGGGCGCCGAGGTCGTCCACCTCGGCCAGCGGAGCGCCGGGGCCGGAGACGGCGTCCAGGAGCGGAGAGATCGGGGCGAGCTCGAGCGAGCTGCGGTGGGCCGGCGACATTGGCAAGCGCAGCGGGACGAAGAACGGCACCCACGCGAGCAGGAGCTCGCCGCGGCCGAGCGGATTGCGGACGGAGACGAGCGGGACGGGACGGCGCTCGCCGCCTTCGGGACCGAGCGGCCCCTCGCGCCAGTCGCTCGGATTCAAGCGGTCGAGCGGACGCGCGAGCTGGCTGCGCCCGAGGCGCAGGCGATCGAGACCGACCGCCAGCTCAGGGCCTGGGCGCCAACGAATGACGGCGCGGCGCAGCTCCGGGGTGAAGCGGCCTGCGATCGTATCCGCGGCGCCCGGAGGCAGGTCCAGCGACGCGAGCGCGGCGGCGACGCGGTGGCGGAGGCGACCCTCGACGGCGATGGACCAGTCGGGCTCGCGGTCCCACGCGAGGCCCAGCGTGAGCGTGCTCGAGACCGACCAGGGGGAGGTCGTGGGATGGAGCGGGGCGACGAGGTGCTCGCTCCAGCGGGCGAACGGCCGAGTCGAGGAAGTGGCGCCCGAGGCGATCGGTGGCCCGAGCTCGATGGGCTCGTCTTCGACAGGGGCCGCGCCGTCCAAGGGGCCGAGCGGCTCCGCGAGGGCGAGGGCGACGAAGAACAAGAGCGGCATCGGAGCTCGGAGCTTGAGGTGGACCGGACGCGCGGGCGACCGACCTTAGCGGCTCCGACCCGATGCGAACAGAGGCAGGCGAAGCGAGCTTCGCCGCTGAGTGGGTCTTGATCGGTTTGTGGGGCAACCGGCCTACGCCGGGACATCGGCGGTGATCACGCACCAACGACTGGCGCGGTGCCTGCGCGCGGTACCTGGGCGTCGAGCCAGAGGGCCGCCGCCTCCACCGCGTCCAGACCGCGGCGCGAGGTGAAGACATCGAAGGCGTGCTGCGCGCCACGGACCTCGAGCAGGGTGGCACGACCCGGCGCGATCGCTTCGCAGTGTCGCGCGAAGGCACGTGCGGTGGCGATCGGGACGAGCGAGTCGTGGGTCCCGTGGATGAGCAGGAGGGGCGGGGCATCGGCCGCGAGATGCGAGACCGGAGACGCGGCGCGGTAGGCGTCGCGCGCCACGGCGAGCGAGCGCTTCATGACGAGGAGGCGCCAGAGGCGTGCGAGTGCCCGATGGGGCCAGTCGCCGCCGCGCTCGAAGGCGCCGACGAGATCGTAGATGCCATACCAGGAGACGATGGCCGAGACGCGTGGCGCGTCGGGACGGGTTGGGCCGGACTCGGTCCAGTCGGTGAGGCCGTCGGTGAGGCCGGCCAGGGTCGCGAGGTGACCACCCGCGGAGTTGCCGGAGATGGCGACGCGGCTCGGGTCGGCCGACCAGGTCGGAGCGCGGCTGCGCACCCAGGCGAGCGCGCGCTGGACGTCGACGATGTGCGCAGGCCAGGTCGCGCGCGGTGACAGGCGATACTGGATCGAGACGCAGACCCACCCGTCGCAGACCAGGCGTCGCATCAAGAGACGGCCCTGGAAGCGGCGGAAGCCTAGCACCCAGCCCCCGCCGTGCACGTAGACGAGGAGGCGACGCGGGGCGGTCGCGGGCGCTCGCGGGAGATAGAGGTCGGCGCGGAGGTGCTCGCCTTCGCGGAGGATCCCGGGGCGGGCTTCGACGTGAGGGTCGCCGAAGACGAACGGCAGGGCGAAGCGCCAGAGCGGGAGGCGACCATGGACCGGACGGCCGAGGGCGCGAGCGAGCTCCGCGCGGGCGACGGTGGCAGCGCGCCAGGATGCGACGTGGCCGCCGAGTGACCCGAGGAGCGCCACCAGGCCGGTGAGTCCGAGCGGCGAGTCGAGGGCGCCGAGTGCCGCCAACACGCATCCTGGTATGAGGAAGAGGAGGGCCGCGTGGAGCGGGAGCTCGCCGGCGAGCCAGGCCGGTGCGAACAGGAGGGCTGCGAGCTCGCCGGGGCGGCGGATCGGGGCGTGGACCTGGATCGCCAGGACGAGGGCCAAGAGGCCGAGTGCGAAGAGGGCCGGACCCATGTCAGAGCTCTGGGTGGGTCTTGGGAGGGAAGCGTCGCGGGCGGAAGGTCACGCCCAGACGCTCGTTCGAGCGCTCGCGCGCGTCAAGGTGGCTCGCGCACGAAGGCCTCGCAGAGCCTGCTGCCTGTCGCGCGATCCCCGCTGGGGGCCGGGCGGCGTCAGGCTACCCGACGGCGTGTTCAGCGCGTCTCGGGGTCGGTGCCGGTCTTGGCGTCCGACATGAGCCTGGTGTCGCCGGGCCTCGTTCGGAACGACTCGTCCTGCGGCATGATCTTGGGGCGACGCGTGGGCCGCGTCTTGGGCAGCGCGGGACGGAGGGTGGTGGCGGTGCGGTGCGAGGCGGCGTGCGCGGGAATGGCGAGGTCTTCGACGGTCGCGTCGAGCTCGGCCGAGCTCGGCTCGATGCCCATGAAGCGGCGGAGGAACCGGCCGCGGACGAGGTCGTTGGAGGAGAAGTCGGTCATGAGGGATCCGTGCGTGGATGGGCCTGCGCAAGAGTGCGGGCACGGAGGAGCCCGCGCTGGAGCGCGAAGTGACGTCAGGTGGAATGCGGCGGCGTTGGGGGACGCGCGGGATGCCCGACAGTGTGCACGCGGTGGACCAGAGCCGACGCCATCGTGGCATCCGCCGCCGTGTCGACGTCGCAATCTCTTTCAATCACAAGCCATTACAACGGTTACAGAGCCCTCATGGAGGATGAAGGCGACCGTGCGGACGCGGGTCGGGCGGGTCCTTTGTCGCGCCCTGAAACATCTTGGTGTATCAAGTTGCGACCTCGATCCGAGACGGAGTGAGAGACTTGGAAGCACGCACCACCGCCCGGCCCGATGTCCTCGCGATCATCGTGGCGCTGGCCACGACCTGCTTCGGGAGCGTCGCGTCGGCCGCCCCGCCTCGACAAGACGGCGTTGATATCCAGCAGTTCCGCCCTGGCGGAGGCGCCTCCGACTACCTCCACCTCAGCGGTGGTTTCATGGGGCGGCACCTCGGCCTCTCGGCGAGCCTCATCTATGACCACGCCGACGTGGTGCTGCTTACCGACCGCAAGGGAGACGGCGTCAAGTCGGGCATCGTCGACGGCCAGGACACGCTGAACCTCGGGTTGTCGTTCGGACTGTGGGAGCGCCTCGAGCTCGGCATCGCGATGCCGCTCATCATCGACCAGGCCATCGGCCCGGCCTGGCCCTTCGTCAACCCGGGCGTCGCCGCGCCGAATGGCTTCCAGCTCGGCGACCTGCGCCTCACCCCGAAGGTCAAGATCGTCGATGGCGGACGCCAGTTCTCGCTGGCCATCGCGGCCCCCATCTCGCTGCCGACCGGACAGACCTTCGGCGGCTTCGGCAGCGTCTCGGTCGAGCCGCGCGTCGTCATCGACTGGAACCCCGCCTACTACTTCCGGCTCACGCTGAACCTCGGCGGGCGCTTCCGGGATGCGACGCCTTCCAGCGGGCTCGTGCTCGGCGAGGAGCTCACCTGGGGGCTCGGCATGAAGTTGTCGTTCTTCCTCGGAGACCAGCTCTTCTCGGTGCTGACGAGCTTCGCGGGCTCCTTCGAGCTGCCGGACCAGAAGCTCGAGGACCCGCCCTTTGAGTTCCTGGGCGGCCTCGAGTGGCGGGGCGTGAAGGACCTCGCGGTCTATGCGGCCGCGGGCGCCGGCCTGACGCGCGGCTATGGGTCGCCTGACCTGCGTGGCGTCGTCGGCGTGCGCTATGGCGGGTATCAAGACTGCCCTTACGGCGAGGAGGACTTCGACGGCTTCGAGGACGACGACGCCTGCGCCGACCTCGACAACGACCGCGACAAGATCCTGGATGAAGCCGACCTCTGCCCGAACGAGCCGGAGACGCCCAACGGCTGGATGGACACCGATGGCTGCCCGGACGAGCCGATCGAGCTGGCGACCGTCCTGGACGGCAAGGAAGACGCCGACGCGCTGACCCGCGACACCGACGGTGACGGCATCCCGGACGCCTTCGATCACTGCCCTGGCGTGGCCGAGGACATGGACGGCTTCGAGGACGGCGATGGCTGCCCCGAGCCGGACAACGACAACGATGGTGTCCTCGACGTGTTCGATCGATGCCCCCTTCTCGCGGAGGTCAAGAACGGCTTCGAGGACGAAGACGGCTGCCCCGACGTCCCGACCGGCCCGGTGCGCATCGACGACATCGAGCGCCAGATCACGATCACCGACAAGATCTACTTCGACACCGGCAAGGCGACGATCCAGTCGCGCAGCTTCGAGCTGCTGGACGCGATCGCGACGGTCCTCCTGGCCCGCCCGGACGTGAAGCTCCTGCGGATCGAGGGTCACACCGACGACGTCGGGCCGGCCGAGATGAACCGCAAGCTGAGCGGGAACCGCGCCGCCGCGGTCGCGACCTACCTCATCGGCAAGGGCGTCGCGGCCGACCGCCTCGAGACGCGGGGAGTCGGCGAAGACGAGCCCATCGCCACCAACAAGACGGCGGTCGGGCGCGCAGCGAACCGTCGTGTCGAGTTCAAGATCGTGGAGTACGGACAAGATGGAACACAGCCGCCGACAACCACTCCTCTCGAGAGCGTTCCGGTCCCCGAGTAGCGAGCGCCCCGGGCAAGCGGTGGCGCTGCGTCTCGACGTTCCGCGGTCGCGCGTGCGGCAGATGATGCTCGCGGCGTGTGCCCTGGCCATGGTCGGCGGGGGGCCCGCGCGCGCTGCGGCCGAGCCGTGCGGCGGCCTCAAGGTGCAGGAGGGTATCGTCTCGTTCGGCGATCGACTGACCCTCGAGTCGGTCGCCGGGGCAGACGGCGAGGCGTGCCTGAAGGCCGTCGCGGCCGAGCTCACCAAGCGTACGAACCTCCAGGGGGTGACCATCGCGGCGCGGGTCCCCAACGACAAGGCCATGCGCGACAAGGGAAATGTCGCCGCGAACCTCGCCGCCGATCGGCTCGCGTCGTTCGGGATCGAGCGGCGCCTCATCTCGACGGTCGTGCCGATGGCGCGGCCGGACGAGAAGGACGCACTCTATATCGCGTTCGTCGAGCGGCGCTCGGCGCGCTCGGTCGCCCAGGTGCAGACCGTCTCGGGCCGCGTCTTCGCTGGGCATCAGCTCGGCAACCTGCGCGACACGACGCCCGGTGCTCTCTTGGCGACCAACGACTACCTCGAGACCGGCAAGGGCTCGGTGGTGCTCCTGAAGCTCCTCGACGGGACCTACATCTACGTCTTCGAGGACTCGGCGCTGCGGATCGGGCAGGTCGACGTCGAGGCTGACGGTCGGCGCAACGTCCGAGTCCAGCTGGTCCGGGGCGAGGCCGCGGTCATCGCCGCCGAGCGCGAGGGGCCGTTCTACCTTCTGACGGGCAACGCCATCGCCGGCGTGCGCGGGACGACCTTTCGCCTCGCTCAGATCGATGCCCAGAAGAGCCGCGTCGAGACGCTGGCAGGGACGGTCACCTTCGGCGGCAAGAACGCCAACCTGTTCGTGCCCGATGGCAAGGGGTCGCGTGTCGACTACAAGGGGATCCCCGAGGACCCTCGTCCGCTGCTGAGCTCGCCGCTTCCCGAGTGGCCGCTCATGGGGACCGCCGAGCCGGGCGATCTCTTGCGCTGGGAGCCGGTCGACGGGGCGCAGTCCTACCGCGTGGAGATCGCCGCGAACGCGCAGTTCACGAAGTCGTGGATGAGCTTCGAGAGCACGCAGGAGAAGCTCCCCATCTCCGAGGTCCTCACGCCGGGGAAGTGGTTCTGGCGCGTGACCGGGCGCGATGTCGATGGCTTCGTCGGCTACCCGTCGAAGATCTACGCGTTCATCGTCCGCCCTCCGGGCCTCCGGCGCTGAGGTCACTTCGTGGGCATCGCGATCGATATCCTCGTCGTCCTGTTCCTCCTCTGGTCGGTCCTCCGAGGGTGGCGCTTTGGCTTCCTCTATCAGGTCGGCCACCTCGCGATGCTCGTGGTCGCTTACTTCGCCTCGCGCGGGCTGGCCACGCTCTTCGAGAAGCCGATCGCGAAGATGCTCGGCCTGGACCCGTGGCTCGCGAGCACCGTGGCCTTCTTCGCGTTCTTCATCGTCATCGGAGTGATCGGCGCCATCGTGGTACGCAAGATCACGCGTGACCTCATCCCTGACACGAGCGCCCTCACCTATCCGAACCGCGCCCTCGGCGCGGCGGCGAGCCTCGGCAAAGGGGTGCTCATCACCTACCTCGCGCTGGTGATGCTCATCCAGGTCCAGCGCATCACGGCCAAGACCCCGGTGCCGTGGCAGTCGAGCCACGCCGCGCGCTTCGTGGCCAGTCGGAACTTCCTCGACCGAACCCCGCTCGGGCGCCTCGCCAAGCTCGGGTGGATCTTCCTGAAGAACGACCCCGAGACCCTGGCGCGCGAACCGCGCATGGCGATCCTCGTGACCCACCCCAAGGCGCAGAAGCTTCTGTCGGCCGACCTGCTCGCTGCCGCGCGCACCAACGACTTCGTCGCGCTGCTGCAGAACGAGGCGCTCTGGGACTACCTCGGCGAGGCCGAGATCAAGGAAACGCTCGACAGCTTCGACTGGGTGGAGGCGTCGGACCTCGCGGCGCGCGCCGAGAAGAAAGAGCCGGGCAAGACGAAGTAGGCCTTCAAGCATCGCCTGGCACCCGCGCGAGCACGACCGCCTCGACGCTGCGAGCCCCCGCCACCAAGCACGCGCGGGCAGCCTCGCTGATGGTCGCGCCCGTGGTCATGACGTCGTCGACCAGGACGACGTCGCGGTCCGCGACTGCCTTCGGCACGGCGCGAAAGCAGCCGCGCATGCGCTCCATGCGCTGGGCCCGCCCGAGGCCGCGACTCGAAGGAGGTGCCACGCGGCGATCCAGGATGCGGCCCCATAAGCCCCGGCCCCTGAAGGGCGCGAGCTCGAGGGCTCGCACCGACAGCGGCGCCGAGAGCGCGCTCGCCAAAGGTCGGGCGAGGGCCGCCGCGGGGTTGAAGCCGCGACGCGCGAGCGCACGGGTCGTGCTGGGAATGGGTACGATCACCCGGCGATCGGAGGCGGTGAGTCCGAGCGCGTCGACCTCGCGCGCGACCAGCTCGCCGAAGACGCGCCCCACCGCCTCGGCCGGGCGGTTCTTCCACTTGGCGATCGCGTCCTGCGCCGACCCTCCATAGGCCAGGAGGGCGCGTGCGCGCCGATACGGAGGCGGATTGCGGAGGCAGGCGCCGCAGACCTGCGAGCCCCCACCGGGAGGAGGCTCGAGCCAGACGACGCCACACACCGGGCAGGCCGCGTCGAGCCCCGAGACGAGAGCCGCGGCGCACGCGCGACACCAGTCCTCGGTGGGTCCCACGCGTTGATCGCAGGCGGCGCACCGCGCGGGAAAGATGAAGTCGACGAGGGTCAGCCAGGCGATACGAAGTGCGTGCGTGGTGGGCATGCCGGGAGGCATAGCGAACGGAATGCCAAGCAGATGCCCGCGGCAAAAGCCAACAATGTCGAACCCATCGGTGCTCGGCCCAGGGCCTGCGGGTGTCCCACGGTGTCCCACACTGTCCCATCGGTGGGACAGTCATGGGACAGTTCATGAAGGACCGCGTCTACTTGTGATACGGCTCGCCCCTCAGGATGGTCGAGGCGCGATAGAGCTGTTCCCACAGGACGACCCGCGCGAGGTCGTGCGGCAGGGTCATCGGCCCGAACGAGAGCCGCTCCTCGGCGCGCGCAAGGACCTCCGGCGCCAGCCCACGCGCACTGCCCAGCGCGAGCACGATGGCGCCGTGCCCAGCCTGCATCCACGCCGCGAGCCGCTCGGAGAGCCCCTCGCTGGACAGCGCCTTGCCGGTGCGGTCGAGGGCCACGAGGCGGTCGCGATCGCGGAGCGTCTGCAGGATCTGGCTCGCTTCCTCGGCGAGCGCGGGAGCGGTCTCCACGCGCTTCGAGGGGCGCAGCCAGACTTCCTCGACCCGATGATGGCGGCCGAGACGCCCGAGGTAGTCACGCGCCGCATCGTCGAGCGGTCCGCGCGCGGCGGACCCTGGATGGACGAGGCGGAGGATCACCCGAACCCCGAGTTGTTTAGCTGCGACCCGACAGCAACGCGAGGGCGGCCGCGGCCGACTGGCGCGCGTCCGGGGGCGGCGGCAGCTCGAGGCGCGGGGCGTCGGCCCAGAGGCGCTCGAGGCCGTAGAACTCGCGCACGGGCTCGAAGAAGATGTGCACGACCACGCTGCCGTAGTCGACCAGGATCCACTGCGCGGCCTCGACGCCCTCGCTGGAGAGGGGCTTCTTGCCCTCTTTCGCGAGCTCGTCCCAGAGGTGGTCGTAGATGGCGCGGGCGTGGCGGTCGGAGCGCGCGCTGCACACGACGAAGTAGTCGGTGTACTCGACGAGCTCGAGGACGCGCATTGCGACGACCTCGAGGCCCTTCGAGTCGGTCACGAGGCGCGCGATGTCGCGGGCGAGAGGCTCGGTGTCGAGGGCGGGGAGCACTTCGGGAGCCTGGGAGTCAGGGTTCAATTCGTTACCTTCTGGATTCATTTGCATTCGGGGCGATTGGGTGGCGAACGTTCAATTCGCGGAACCTGCCCGGCGGGGGTTCGTGCGGGGCTGGCCGGGGACGTCAGGTGCGGACCTGGCCGTGGCCGAGCACGATGAACTTGCGGGTCGTGAGCTCCTCCAGCCCCATCGGGCCGTAGGCATGGAGCTTCGAGGTGCTGATGCCGATCTCTGCGCCGAGCCCGAGCTCGAAGCCGTCGTTGAAGCGGGTGGACGCGTTGACCAGGACACAGCTCGACGGCACCTCGCGCAAGAAGCGGAGGCTCGTCTCGTAGTCTTTCGTGACGATCGCCTCCGTGTGGCCGGAGCCATACCGGAGGATGTGAGCGATGGCCATCTCGAAGTCATCGACCACCCGCACCGCGAGCACGAGGTCCAGGTATTCGGCGCTCCAATCGTCCTCGGTCGCGGCCTCGGTCCGCCTGGCCTGGCCGGGCCACAGCGCGCGCGTGCGCTGGTCGCCGCGCAGCTCGACGCCAGCCGCCTCGAGGAGGGGGCCGGCCTTGGCGAAGAAGGCGGGCGCGACCTCGCGATGGACCAGCAGGGTCTCGAGGGCGTTGCACACCCCGGGGCGTTGCACCTTCGCGTTCAGCGTGATCTCGGCGGCCATCGCGACGTCGGCGTCGGCGTGGACGTAGACGTGGCAGACCCCCTTGTAGTGCTGGATGACAGGCACCGTGGCGTTGGCCGTGACATGGCGGATGAGCCCCTCGCCGCCGCGCGGGATGACGAGGTCGATCTCCTGGTCGCGACGGATGAGCGCGTTCATCACCTCGCGGTCCGCGGTCGCCACGGCCTGGACGCAGTCCGGAGGGAGGCCTGCTCCCTCGAGCGAAGCGCGCATCAGCGCGACCAGCGCGAGGTTGGTGTGAAAGGCCTCCTTGCCGCCCTTCAGGATCGGGGCGTTGCCGCTCTTGATGCAGAGGGCACCCGCATCGATGGTCACGTTGGGGCGCGACTCGTAGATGATGCAGATGACGCCGAGCGGAATGCGCATGCGCCCGACCTGGAGGCCATTGGGGCGGATGTCGAGGGACTCGATGGCGCCGACCGGGTCTTTCAGCGCGATGATCTCCTCGACACCGTGCGCCATCGCCTCGATGCGGGCCGGCGTGAGCTTCAGGCGGTCGAGGTTCGCGGCCCCCATGCCGCCGCTCTCGGCGGCCTCGAGGTCGCGCAGGTTCTCCGCGATGAGGGCGGCCTGTCCCTCGCGGAGCGCCGCGGCGAGGCGCTTCAGCGCGTCGTTCTTGACCGCTCCGGAGGCCCGGGCGAGAGCGTGGGAGGCTCTGCGCGCGGCCTTGGCGAGGTCGGCCGCAAGGGTCGCGGCGTCGGTCTCGGTCTCGTTCATCGACTTCATGGACGGCCTCCCTGGAGGCGGGCGGAGCGCATCGCGCGCACGAAAAAAGCCAGTGAAATCAAAGGAGTAAGCGCCGCAAGGGCCCACACCCAGGCGACCCAGGCGAAGTCCGACGGGCGCACCCCCGCCAACAGGAGCCCGAGCTCGGAGGGGTCGCGACGCACGCGCTGGGCGAAGCTCGCGACGAAGGGGCGCAGCTCCGAGGGGGCCTCGTCCGCGCGGATCACCCGGCCCTCGGCGGCGATCGAGACGGCGGCTTCCTCGGGCAGCGCGAGGCCTTCGGCGATGAGGCGCGCGAGGCGATCGGCCCCCGGCGCGTCGGCGCGTGGCGCGGCGGGCGGAGCCGGGATCTCTGGGCGGGCGGCGGCGCGCACGACGAGGCCCGAGAGAGGACAGTAGAAGAGCCAGGTGACGCGCTCGGGTGGGGGCGACGGCTCCGGCGAGACAGCGATGAGGCGCGTGGGCACGAGGCCACTCACGCGGACGTGGCGGTTGTCGAGGTTCGCGAGCGCGGCCGGAGTGAGCGTATCGTCGGCGCGCAGGTCGCCGAGCTCGCGGGCCTTGGCGGGCTCGGTCCAGAAGGACCAGGCCGACGCGGTGAGCGCCATGACGACGCCCGCGGCGAGGGCCAGGACGAGGGTCACCAGGCCGCGCAGACGAAGCCCCTGCGCCACGAGGCGAGCGCGCTCGGCGTCGACCGGCGTGTCATCCCACGAGCGGAAGAGCACCGCGAGATCGCGCGGAAGGCCCGGCGAGGCCGAGCTGTCCAACGGATGATCAGCGGCACCTTTGCTCGCGTCGGGAGACGCGGTATGCGACGAGTCGGCTTCGGGCATTGGACCTCCGTCAAGGCGACGGATGGCGCGGCCCCGAGCAGGTTCGAACCCCCCGGGGCCGGGCGTGGCGCGCGTCTATAGCACAGACCTCACGGGGGCTCCTAGCACCGGAATGGGCGGGGTCGACGACCCGACCAGCCAGGTGGAGGGCTCGGTAGACCTGGTCCAGCGGGGCGACGACGAGCCGTGGCCGGACGCGAACGGGTTCGACGACGAGCCCGATCGCCCCTGGGACGGGAGCGGTGTCGCGCTGGCGACCAACGCGTGGCCCGAGCTAGAGCGCCTCATCGGCCCGGGAGGCGCGCTCGAGAGCACGCTCGACGGCTATGAGCGCCGCAGCGGCCAAGAGCTCATGATGCGCTCGGTGGCGGGCGTGCTCGAGCGCGGCGGCACCCTGGTCATCGAGGCCGGCACGGGCATCGGTAAGTCACTGGGCTACCTGGTCCCGGCCGCGCTGTCGGGGCGGCGGGTGGTGGTCTCGACCGGCACGCGCACGCTGCAGGACCAGCTCTGGACGCGCCAGGTGCCGTTCATCCGCGACGAGCTCGGCCTCGCCATCGAGGCGACGGTGCTGAAGGGGCGCACGAACTACCTCTGCCTGTTGTTGCTCGAGGCCGCCAAGGACGTGCCCGAGCTGACCCTCGACCAGCACCGCGAGCTCGGGCGGGTGCGCACCTGGGCCGAGACGACGAGCACCGGAGACCGGGCCGAGCTGGTCGATCTGGCCGAGGACGCGAGCATCTGGCGCGCCGTGGCGGCCGACGCGGAGCAGTGCCTCGGCCGGAGCTGCCCGCACTTCTCCGACTGCTTCCTCATGGCCGCGCGGCGGCGCGCCGAGGCCGCGGACCTGGTCATCGTCAATCACCACCTGTTCTTCGCCGACCTCGGGCTGAAGGATGCCGCGAAGTTCTCGCTGCTCCCCGATGCCGACGCGGTGGTGTTCGACGAGGCCCACCACCTCGAGAACGTCGCCGCGCACGCGTTCGGACGCAGCGTGTCCGACGCCCGCATGCGGCGGCTGGCGGGTGACGCCAAGCGCGCCTTTCGGAAGGCCGATCGCCCGGTCGGGAGGCTCGATGCGCAGCTCGCCGAGCTCGATCGCGACCGCGAGCGTCTCTTCTCGCACCTGCAAGCGATGGCGCCGCGAGCCCGGTTGGTGCCGTCCCGGCTCGGAGTCCAGTTCCGTGAAGCCTGGTACAAAGTCGACAACACGCTCATCGGGCTGGCCCTGCTGGTCGGTGGCGAGGCCGGCACCGATGAGCCGCTGCGCCGCCTGGCCGGCCGCGTCGACGAGCTGAGGAGTGACCTCTTCGGCCTGATCTCACCCGAGACCCCGCACGACGATCCCGAGGTGCGCTGGGTCGAGCGGGGCCCGCGCGCGACCTTCGTGCGCTCGGCGCCGATCGCGGTCGGCGGGCGGCTGCGCGAGGCGCTCTTCCCGCGCTTCCGGACCGCGGTCTTCACCTCGGCGACGCTGGCCACCGGTGGGGGCTTCGCGCATGTTCGCGAGCGCCTGGGCCTGCCCGAAGACACCCAGGCCCTCACCCTCCCCTCGCCTTTCGACTACGCCTCGCAGGCTCTGCTCTACACCGCCGGTGACCTGCCCGAGCCGCGCCACCCGGCCTATGCCCGCGCCTCGGTCGAGCGCATCCAGGCCCTGGTCGAGCTCACGCGCGGACGCGCTCTCGTCCTCTTCACGTCGCGCGAGCGCATGCTCGAAGCACACGCGGCGCTCGCCCCGCGCTGGGCCTTCCCGACCCTCGTCCAAGGGCAGGGGGCGAAGGAGGCGCTGCTCGATCGCTTCCGCGCGACCCCGGGCGCGGTGCTCTTTGCGACTGCGACCTTCTGGGAGGGGGTCGACATCGTCGGGGACGCGCTGAGCCTGGTCATCATCGACAAGCTGCCCTTCGCCCCGCCGGGTGACGCGCTCATTGATGCGCGCGTCGGCCAGCTCGCCGCGACCGGGCGCAACGCGTTCATGGAGTACCAGGTCCCGAGCGCCATCCTCGCTTTGAAGCAAGGTGTAGGGCGCCTCATCAGGCATCGCGGCGACCGCGGCATCATCGCGATCCTCGACTCGCGGCTCGACAGTGCGCGCTACGGGCGGGTCTTCCTGGAGAGCCTGCCCCCGGCGCGACGCAGCGCACGCTTCGAGGACATCGCGACCTGGTGGGCGGCGCTCGAGGAGCATCCCGAGGCGAGCCCGGCCGCGCCTGACCCCGCCGCCTGAGCGCACAAAGCGACCCGCGCTCGTCCAGGTCGCCGGACGGCGTTGACAAGGCGGGCCTCGCAACGAACAATACGCGGGCTCTTTGGCCTGGGGGTCGGGAGCTGTGAGGCTCAGATGGTGAATCGCGGCGATGGTGGCGCTCGGCGCCCAGCTCCCCCTTCGGCTCGTCCTGCTCCGCGCCCCCCGGCACGCCCAGCGGACGACGACGACAACGAGAAGACGAATGCGTTGAACCTCGCGGACATCGATCTCGATGCCATCGATGCAGCGCCGCCGTCCGTCGTGAAGCCGAAGGCGGCGCCCAAGGACTTCTCGGACGACGACAACGAGAAGACCAACGCGATCAACCTGAAGGACATCGACCTCGACGCGATCGACGCAGAGCCGCCGCCGCGCCCGAAGCCGTCGCCGCCGCCGCGAGCCGCCCACGCGCCCGCCCCGGCACCGTCGCGCCCGCAGCCGGGCCGTCCCGCGCAGGCCGAGCCGCCGCGCGCCAAGGCCGCGCCCGTGCCGGATGACGACGAGAAGACCAACGCCATCAACCTGAAGGACATCGACCTCGACGCGATCGATGCAGCGCCCCCGAAG
>JAEUKJ010000230.1 GCA_016792665.1 Deltaproteobacteria bacterium | reverse complement strand
CCTCGGCGCCGATGTCCCCGCGGCCGACGCCGCGCCCCTGCCCGATGCCGATGCCCTCGACACCAGCTCGGATGGCAGCGACGCGAACACGGCCGACGGCGCCGACCTCGACGCGCACGCCGACGTTATGACCCCGGCCGACGCCGCCGACACGAGCCACGGCTCGGCCAAGCCGTCGGTCCCTCCGCCCAAAGGCACGACCGGCCCGACGCTATCGACCGGCGACGCCATCAAGGCCATCTTCGGGCTGGTCTTGCTCATGGCCCTGGCGTGGCTCGGCGGTCACCCCAAGGTCCAGCGACTCGAGCAGAAGCTCCGCATCTCGCAGGTCATCACCGCCGGCTTCCCCTTCGTCCTCATCGGCCTCGTCTCGCGCGAGGGCGGCCTCGGCATCCTGTCCCAGCCGGTCCTCGACGCCATCCGCCCACTCTTGCCGCTCGGCCTCGGGTGGATCGGCTTCGCGGTCGGCTTCCGCTTCGATGTGCGCCGCCTCGACGGCATGCCGAAGCTCACCGCCGAGACCTTCGTCGCGACCACCGCCCTGCCCTACCTCTTCATCGTCGGCGCCGTGGCTGGCCTCTTCTATCTCACCAGCGACGCCCACGATCCCCTGGTGGTCATCCGCGACGCGACCATCCTCGCCACCGCCGGCGCCATGACCGCGGTATCCCTGCCGCGCTTCCTCGCGCGCCAGGGGACCGAGCCCTCGGCCGTCGACCGCATCACCTGCATCATCCAGCTCGAAGAGCTCGCGGCGCTGCTCGGCGTCATCCTCATCGGCGCCTTCTTCCGCCCGGACCAGGCCGACCTCGGCTGGCGCCTGCCCTCGGTCGGCTGGGTCTTCGTGACGCTCGGGATCGGCACCGCCCTCTCGGGGGTCATCTTCGCCATCCTCGGCACCATCAAAGGACAGGCCGAGACGCTGGTCGTCATGCTCGGCTCGATCTGCTTCGCGGCCGGCATGGCGAGCTTCCTCCGCCTCTCGCCGGTGGTCGTGTGCTTCATCGCCGGCGCGGTGCTCCAGAACTTCCCCGGCCCCTGGAAGGCCCAGGTGCGGAGTGCCCTGGCCCGCATCGAACGCCCCGTCTACCTGCTGTTCCTCATCATCGCCGGGGCGCTCTGGCGGGTCGACGAGTGGCAGGGCTGGGTGCTCATGCTCGTCTTCGTCGTGGCCCGCCTCATCGGACGCCAGGGCGGGGTCTTCTTCTTCGCGCGCCGCCACCCCGGGGTCCTGTCCGCCGTCGAGCAGCGGCACCTCGCCATCTCGCCGATGGGCGCCTTGTCGCTGGCCATCATCGTCACGGCGCAGGACCTCTACTCGGGGCCGACGGTGCCCTGGATGGTGAACGCGGTCATCGGCGGCGCCATCCTGACCGAGGTCGTCGTCCAGACCTTCGCCTTCGGGGGCGAGCGCGCCCGCACCCGCACGGCCCAGCGCATGACGCGCAGCTTCTTCCCTGCCTACGTCGACCCGCCCCCGCGCGACGAGACCGTGCCGCCGCCCCCTGTCGAGGAGCCGCGATGAAGCTCGTCCTCATCGTCGTCCTGGCCGGCCTCATGCAGGCCGCACGCGCCTTCGCACCTCCCTCGGGGATCGGCTCGTTGCCCGCGGCGACCGCGCTCGCGTGCGGCTACCTGCTGCTGACCGGCTTTCTCCTGGGCGCGGCCTTCAAGCGCATCGGCCTACCGAAGCTGACGGGCTATCTCTTTGCTGGGATCGTGACGGGCCCGAACGTCCTGGGACTCGTCTCGCACGAACAGGTCGCCAACCTCCAGATCTTCAACGGCGTGGCCATCGCGCTCATCGCGCTGACCGCGGGCTCGGAGATGCACTTCCGGTCGCTGAGACCGATCATGCGCACCATCGGTTGGGTGTCGCTCATCGCGGTGACCGGCACGAGCCTCCTGCTCTGGCTCGCCGCATGGCTGCTCCGCGACATGCTGCCCTTCCTCTCGGCCGGCAGCGAGCTGCAGGTCGTCGCCGTGTGCGCCGTGCTGGGCGTCGTCATGGGGGCCAAGTCCCCGGCGGTGGTCGTGGCATTGCGGGACGAGACGGACGCCGATGGTCCGATGGTCCGCACGGTGCTGTCCTCGGTCGTTCTCTCCGACCTCGTCGTGATCCTCCTCTTCGCGCTGGTCTCCACATGGGCCCGCTCGACCTTCGGACAGAGCGTCGACGCGGCCGAGACGGCTTCCACCCTGGCGTGGGAGATCCTCGGCTCCGCGGGCGTCGGGGTCCTGGTCGGCGTCCTCATCGCGCTGTACCTGCGCTTCGTGAAGGGGGGCGCCCTCTTCGTGCTGGCCGTCGCGTTCCTGGTCGCCGAGATCGGACGACGCCTCGACTTCGACCCACTCCTCGTCGCGCTCTCGGCGGGCATCTTCATCCGCAATGCGACCAACGCCGCCCAGCGCCTCCTGAGCGAAACCGAGTCCGCCGCATTTCCCGTCTACATCGCCTTCTTCGCTGTGACCGGGGCCGGCGTCCACCTCGACGCGCTGGTCACCCTCGGGCTTCCGGCGGCGATCCTCGTCGCCCTTCGCGGCGTGGGACTCTACTTCGGCACCGACCTCGCGAGCCGAGTCGCGAAGGCCCCCGAGGTCTTCCGCCGCTACGGAGGCTTCGGGCTCATGCCCCAGGCTGGCCTCGCCCTGGCCCTGGCGATTCTCTTCAAAAAGAACTTCCCAGACCTCGGTGAGGACGCGAGCGCCCTCATCTTCGGCATCGTCGCCCTCAACGAGATGATCGCCCCGGTCCTCTTCCGCCTGGCGCTCATCCGCTCGGGCGAGGCCGGCAAGCTGCGCCGCGGCGACGCGCCGGATCTCGACGGGTCGCAGATCCCCGACGGGCCGCCTCCCGAGCTGCAACCACCCGAGATGGAACCGTCGTCCTTTGCCGACGCGCCGAGACCCTAGCGGTTCGTCGCCTCAGTGCCCGCCCATGCCCATGCCGGCGCCGCGCGGAGGCCGACCGAGGAGGAAGATCAGGGGAAGCATCGCGACGACACAGATCGCGACGAGCCAGAACGTGTCGCCGAAGGCCATGACCGAGGCCTGCCGCGAGACCGCCCCCTGCAACGATGCCAGCGCCGCGTGCTGCGCTTCGACGAGACCCATGCCCTTGGCCGCGAAGGCGTGGGTCATGAGCGACATGCGCTCCATCACGATGGGATCGCCGGCGGTGAGGTGCTCGCTGATCATCGCCGCGTGGAAGCCGATGCGCTGGGTCAGCACCGTCGACAGGAGGGCCACGCCGATGCTGCCGCCGAGCTGGCGCGTGAGGTTGAAGAAGCCCGAGGCCTCCGAGATCTCGTTGCGCGGGATCGGCCCGAGGGTCGCCATGTTGAGCGGCATGAACATGAACACCATGCCCGCGCCACGCACCAGCAGTGGCCAGAAGAAGTCGTCGACACCCGACTGCGCGGTGAGCGGCACGAGCGACATCAGTGTGCCGCCGAGGATGACGCACCCGATCGCCAGGGCCATGCGCGGGTCGAGGCGCCCCGACAGGAGCTTGCCCGCGATGGGCATCATGAACCCCGCCGCGAGCGCCGAAGGCAAGAGCATGTTGCCGACCTGTTGCGCGTTCATCCCCATGATCTGTTGGCTGAAGATCGGGATCGAAAAGAGGGCGCCGTAGAGGGCGATGCCGACCGAGATCGAGATGATGGACCCGGCCCAGAGGGACCGGTGCCTCAAGACGCGCAGGTTCACGGCGGGGTGCTCGGCGGTGAGCGAGCGCCACACGAACAGCGTGAGGCCGATCAAGGCGGCGGCCCCGAGCGCGGCGATCTCCGGGGACTCGAACCAGTCGTTGCGGTTGCCTTCTTCGAGGAAGGTCTGCAGCGCGCCGAGGCCGATGGCGAGGAAGGCGATGCCGGCCCAGTCGACCTTGTCGTGCTTTTCGGGGCGCGGGGCGTCCTTGGGGATGGCGAGGCTGCAGAGGAAGACCGCGACGATGCCGATGGGCAGGTTGACGAAGAAGATCCAACGCCAGCCGACGTTGGTCACGAGGAAGCCGCCGAGCGTCGGGCCGATGGCCGGCCCCGAGATGACGACGATGCCGAAGAAGGCCTGCGCCATCGCGGCTTGCTCGCGCGGGAAGACCTGGAAGAGGAAGGCCTGGGCCTTGGCCAGGAGCCCGCCGCCCATCAGCCCTTGCAGCACGCGCGCCACGATGAGCATCGGCAGCGAGGTCGCAAAGCCGCAGAGGATGGAGGCCGCGATGAAGCCGACCAGCGAGAAGATGAAGTAGCGCTTCTGCCCGAAGCGCCGCCCGAGCCACGCCGAGAGCGGCAAGATGATGACGTTGGCGACCGCATAGGAGCTGACGATCCAGCTCGTCTCCGAGATGGTCGCGTTCAGCGCCACGGCCATGTCGGTGAGCGCGACGTTGACGATCGACGTGTCGACGATCTCGAGCAACGCGCCGAGCGCCACCGCGACCGCGATGAGCCACTTGTTGATGGCGACCGCGGGCACGGCCACGTCGGGCGTTCGCGATGGCGGCACCTGGCTCGGCGCCGCGACGGCCTCAGTCGACACGAGCGGTCTCCGCCGCGCGCGGGGTCGTGGCGCGCGTGTCGACCGTGATGGAGACCGAGAGGCCGGCGCGCAGTGGGACGTCGCTCGGCAGACCGACCAGCTTCACGCGCACCGGCACGCGCTGGACGACCTTGGTGAAGTTGCCGGTCGCGTTGTCGGGCGGGAGGAGGCTGAAGCGCGCACCAGTGGCGCCCGCCATGGACTCGACCTCGCCGACGACCTCGACCCCCGGGAAGGCGTCGACCTCGACCTTGACGCGCTGCCCCGGACGCATGGCCGCGACCTGGGTCTCTTTGAAGTTGGCACCGACCCAGAGGCCATCGGTGACGAGCTGCGCGACCGACTGGCCAGCGGCCAGGACCTGCCCGACCGCGACCGTCTTCTTCGAGACGATGCCGGCCTGGGGCGCGCGGATGGTGGTGTAGCCGAGGTCCAGCGCGGCCACGTCGCGAGCGGCTTTGGCCACGCCGACCTGGGCGCGGGCGGCGTCGGCGCGGGCCTTGGCGAGGGCCTCGAGGGTCGCGAGGTCGTTGGTCTGGTCGACGCGCGCGCTGGCCTCGCCGATGCGCACCTCGGCCTGGTCGAGGCTCGCGCGGACATTGTCCAATCGGGCGCGGGCCGCTTCGAGGTTGGCGGCGGCGACACTCGCGCGCGTCACGGCGGCCTGGAGGTCGGCCTCGGTGAGGACGCCGCCCTGCCGCAGGTTCTCGGCGCGGTCCTTGTCGCTCCGGGCCTGGGAGGCGGCGGCCTCGGCGGCGCGCACGGCGGCCTGGGCTTCGCGGAGTCCGGTCTTGGCGGTCTTCGCGGCGGACTCGACCGTGGCCTTCGTGGCCTCGGCGACGTCGAGGTTGCCCGAGGCGTTGCGCGTCGCGACGCGGGCGTCGAGATCGGCGGCGGCGGCGGAGGCCTCGGCGGCGGCGACGGCGGCCTCGGCCTGGGCGAGCTTGGCTTTCAGCGGCGCGTCGTCCAGGCGAGCCAGCACGTCGCCGGCCTGGACGCGCTGGTTGTCGCGGACCAGGACCTCGGTGACCGTGCCGCCGATGCGCGTCGGGATGCCGACGATCTCCGCCTCGAGCTGGGCGTTGTCGGTCGACTCCAAGCCGCGATGGGCGAGCACCTGCCAGAGCGTGATGCCACCGCCGATGGCGATGATGGAGAGGATGATGACGAGGCTCTTCTTGCCGCGCGCGGGCGGGGAACTGGACGGCTCGCTCATGGATGGTCCTGGTGGCCGGGGCATCGATGCCGCGGTCGAACGGGCGCCATGATGGGAACCCACCGCGCGAAAGCAACCACTAGTTGCCCTAACCACGGATTACATGAGACTGGTGCCATAAGTCCGTGGCTCGCGCTGCGTTGGCGGACCCGGCCGGCTCCAGAGGCCTTGTGCGGAGGTGCCGACTTCTGAGCAGATGCCCGCCGTGTCGCGCGCCGCCTCCCGTCTCCGTTGCTTCGTCGCCGCTGTCGTCGGCCTCGGCGTCCTGCCCGGTCTCGCCGCGTTCGCGCGCGCCTCGAGTAGCGCCCCGGCGCTGGTCCCCGACTCCATGGTCGAGCGCTGGACGACCGCGGATGGCCTGCCCCTGGACCACCTGACCGACCTCGTCTTCGGCGAGGACGGCGCTCTCTGGCTGGCCTCGTACGATGGGCTCGCCCGCTTCGACGGAGACCGCTTCACCGTCCTGCGGCGCGCCACCGACCCGCGCCTGCCGTCGAACCGATTCGTATCGCTGGCCGCCGAGCGCACCGTGGGTCGCCAAGGTCGGGTATGGGCGGTGACCGAGGACGGCGACCTCGTGCGCGTGGGCGACCTCCTGCTGTCGAGCCGCGGCGCCGGGGCGGACGGCCTCGCCGTGTGGCCGGCAAACACCCTCCCGAGCCCCGCCCGCGCGCTCGTGACTGCGGGGCAGCGCCTCTACGCACTCACGGCGCGCGGCCTCCTGGACCTCACGGCGGTGGGCCCCGAGACGCGCGAGCTGTCCCTCGATGCGGAGTCGACGCCGAGCGCTGAACTGAACAGCCTCGTCGTGCGCGCCGACGGGGTGCGCTTCGTGGGCAGCGAGGCCCAGGGCGTCTTCCGCTTGCGCCGCGGGCTTCCGGCCGAGCGCATCATCGCGCCCCCGAGCGCGTCGCGCGCGCTACGCGTCCTGGGGATCGACGAGAGTGGCACGGTGTGGGCGGGCGGGTCGGCCCTCTATCGGATTCGCGATGACCATGTCGAGGCCGTCCCTGCCACCGATCCGAGCGGCACCAAGACCCCGTTGGTCGAGCCCTGCGACCTCGTCACGCGGGCCGACGGGAGAGTCGAGGTGCGCGATCGGCGGGGCTGGTGGCGAGTCGACGGTGCCGAGACGGTGCTCGTCCTGCCTGC
>JAEUKJ010000130.1 GCA_016792665.1 Deltaproteobacteria bacterium | reverse complement strand
GTCATCGCGCTCGGGTCCGACTTCCGACATGTGCTTCCCCCTGTTCGAGTGGTTGGCTCTTCCCCGAGCCGCACTCACTCTACGTTTGCTGCGAGGTGTTTCGCAACCTTGGGTCGCATAATGTCGGAATCCGCCGTTGGGCGCGCTACGCCTCGTCGGCGTCGACGTTGAAGAACTCGTTGCGCTCGGGGTCGTTGTAGCTCGCGTAGTCGATGACCCAGGGCTCGATGTCGGTGCGGCCGTCGCGGTAGCGGATGGTCAGCGCGGTGGGGATGACGGAGCGGTAGCTCGAGCGCTCGGGCAGGTCCCAGTTGTCGGCGCCGCCCGCGGAGAACAGCGTCAGCAGACGCAGGTGCGGCTCGTCGTAGACCTCGACGTAGCCCTGGTCGACCTTCTCGTGACCGCGGATGAGGGTGCGGACGCCGATACGGTGCATGAAGCTGCGCGCCTGCTCGCGCCCGAAGGCGAAGCGGTTGGTCGACTCCTGGAGTTCTTCCGGGACGAGGTCGGCGCTCGACGGGTCGCTCCACATCATCTGGAAGCGGAGGATGGGGTCGTTCAGGCTCGACAGATCGGTGTAGCGCTCGCGCAGCGACGAGTCGCGCGGGATGCCGCCGTGCACGAACATGAGGTCGTCGAAGAGCATGACGTTCGGCAGCGTCTCGAAGAGCGCCTTGTAGGCGTGGAAGACCTCCATCGGGGCGTACGGCTTGAGGTTGTCGATCGCCTCGGCAGGGCGCACGCCGCCGAAGACCTTGCCGTCTTTCTCGTGGAAGTACTCGTGGTTGCCGCGCAAGACGATGACGTGGCGCGGGGCGGCGAGGTAGAGGCCGAGGACGCCGCGCAAGACGCCCTCGAACGAGTAGAGCCCGCGGTCGATGTAGTCGCCCAGCAGCACGAGCAGCGGCTCGGGGTTGGCGGCGGGGTTCTTCGTGAAGCGCTCGACCTTGCGCATGAAGTCGGACTGCATGAGCGCCGCCTTCAGGTTGCTGTAGCAGCCGTGGAGGTCGCCCAGCACGGTCAGCTCATAGCCCGCGGGGTGGGTCGGCGCGACGACGTGCACGTGCTCGTCGAGGAACGAGCCCAGGCCGTGCAGCTCTTGCACCGTCTGCTTGCCGGCGAGCTTGCCGCGGTGACCTTGGCGCTTGGTCTCGAGGATGCGCGTGACCTCTTTCATGCGCCGGATGTCGGCGTTCAGCTGGCGTCGCAGCTCCTCGGGGTCGCTCGAGAAGTGGCGCTCGAGCGGGGTCAGCGCGGGGTGGTTGGCCTCGGCGCGCGGGCGCTCGACCTGGTCGTGGAGGACCACGCGATTCAGCCGCGTGGCGGCGTGCTGGAGCGTCGGCGGCGGGCCGAGGTCGGCGCGCTTGGCGTCCAACATCGCCACCAGCTCCGCCCGGAACTGGACTTCCTCCGGATGGGCGACGCCGTCCGCATCGAGCAGCTGGTCGACGGCCTGGATGAGGACCTTTCGGTCCTCGCGCCGGAAGCCCTCCATGATCTCGAAGCAGCGCAGCTTCATGCGCGAGCGGACGAAGCTCGGGGCGCGCTCGCCCTCGGCCGTCGGCTCGTCCCACATGGCGCGGAGCTCGGCGATGATGCGGTCGAGCTTCCGGTCGAGCTGGTCGACCAGGGCGCTGCGGCGGGCGCGTCCGGCGACGGACTTGTCATCGGGCTCGCGCGTGGCGGCCAGGTCGAGGACGAACTCGTCGATGAAGTCGCGCTCGCTCTTGTCGAACTGGCCATCGATGAAGCCGAAGGCCGCCAGATAGAAGAGCACCCCCTCCATCTCGCGGAGGGCCTCGGTCGGGTCTTTACTGAAGTTCAGCATGGGTTCGCGGTCTCCGCGCGCGGTCGTCGCGCCGCGCATCGGTGCAAAGTAGCACGGCCCAGCGCCGATGGCAGCGGCGCGTTAGGGTGGGGTGACGCGTTCGAAACCTCAGTGGTCGGCGCGACGGGATCGGTCGGCGTCCGGCATGGTGGCCGCACACGCGGCGAGCTGCTCGCGCCACGAGGCCAGGCCGAAGCCGAAGGTCGCCTCGAAGCGGCTCGGGTCGAGGCGCGAGACCCGCGGGCGGCGCGCGATGCCAGGCGGCGGCTCGGTCGAGTGCGTCGGCCGGACCTCCGAGCGAGGCGGGCCGGCCCGGCCGAGGGGGTGGTGCGCCGGGGCGAAGGCGTCGACGATGGCCTGGGCGAAGCCATACCAGGTGGTGCCATCGCGGGCGGCGAGGTGATAGAGCCCCGGTGGTGCGTGCGGTGTGCCGAGGGCACGAACCACGGCGGCGGCGACCGCGCCAGCCCAGGTCGGCGAGCCGAAGCGATCGGCCACGACGTCCATCGACTGGCCGAGCTGGGCCCGTTGGCGGATGGTCGCGAAGAAGCCGCGGGGCGCGGGGGCGGGCTCGGCGGAGGCTCGGGCGCGAGCGGCGTCCGAGTCTGAAGTAGCGGCGAGCGCGGCCGGTGGTGCTGCGTAGACCCAGCCGATGCGAAACACGTAGGCCCTGGCGCCGTGGGCCACCGCGTCGAGGACGGCGCGATCGCCCGCCAGCTTGGTCCTGCCGTAGACCGAGAGCGGGTCGGCGTCGTCGTCCTCGCACCAGAGGCGCGGCTCGGGCGTGTCATCGTGGCGATCGGGAGAGGCTTCGGGTGACCGACGGTGGCGCGCCGGGTCGCGGACGTCGTCGCCGAAGACGTAGTCGGTCGAGACGTGGACCAGCGTTGCGCCGAGACGATGGCAGGCGCGAGCGAGGGCGGCGGGGCCGAGCGCATTGACGGCGTGGGCCAGCGCCGGCTCGGACTCGGCGCGATCGACCGCGGTGTAGGCTGCGGCGTTCAGCACCAGCGCGGGGCGCGTCGCGTCGAGCAGCGCCTCGATGGAGGCCGGGTCGGTGAGGTCGAGCTCGCGTCGTGTCGGCGTCAGGACGGGGCCGAGCGGGGCCGCGCGTGCGAGCAGCTCG
>JAEUKJ010000117.1 GCA_016792665.1 Deltaproteobacteria bacterium | reverse complement strand
CGTCCTCCTCTTCGGCGAGTCGGCCGGCGCCGTCGACACGAGCCTCCACGTAGCGCTCCCCTCGAGTCAGGGCCTCTTCCAGGCCGCGATCATCCAGAGCGGCTCACCCGTCGTCCGCACCCTGGAGGCCGCCTCCGAGGCGGGTCAGGCCGCGGTCGCCGACACCTCCTGCGGCAGCGCGTCCGACATCGCCGCCTGCCTCCGCGCGTTGCCGGTCGAAGACCTCGTCCGCGCCCTGCCGGGCTCCATCGGGATCGGCAGCGTGAGCCTCGGCAACGCCGCTGGCAGCTATGGCCCGGTCCTCGACGGTCGCCTCGTGAGCGACACCCCGCTCGCCCTCATCCGCGCTCAGCGCGCCGCCCCCGGCCCACACCCGGCCGTCGTCGTCGGCTCGAACAGCGACGAGCTCGCCGAGCTGCTGGCGGTCCCGGTCCCGACCGCCGAGGCCTACGAGACGATCGTCCGGACGAACCTCGCCGTGCCGATCGCCGCGCGCACCGGCCAGCCCGTCGCCGAGGTCACCGCGACCCTCCTCGCCACCTACCCGGTCGCCAGCTACCCGACCCCACGCGACGCGCTCGTCGATGTCTACACCGACCTGCGCTTCACCTGCCCGGCCGTCGAGCTCCTCGCCGCGCTCGAGACGCCGTCCTCGGCCACCACGAACCCACGCCGCTATCTCTTTGCGCGCCGCGCCGAGGGCCGTAACGGCGAGCTCCCTGCTTCGCACGGACGCGAGCTCCTCTACGTGTTCGGCTCATGGCGCAACATCCCGCTCTACGACCCGACGGATGCAGACCGCCGCGTGTCGAGCGCCATGCTCGGGGCCTGGGCCTCGCTCGCCGCGCAGTCCGATCGCCCAGCGCCCGCACCCACCGTGCCGCTCGTCGGGGGATGGCCGAGCTGGTCGGCCTCGCTGGGCTCGACCCTGGTCTTCGACGACCCGCTCGCCGTCGAGGTCGCCCCGCGTGAAGACCGCTGCGCCATGTGGCGAGATCTTGCCACCCCCTGAGTCCGTCCGATCGACCTGCCCACCGCCGGCCCGCCGCAGCTTGCCGCGCCGCCCCGCCCGCGCGAAGCTCATGCCATGACGAACCCCGACGCCCCCATCACGACCACGACCGACGGCCGCGTGCGCATCATCGCGCTGTCCCGACCGCACAAGCGCAACGCGTTCACGACCGCGATGCTGGCCGGGCTCGCCGACGCCTACAGCGCCTTCGAGGACGACCCCGAGGTGTGGGTCGCGTTGCTCGTGGCCGACGGGGACCACTTCACTGCGGGGCTCGATCTCGCCGAGGTCGGCCCCGCCATCGCGAGCGGCGCGGCGATCTTCCCAAGCGACCAGGTCGACCCGCTCGACCTCGGCGGGCGTCGCCGCACGAAGCCCGTCGTGTGTGCGGTGCAGGGGATCTGCTTCACCATCGGCATCGAGCTCATGCTCGCGAGCGACATCGTCATCACCGGCGATGACGCGCGCTTTGCCCAGATGGAGGTCCGCCGCGGCATCATGCCCTTTGGCGGCGCCACCCTGCGCATGCACGAGCTCGCGGGCTGGCCGCGCGCAATGAAGTGGCTCTTGAGCGGCGACGAGTTCGACGCCGCCGAAGCCCTCGCCATGGGGCTCGTCGCCGAGGTCGTCCCAGCCGGGACCGTGCGTGCCCGTGGGCTCGCGCTGGCGCAGCGCATCGCCGAGCGCGCGCCGTTGGCCGTGCGCGCGACCCTCGCCAGCGCGCGCACCGCGCGTGAACACGGCCGCGATCGCGCCGCCGCCGAGCTCATGGGTCATGCCCGACCGCTTTTTGCCAGCGCCGACGCGCGTGAAGGCATCCTCTCGTTCATCGAGCGCCGTGAAGGCCGCTTCACCGGCCGCTGAGGCGCCCCCGCGCCCTCCGACCCGCGGGCCGCGCGAGGCGCTCGGCTGGCTCGTGCCGACCCTGGTCATCGGCTATGTCGCGATCGTCGCCGGCCTCCTGGCCCTGCACGGGATCCATCAGGACGAGAAGCGCGATGCCCTGGCGAGCCTCGACCGCGACGAGGTCGCGCTGCGCCGCACCGTTGTCGATGCGCTCGCGGGCGCACTGGAGGCGCACCTGGTGGACCTCGAGGCGCGGGTCGATCGCGCTCTCGCCGATCCCTTCACGCCTGCCGATGACCTCTTGCTGATCGATCGCCGTCCGCCGACGTCGGGTTCGAACGCGGCTCGCGCCGAGGTCGTCCTGCCCCCGCGCGCGACGGCCTCGGGCCCGACGCTGGTCCTCGCGGTGCTCCGCGCAGAGGCCCAACGTGATGACACGCTGGCTCGCACCGCGCTCTCTGAAGAGGTCGCGGCCGAACGCCTCGCGCTCGGGGACGCGTTGGCCCGCGCCGAGGCAGGCGTGCCGCTCTCGCTCGCGGCGGATGCGTGGCTCGATCACCGTGCGCGGTTCTCGCTGCGCGCCGAGCTCGATCTGCCCCTCGCCGTGCGCGCCATCGAGGCTCTCGCCGCGCGGAGCGCCCTCGAGCCCGAGCTCGCGCGAACGCTCTTGCGCGACGGTGTGACGCGCCCCGATGGGGTCGTGCCTGGGTTGATGGCGGCGATCTTGCGGGCGCGCGACAAGCTCCCACTCGCCGATCTGAGCGCGCTCGCCGCACGCGTCGTGCCCATCGCCAAGCGCATGCTCGTGCGCACCGATGACTTCGAGGCCCGCCTCGGTTCGCTCGCCGAGCCGCCCCTCGATCCCGAGTCGCTCCTGGCCAGCGCCTCGACTCCGTTTCCCGACCGCGCCCTCCGCCTCGCGCGCGACCCGATTCGCCCCGCGTCCGCATGGGTGCTGGAGCCGGAGACCTCGCCTTCGCGGGTCCTCGGGGTCCGGGTCGACGTCTACACGATCATCGGTGTCCATCGCGCGCGCCTCATCGCGGCCGGTCGCATGGAGGACGACGCGCAGATCGCTGCCTCTCCGCTCGGCGCGATCCGCACCACTCAGTTCGACGAGGCCCGCCGCGAGGTCGAGGCTCGCGCGGTGTTGAAAGCCATGCCGCTCGTCGCGGTCGCGATCCTCGGCCTCGCCGTCGTCGCCCTCGCGATCGTGCTCCAGCGCCGACGCACGGCCTTCATCGCGCTCCGCACCCACCTCCTCACCGCGGTCACACACGAGCTCAAGACACCGCTCGCCTCGATCCGCGCCCTGGCCGAGACCCTGGAAGACAAGCTCAGCGACACGCCCGCGGCCAAGGACTATCCCCACCGCATCGTGCAGAGCGCCGAGCGGCTCACCTTCCTCATCGACAACGTGCTCTCGTTCACGCGCCTCGAAGGCGGCGCCTGGAAGCCGCGCCTCGTGAGCGTGCCGCTGGTCGAGCTCGACGCGATGATCGACGACTTCTTCGCGAACGACCTCGTGCCGCGCGCACGCCCGGTCGACCTCGAGGTCCGGGTCGCGCCCGAGCTCCTCGACCAGCACCTCGACCTCGATCGCGACCTCCTCTTCCTCATGCTCTCGAACCTCGTCGACAATGCCGCCCGCTACGCCCGTGCCGAGCGCGTGCACGTCACCATCACCGCCTCGCCCGCGGCCCGCGGCGTGGTCCTCGCGGTGGCCGACGATGGCCCCGGTCTCGCTGGGACCATGCTCACCGAGGCCTCGCCGCGCACGGGCCCAGGGCGCGCGAGGTCGACCGGGCTCGGCCTGGCGATCTGCCGCGCGGTGATGAATCTGCACGACGGTCGCTTCCGGGTCGCGAGGTCCGACGCGCACGGCACCACCTTCGAGGCCACCTTCCCCATCCGCCGCCCCGGAGGCCCCGCATGAGCGCCCCACCTCGCTCCCCTCAGGTCCTCCGCGTCCCCCATGTTCTGGCCCTCGAGGACGACGAGAGCCTGCGCGTCGTGCTCGTCGACAACCTCGAGTCCGAGGGCTACGCCGTGACCCCGGCGCGCTCGATCGCCGAGGCCCGACGCGCCCTCGAGCTCGCGAGCTACGACCTCGTCATCCTGGACCTCATGCTGCCCGACGGCGATGGCTACACCCTGGCCCGCGAGCTGCGCCGCGCCCAACGCCCGGAACGGATCCTCATGCTCACGGCACGCACCCTCGAGGACGACGTCGTGCGCGGCTTCGAGGCCGGCGCGGACGACTACGTCGTGAAGCCCTATCGACGCCGCGAGCTCCTGGCCCGCGTCGCGGCACTCAGCCGACGCGCCGCGCCGACCGAGCGCAACACCCTCACCTTCGCCGACTTCACCCTCGACCTCGACGCGCGCACGCTGCACGACGCGGCCGGTCGCGACATCGTGCTCACCCGCACCGAGCTCGACCTGCTGGCGACCTTCGTCACCCACCGCGGCATCGTGCGCACGCGCGACCAGCTGCTCGATGCGGCGTGGGGCCAGGGCGTCATGGTCGACGAGCGCACCGTCGACAACTTCGTCCTGGCCCTGAAGAAGAAGCTCGGCTGGACGCGCGAAGCGGGCTGGCGCTTCGTGGCCGTGCGCGGGGTCGGCTATCGCTTCGAGGTCGACCCCTGAGCGAGGGCCTCGCGCCGCCGGAGACGTCGCGCATGCGCCACGAGGAAGGCCAGCGGCAGCAACACGAAAGCCCCCGGCAGGCTGAGCGAGCAGCCCGAGTCCTCGCGGTCGACCGGCGGTGCGCGCAGCACGAACTTCGCGGGCAGTGACGGCAACCCGAGCTCGGCGTCGTCGAGCAAGGCGTCGACGTCCGCGGCCTGGGCCGGGTCGAAGGGGCGGGCCGGTCCCTCCTCGTCGAGGAGCTCGACCGCGCCGAGCGGCGACTCGTCGGCGAGCGCGCTCAAGAGGGCCGTCTGTCCGCCCGCGGGGTTCGTGTTGATCGTGACGGGCACGCGCTCGACGACACGGCCGTCGGCGTAGGTCGCACGCCAGGTCTGGCTGCAGCTCTTGTCCGTGACGCGGGCCAGGGTCACGCTGTGGTTGTTGCTCACCGGCGGCAGCTCGGGGTTGAAGGCGAAGACCGGGTCGCGGGTCATCTCGAAGGGGTCGATCATCGTCAGGAACCGCGTCACCACCGTGGCCTCGCTCAACATCGTCTCGATGGCGCGGCGCGGCGCGAATACGTCGTCCTCGAGGCGGGTCTTGAGGGTGGCGAGGTCGTGGACGAGGGTCACGCCGGGCGAGGTGAGGTAGTACCGCGGATTGTGGTCGAACAGCACGCGCGGCACGTCAGGGGGCGGCACGACCTCTTCGCGCCAGACGTCGTTCTCCTCCTCGGTCCCGGGCCCGAAGTAGGTCGTCAACAGCTCCTCGAGCGTCGTCGCCGCGTCGAAGCGCGCGCGGTCGATCTCGAAGGTGCCGAAGGCTTCGCGGATCGGAGCCAGCGGGCCCGACATCTCGGTCACCCAGGCGTGGCCACCGGCCAGATCGACCGCCCGCGAGACGCGGTCCAGGTACTCGGGGGCGCCGGGAAAGGTCAGCGACGCGTCGTTGATGACCGCGCTCAGGAAGTTCTTCGGCACGGCGCGGTGGGCGCCGAGCACCCAGACCAGGATGGGCATGTCGTCGGTCGCGGCGATGGCCGTGAGGCGCAGCGGCACACACGGCGAGCCCTCGGAGACATGGAGCGCGATGGGGCGGAGGTCGCCGGTGGTCTGGCCGCTCTGCAGGCGGAGCGCGATGAAGCCCCAGTTGTCGTCGATGTAGTGCTGGAGGAGGGGGCGCGCGGCCGGGTCCTGGTAGAAGCCGCTGGCCTCGAGCCAGGCGTAGAGGTCGTCGGCCTCGGTCGCCTCGATGAGCTGGGCTTCGTAGGGGCCGATCAGGGCTTGGTCGCTGACCCACACGGTCGGCTTGCCCGGTGTGCCCGTGAGGTCGTCGCGCGTGTTCAAGGTCGCCATGTCCTCCACCGCGCACCCGGAGTCGCACCCGGAGTCGCTGCTGCAGAGGTTCGCGCCGACGCCCCCGTCGACGAGGTCGTAGCGCGGGTCGGTCCCGGTCTGCAGCGCGTCGAAGAGGTCCCGCGCCGAGACCGACAAGAGGGCCTCCAGCGTGAAGGGGCGGGCGCCCGCGCGGATGGCGGCCGGGGTCGGACGAGGCACCGGCAGGAGCCAGCCGAACTTCGTCGGGTCACCCTCGTAGCGGACCTCGACGTGCATCGTGACGCCGTCCTCGCCCTGGGCGAAGACGACGCGCTCGCCGCCCTGGACGATGACGGTCGCGGGCCCCGAGCCGACCGAGCCGCCGCCGTTGCAGAAGAAGCCGCCGCAAGCGCGTGCTGGTCTCGGAGGCGCGAGCGTGGTCAGGAGACAGGTCGCAAGGAGGGCGGCACCTGGGAAGATTCGAGCGGGCATGGGTCACCTCGGGTGGCGGTCGGAGGAGAGACACCATGCCAGCATGACCTTTGGTGATGCAAAGTAAAGGCGCGCCCTTGTGAGAAGTGCGCTGAAACGCCGAAGGGGCCTCTCTTGCGAGAAGCCCCTTGGGAGTTTCGGGTGGTGAGAGGGACTCTCACATGAGAGCCACTCTCACTTGTTCTTGGCGTAGTAGCCGTCGAGCAGGTCGTCGGCCAGGGCGCGCCAGCCAGAGCCGGACTTCGCGCGCTTCAGGAGCTGGAAGTTGACCTCCGACTTCAGCGACGAGGCCTGCTCGTAGAGGGCGTCGCGCCAGTCGTCTTCGACCCCGACCACGACCGAGTCCGGGTGGTTGTCGACCGCGGTGCCGACCCAGCGACTCGCGGTGGGCCGCGTGAGGTCGCCCTTCCAGTCGGCCGCCACGTCCATCTCGAAGTCGAGCGAGCGCTTCTTCAGGTCGGGGCGCGCCGGGTTGCCCGAGAAGACCTGGTCGATGCCGACGTCGTCGCTCGCGTGGTGGAGGACGAGGGTGCCGGTGATCTTCGCGCCGCTCTTCTGCCAGGTGAGGTCGTAGCCGAAGACCGGGAAGTTCCAGGTCGCCTCGCTCGGGTCGAGGTCGGCCTCGAGCATGTCGCCCTGGTCGACGGTCGCCGTCAGCGCCGCCAAGAGGTCGGCCGGGCTCACGTCCTCGTAGGCCGCGACCGTGGCGCTGCCGCCCAGGACCTGGGTGCCGGCGACCAGCGTCTGGGGCACGAAGAACTTCGCGCCGTCGTACATCGAGGCGAGGATGGCCTTCACGTCGGCGGGGGTGAAGACGATGCCCTGGAGCTCGACGTCGTTCATCGGCTCGTCGTGGGTCATTGCCGCGAGCGCCCAGCCGAAGCCCTTGCCGGCGTAGTCGCGGGCCTCCCAGTAGGGGTGGTCGGTGTCGTCGCCGATGAACTGGTTGTCGAGCTCCCAGCGCGTCGCGTGGCTGAACTCGGAGTAGCTCACGTTCTGGAGGCCGCCCTTGCGGGCCGCGAGCTCGCGGCGCGTCCAGAGGTCGAACTTCATGAGCGGCGACAGCGCGCGGCCCTTGTCGCTCGCCATGGTGTTCAGGCGCTGCTCGCACGAGGCCGAGGTGGTCGCGAGGCACTGGTCGAAGCCGCGCGCGTCGTCTTCGGTCCAGGTGCGGCGATAGCCGAGGTCGGTCCAGCCGAGGGCGGTCTCGGCGCGCTCCATCGACCACCAGTAGCTGGACCACGGGGTGCGCGTCGCGCGCTTGGCGGCGTTGCCGGCGTTCGGGGCGATGACCCAGCCCTGCGACTTCGACCAGGTCATGAGGCGCTGGAAGGCGGACTTGCCGACGTAGGGAACCGCGTCGAGCTGGGCCAGGCTGCGGTAGGGGCGGCCGGCGATGAGGTTGTTGGCGACGGTCGAGCCGAGCCCGACACCCGCCGTGGTGGCGAGCATGTCCTTCTCGCACTCGTTGGCGGCGCGCAGCACGGCGAGCGCCTCGGGGCTGCCCTCGCCGGGGACGCCGAAGTCGGCCTTCGAGTCGGCGGTCAGGAAGGCGTCATCGATCGTATCGATAGGCGTGTTGTTCGGGGCTTCTTCGGCGCACGCGCCAAGGGCGCAGACCGACAGGGAGGTGACGACACTTCGTTTCCAGGTCCAGTTCTTCATGTTCGTCCCCTCCAGCGTTCGATGCAACGCGGCCTCTTCGCCGGGGGGCGATGGGCCGAGTGGTGTTTGGGGCGTCGTCTCGGAGCGACGCGACCGGTTCAGCGCGGCTCTTTCGACTGCTCAGAGCCCGTGCTAAATCAGGTATCGGCAAGCGCCCCGGGAGACTTAATGAAAATCGCCGCGATGAG
>JAEUKJ010000106.1 GCA_016792665.1 Deltaproteobacteria bacterium | reverse complement strand
GTCGGCGGCAACAAGAGCCAGGCAGCCCGCATCCTCGGGGTCGATCGCAAGACCCTCTTGCGGCGGCTCAAGCGCGACGACCCGGCCGCCGATCCCTCGGGCCCTCTCGCCGACGACGACTGAGAGCGCACGGCGCACGTGTCGATGCAGTTCCACCGATCACGCGAGCGACTGCGCGAGGCAGAACGCCCCACACGCTGACCCGTCCTGCCCCAAGACGGCCATCCCGCGCCCACGCTGCGGCCGTCGAAGCCCGCGTGCCGCGCCATGCACGCGCTTGGCAGGGCAATTGCTCTCGGCTCCGAGGCCGTGTGATTCGCACGTGCCACCAGCAGGAGGGCCGCATGAACAGCGACACGTTGAAGGGAAAGTGGAAGCAGCTCCGAGGTCACGTCAAGGCAGAGTGGGGCAAGCTCACCGACCAGGATCTCACCGAGATCGACGGCAACATCGACATGCTCGTCGGCAAGCTCCAGGAGCTCTACGGAGAGGCCCGCGAGACCTTGCGCGACAAGGTCGTCGCCCTGACCGCCAAAGCGCGCGACGGTGCGCGTGAGGTGACCAAGGCCCTCGACTCGGCGCGGCACTGATCATGTGGCGCCTGAGACTCGTCCTGGCGCTCTGGTGCCTCTGGAGGATCGCCGCGAGCTACTTCCTCCAGCGTCGCCTCGCGCGCCTCTTCCCGCGCAGTGCCCGCGTCCTGCAGCGCTGGGAGCGCGTCCACGCCAAGAACGCCAGGCGTCTCAGGTCCGCATGCCTTCGGCTGCGCGGCGTCTACATCAAGCTCGGGCAGGTGCTCTCGGTGATGGGCACGTTCTTGCCCGATTGCTACGTGCTCGAGCTCGAGCAGCTCCAGGACGCCGTGCCGCCGCGCCCCTGGCGCATCATCGAGAGGGCGCTCGAGAAGAGCCTCGGGCGCCCGCTCCACGCGTCGTTCGCGCGCTTCTCGCGGGCGCCGATCGCCGCCGCCTCGCTGGGTCAGGTGCACGAGGCGACCCTGCACGACGGCCGCCGCGTCGCGGTGAAGGTCCTCTATCCCGGCATCAGGCAGGTGATGGAGCTCGACCTCCAGGTCCTGGCCCTGGCGGTGCGAATGGCGCGCCGCGCCGTGCCGATAGGCCAGCTCGAGCGCATGTTGGAGCAGCTCCGCGAGATGCTCGCGCGCGAGACCGACCTCGCCCACGAAGCCGAGTCCATCGCGCAGATGCGCGACGCGACCGCGGCCGACGCCGACGTGGTCGTGCCCGAGGTCATCGCCGAGCTCTCCAACGGCGAGGTCCTCACCATGACCTTCATGGAGGGCGTCAAGATCACCGACGTCGCCGGTCTCTCGGCACACGGGCTCGACAGCGCCGCGGTCGCCACCAAGCTGGTCCAGGTCTTCTTCCGCGCCATCTTCCACGACCGCTTCTTCCATGCCGACCCGCACCCCGGGAACCTCTTCGTGCAGCGCGGCGACAAGGGGCAGGTCCGCCTCGTGATGCTCGACCTCGGCAGTGCCGCCGCACTGCGCGACAACCTCGCCGACGGCCTCATGGCGGTCATCGCTGGGGCGCTGCGGCACGACGAGGCGAGCTTCATGCGCGGCATCCACACCATGGGCTTCGTGTCGCGGAGCGCGGATCGCGAGCTCCTCTCGCGCTCGCTCCACGCCTACTTCGAGCGCATCCTGAGCCTCGAGATCCGGGACTTCGCGAGCATCGCCAGGTCCGAGAGCGACAAGCTCGACATCGGCCTCGACGGCGCAGAGGTCCGCAAGCTGATGAGGGCCATCGAGTATCCGCTCGGCTGGTTCTATCTCGAGCGCGCGATGCTCCTCCTCTTCGGCGTGGTCGCCCGGCTCGCTCCGGAGCTGAACCTCATCCAGGTCGGCTTCCCCTACGTGGCGAAGCTCATGCAGGCGCGCGCCGTCTCCGGCGCGAGCGCGAGCCCAGGCAGGCCACCCGAGGCCCCGGCCTTCGCGCCCTCGGCGGCCCCGTCCCGGTGACCTCGCCGGTCGAGGCCCGCGGCGAGGCTGCCGCCACCGAACGGCTCGCGGTGCGACGCGTCTTCTGCTATCCAGGGGCGGTGTCGCGGCCGACTCGCGAGAGCGCGAGGCCTCCGCCGACAGCCCCGCGCCCGAGGTTCGCTCACATGGAAAAGGCCGTCATCACCTGCGCCATCACTGGGGTCCTCACCGACCCCAGCCAGCACCCGGTCCCGGTCCGCCCCGAGGAGCTCGCCAAGGAAGCCCGCCGCGCCCGCGACGCCGGCGCCAGTGTCATCCACATCCACTTCCGCCGGCAGGAGCCGGGGATGGGCCGCTTCCCGACCTGGGATCCCGTGGTCGCCAAGGCCTGCTGTGACGCCATCCGCGCCGAGTGCCCGGACCTGCTCCTGAACCTCACGACCGGGGTCGTCGGCGACGACGTGAGCGGCCCTCTCGCCTGCCTCGAGGCCGTCCGCCCCGAGCTCGCGGCGCTCAACGCCGGGTCCCTCAACTACCTCCGCACGAAGAAGGACGGCACCTGGGCCTGGCCGCCCATGCTCTTCGACAACCCCGTGCCGAAGGTCGACAAGTTCTTCAAGGCGATGAAGGCGCTCTCCATCGTGCCCGAGTGCGAGTGCTTCGACACCGGCATCGTCCGCTCGGTCGGCCTCTTCGTCGAGACCGGACTCCTCACCGGCCCCATCCACGTCTCCTTCGTGATGGGCGTCGCCTCGGGCATGCCGGCCAAGGCGTCCTGGCTGCCGCTCTTGCTCGAAGAACTCCCGGCCGGGGCCCACTGGCAGTCGATCGTCATCGGCCGCGAAGAGGTCTGGGCGGTCCACAAGAAGACCGCCGAGCTCGGCGGCCACCTCCGCACCGGGCTCGAGGACACCTTCTACCTGCCCGACGGCTCGCGCTCCGCCTCGAACGGCCCGCTCATCGAGGCCCTCGCCAAGACCGCGCGCGACGCCGGTCGCGAGGTCGCCTCACCCGCCGAGGCCAAGGCCCTCCTCCTCCCCTGACGCGCCCGCCTCACGAGGTCCCATGCGATCGCTCGCGCCCATCCTGACCCTCGCCGCGCTGGCACTCTCCACGCTCGGCTGCGGTGACGACCCGGTCGCCACCACCGACACCGACGCGGTCGACGCCGAGACCGACGCCCCGGACCTCACCGGCAAGTCGGTCTACCACCTCGAGTTCGACATCGACGGCCAGGCCATCGTCGTCGACCGCGACCTCACCGGGCTCGACCAGTACTTCGCCTTCGGCTCGACCCACATCGCCCCCGCCGTCTCCTTCGGCGTGACGGACTCGCTCCAGTTCCCGCGCACGATGTCGATCGGCATCAACTTCGGCATCGTCATCGCCTCGACCGATCACCCCATCCAGACCGGCGAGGCCAAGACCTACCCGTTCTCGACGCTCCCGCCGTCGGTCGACGTGTTCGTCAAGGGCCTCCAGTATCGCTCGACCCTGCCCGGTGCGACCGGCTCCGTCGTGCTCACCGACTGGAGCAGCGAGTCCGATGGCGTCATGGCCGGGACCTTCGCCGGCACACTCATGTCCGAGGGCGACACCGGCAAGACCCTCGCGGTCACCGGCTCCTTCCACTTCACGCTCCCGGCCCGCACCGACGGGCAGCCGCGCTGACCTCCGAGAGACTCCGATGCATCCGACCGATCGTTTCCTTGCCGCCTGCCGCCGCGAGCCCGTCGACCGCCCGCCGATCTGGATCATGCGCCAGGCCGGGCGCTACATGTCGAGCTATCGCGCCCTCCGCGAGCGCGCCAACTTCATGGAGATCTGCCGCGTCCCGGCGAACTCGCTCGAGGCGACCATGATGGCCGTCGACCAGCTCGGCGTCGACGCGGCGATCCTGTTCTCCGACATCCTCGTCCCGCTCGAGCCCATGGGCATGACGGTCGAGTTCGACGAGGGCGGCCCGAAGGTCTCGAAGGTCCGCGACGCCGCCACCATCGCCGCCTTGCGCACCGACGTCGCCGACGACCTCGGCTTCGTCTACGAGGCCGTCTCGCTCATCAAGTCGACCTTGCGCAGCCGCTCGCCCGACGCGACCCTGCCGCTGCTCGGCTTCTCGGGCTCGCCGTTCACGCTTGCGACCTACGCGGTGGAAGGCGGCACGACCAAGAACAAGCACGCGCTCCGCAAGCTCATCTGGGACGCGCCCGAGCTCCTCCACCAGCTGCTGGCCAAGATGACCGAGGTCGTCGCCCCGTACTGCATCCGTCAGATCGAGGCCGGCGCTGACGCCATCCAGCTCTTCGACACCTGGGGCGGGCTCCTCACCGAGTCCGAGTGGCGCACCTTCTCGCAGCCCTACACCAGCGAGGTCTTGCGCCGCATCCGCGCCGCGAAGCCCGCGACGCCGCTCATCCACTACGCGCTCGAGGCCTCGCACCTCGTGCCCGCCATGGCCGAGCTCCCCTGCGACGTCCTCTCCGTCGACTGGCGCGAGCCGCTCTCGTCGGTCCGCGCCCGCACCGGCCATCGCTTCGCGCACCAGGGCAACGTCGAGCCGGGGGTCATGACCTGCTCGTCGGCCGCCATCGCGCGCGCCGTCACGGCCTGCATGGACGACTTCGGGCGCTTGCCCGGCCACATCGTGAACCTCGGCCACGGCATCACGCCGGACGCCTCGGTCGAGGCCGCCCGCACCTTCGTCGCGGTCGCGCGCGAGCACGGCCACGCGCTCTGGTCGGGAGCCCAACCATGACCTCCGCGCTGCCGGGCTCGGCCGAGGTGCTCGTCCTCGGCGCCGGGCTCTCGGGGCTCGCGGCCGCGACGCGCCTCGCCGCGCGCGGGGTCGACGTGCACCTCGTGGACGCGGGCGATGCCGCGGGTGGACCGATCCGCACCGTCGCGATCGACGGCTATCGCTTCGAGGGCGGTCCCAACTCGATCCGTGGTGGTGGCGCCGCGATGACCGCGCTCATCGCCGCCGCCGGCCTGCTCGACCAGCGCACCATCGCCTCGCCCCTGGCCAAGGACCGCTGGATCTATCACGGCGGCGTCCACCGCGTGAACGGCCCGAAGGACCTCTTCGGCGGAAACTTGCTGACCCCGGGCGGCCGCGCACGCCTCCTGAGCGAGCCCTTCCGCCGCGCCTGGAAGGGCCCCCGGGACGCGACCATCAGCGCCTTCATCGCCGACCGCCTGGGCCCCGAGGTCGTCGAGCGCCTCCTCGAGCCCGCCATCACCGGCATCTTCGCAGGCGACCCGGGCGACCTCGAGCTGCCCGCGCTCAAGATGGTCGCCATCCTGGCCGAGCACGGCGGCATCATCCGCGGCATGAAGTACCTGCCGCGCGACAAGGCCCAGATCCTCTCGTTCGCAGGTGGCCTCCAGTCCTTGCCGCGCGCGCTCGGCGACCACCTGGGCGCTCGCCTCCACCTCGGCGTGACGGTCTCGGCCCTGGCCCGCGACGCAGACGCCTGGCAGGTCGACACCTCGCACGGCACGGTCCGCGCGAAGACCATCGTGTGCGCCATCCCCGCGCCCGCCACCGCCCGCCTCCTCGCCGCGGGCTCGGTCGGGTCCTCGAACGGCGCGGCCCTCGACGCACTCGCGTCCCTCCCGATGGCCTCGGTAGCCACCGTCGGGCTCGGCCTGCGCGACAGCGATCTCGCGCGCCCCGCCTCCGGCTTCGGCCTCCTCATCGCGCCCAGGACGCCGCTCGGCCGCGTGCAGGGGCTCGTCTTCGCGTCGTCGATCTTCCCCGATCGCGCGCCTCCGGGCCGCAGCGCCGTCACCGCCATCATCGGCGGGGTGAGAGCCCCCGACGCCGTCGGCCTGGACGACGCGGCCCTCATCGCGGAGGCCACCAGCGCGCTCCAGAAGACCCACGGCCTGAGCAACGATCCCGAGGTCGCCGTCGTGCACCGCTGGCCCCGCGCCATCGCCCAGTATCGCCCGGGACATGCCGCCGCGGTCCGCGCACTGCGCGCCGCCCTGCCGCGCACCTTCATCCTGGCGGGCTCGGGCTTCGACGGCGTGGGCCTCGCCGACGCGGTCACGTCGGGGTACGCCGCCGCGGACGCCGCTTCCAACTGAAGGGAAGGGTCCGGCTTCGGATCCGACCCTGCGGCATCACTCGCCGCTCCCCTCGACCTCGCCCAGGGCGTTCTTTCGGCTACTTCCCGAACAGGCGCTTCCGCGCGGCCTTCTCCTGGGCCGCCGTCCCTTCCACGATGCGCAGGTGGTGGTGGGCGTCGTGGCCGCCGACGATCGCCAGGAGGTGCCACGGCTTCGACTGTCGCGCCTGCTTCGGTAGGTTCTGCTCGAAGTGTCGCTTGATCTTCGCATCGACCAGGATCGCATCGACCGGGGTCCCCAGCCCGCGCGCCGTCTCCTCGACGATCTCCAGCCAGCGCCAGGTCGCCGGCACGTCCATCGCCGCCAGATCGACCGCGAAGTGCCGCTGATCACCCAGCGTCACATAGCTGAGATCCACATCGATTCCGGATAGATGCGTGATGTGGCCGGCCTCGTAGAGGAGACCCCAGCGCTCGAAGGTCACCGCCTCGATCGGCGTCGGCACCTTCGCCACCTTCTTCGCGTTCCGCGCCCGCGTGGTCGCGATCGCCGGCGCCGGCGCCACCGGGGTGGCGACCGTCCTCACCACCCACCGCACCTCGTCCGGGAACGACAGCGGCTTCTTGTCCTGCCAGCTCGCGAGCCGAACCTCGACCACATCCGCCCATTCGAGGCGCCGCCCCGGCTTCTGGCGCGTCACGATCAGCGCCTGGCGCTTGGACTCGGGCGCGATGAAGTGGGTCGCCCACAGCACCTCGCGCACCCCGGCTCCGTCCTCGCTCTCGACCTTCTTCGACGAGGCCGGGGCCCCACGCGTGAGCCCTGCAAGCGCGACCTCGAGGGCCTTGACCTCATCGGTACTCGGCGCCGCCAGCTCGCGGTGCCGCGTCCGCGCCGTGCGCAGGCGCGCACCGTCGGCGCTCTTCCCGAGGATGCGGGTCGTGACCAGGACGCGCTCCTCGGGTGGCCCGAAGCGGTCGGATTCCCAGGGAAAATCTTTGGCCCGCTTGACCTCGGTGAGGGTCGGCTCGGAGAGCTCGAGTCGCGCGGAGGCCACCAACTTCGTCGCGGCCTCACCACTCAGCTCTTGCACGATCACGCCGTGGAAGATCTGCCCGCAGCCCGGCTGGCTGACGTCGCCGATCGACAGCGCGCGCCCCGGCAGCTCGGCCCGAAAGCGCTTCATCGCCTCGCTCAGCACCAACGCCAGGGTCGGCCTTGACCAGCTGCGCCCGCGCACGTTGTCGCGGAAGTCGAAGCCCGCCATCACGCCGCCATCGACCAACGGCCTGAGATCGACCAAGTCCTCGCAGGCCTTCCTCAAGAGGCGTCGCTTCTCGACGGCGTCGGCCTGCTTGGCCCCGCTGCCGAGGCCCTTGACGGCCATCCACGCGGCCTGGGACTCGTGCGCGGTGGTCACCTCGAGGCGCGGAAGGGGCACGCGCTCGGCCGGATCGCGCTTGGGATCCGCGGCGTGTCCGGCGCTCGCGGTCAGCATCGAGACCGCGAAGGCGGCGGCCCAGGGTCGGTTGCTCAGTCGTGGCCAGGCTCGCATCAGGACTCTCTACTCGGCCCTCGACTCGTCTCAGGTGGCCCCTCGTCGAGTCGGGGCATGAGCTTCACGAGGTTGCAGGGTTTGGCGCGCACGTCGAGCTGGTGGGCGAGGATCGCATCCCACGCGAGTCGGCAGGCGCCGGTCGACCCCGGCATCGCGAAGACGAAGCAGGTCCCGACCAGTCCCGCCACCGCCCTCGACTGGATGGTCGAGGCCCCGATGTCGGCGTACGACAACATCCTGAAGAGCTCGCCGAATCCCGGGATCGCCTTCTCGAACAGCGGCTCCAGCACATCGACCGTGACGTCGCGGCCCGTGATGCCGGTGCCGCCCGTGATGAGGATGGCCTCGACGGCCGGGCTCCCGTCGTCGCTCCTGGCGGCGCTCCAATCGAGGATGCGCGCTCGCAGGATGGCGCGATCGTCCTGCACCAGGTCCCGCGCGGCGAGCGTGTGGCCCGCCGAGCTCAGGCGCTCGACCAGCAGGTCGCCCGACGTGTCGTTGGCGGCGGTGCGGGTGTCCGAGACGGTCAGCACCGCGATCCTCACGGGGCGTGGGGTCGGGGTGGGCGAGGGGGGCGAGGGCGGGAGCGCGACCATGGCGCGACCTTAGTCCTGGCCTCGGACGATGGCTAGAAAACCCGCGCCGCACGCCGATCGGCGTCGGCTCGGGCCGGCCCGTAGCGCGTTCCACGTGACGTCTTGCCAAGGTTCCGCTTTACGAAGGGCAGGGACTGAGGCTACACAGCTTGCGTCCTCGCTCCGGCTCGGAACACCCGTACCCAGCCCTGCGAACGAGATTCATCCAGTCCTCACGCAGCGTTCCGAAAGCGCGTCAACTTTTTGCGCTTCGGGATTGCCAGGCCGGCCTGCCTTGTGGTTTAACCCAAGTCAGGTTTCCTTCCTTGCGTCTCGGACCGGACGTAGCGGCCCGGGTCATCTCGCTGCACCTGAATCTTCCCCCTGTTGTGTCGGCGCAAGTCGGCATGACGTCTCTCAGGTCTTCCCCCAGTAAACAGCGGGGTGGTTCGAACCCCGTTGCGACGGTCCGAGGACGCAGTTTTCTCTCGTGGGTGTCGTTTCGCGACACCCGGAGGGTCAGGAAGGAACGCTCGACCGCGACGCCATCGAGCCGGCTCGCGGCGGAGGCGTAGAGGCGCGGCCGTGGCTGGCGGGCAAGCACGTAGCGACGTGGTGCTTGGCGGCCACGCAGGTGGCGACGTGGTGCTTGACGGGCCCGTGCGTGGGGTGTACCTCGACCGCCTCGCTTCGGGCGCCCCTCGGGGTGCGCGGGGCGGCTCCCTGAAACGCGCGCGGTTAGCTCAGCTGGATAGAGCGTCGGCCTCCGGAGCCGAAGGCCACAGGTTCGAATCCTGTACCGCGCAGACCTCCCCTCAGGGACCCGCCTGCGTGCTATGAGAGCGGTCATGCACGGCCCGAACCTCGATCGCGCCCGCTTGAGCGCTCGCCTGGCGTCCATCGTCCGCGCCTTCGACGCGACCTTCGTCGAACGCGAGGCCCCCGCGCGCATGCTGCTCCTGGCTCTCGTCGCCGGCCAGCACGTGCTCTTGCTCGGACCTCCGGGGACGGGCAAGTCGATGCTCGCGCGGGCCGCCTCCGAAGCCTTCGCGAGCGACCCGGCTGCCCCGCGCGAGGGCACCGCCGACGACCGCGTGCGCTACTTCGAGTACCTCCTCACGCGCTTCTCGCACCCCGACGAGCTCTTCGGGCCCCTGTCCATCCAAGGGCTGAAGGACGAGGACTATCGGCGCCTCACCGACGGGTACCTGCCCGACGCGCACATCGCCTTCCTCGACGAGGTCTTCAAGGCCAGCTCGGCGGTCCTCAACACGCTGCTCGGCATCCTGAACGAGCGCGTCTTCCACTGCGGCGCCCGCCGCCTCCGCGTGCCGCTGATAGGCCTCGTCGGCGCCTCCAACGAGGCTCCGCAGCTCGGCGACCCGGCCTCCGAAGCGGCCGGCGGCGATGGCCTGGCGGCACTCTGGGATCGCTTCCTCGTGCGCCTCGACATCGCGCCGATCGAAGACGCCGAGGCCTTCGTCTCGGTCGTGACCGGTCAGCGTCCGGCACTCACCATCGCCGAGGCCGATCGCCTCCACCTCTCCGAGCTCCACGCCATCCGGCGCGAGGCCGCAGGAGTCGCGGTCCCGAGAGCCTTCGCCGACGCGCTCGTCGCGCTGCGCGACGGCCTCTCGGCGCTCGGCATCGCCGCCAGCGATCGCCGCTTTCGTCAGGCAGTCGAGCTCGCGCGCGTCGCCGCCTGGACCTCGGGTCGCGACGAGGTCGGCCCGGTCGAGCTGCTCTTGCTCGGGTCCTGCTTCGGCATCCCGGGTCAGAGCGATGGCGCTCTGCGCGGACTCCTCGGCCGGACCGTCGACGCCCTCGTCCTGCCGTCGCTCTCGGCCCGGCTCGAGGCCGCATGGGAAGCGGTCGAGGGCGATGAGGAGGCCCGCGATGTCGAGGCCGCCTACGCGGCGCGATTGGCCCGGGTCGACGCCTTCGAGCGCGAGCTCGACCAGCGCGAGGCCGAGCTGCTCACGCAGCGCGACGCCCTCTTCACGGCGATCGCCGAGAGCCCGTGGCTGGACCTGGCGCCGGGTCGGCTGGCCGCCGCCTTCGTCCTGGCGCGTCGCGAGCTCGAGGCCTATCGAGAGGTCGCGCGCCGCCACCGCGCCGAGCTCGGAGGCGAGACGACTGCGTTCTCCACCGCCCCGGGCGCGGCCGTCGACGCCCAGCTCGCCCGCATGAAGAAGGTCCAGGCCCTCTCACGCGAAGGCCGCGAGCGCGATCCGCGCGAGGCCCGTGACCTCGAGGTGGCCCTCTGGCTCATGCCCCCGGACAGCGATCCCGACGCGTGGATCCCGGTCTCCAACAACGGCTTCCTGCTCTTCGACGCGGCCCCGCTCATCGCCGGTCGCATCCAGCGCAAGCTCATCGATCGCGCCACCTCCGAAGGGCGTGAGCTCGACGAAGCAACCGAGTGGCATCGCACCGTGACGACGCTCGTGCTGGATCCGGCCTGCTGGTGGGCCCTCTTGTCGGACTGGCCCTCCCTCCAGCACTTCCTCGCCGACCGCGGCATCGCCCCGGGCAGCCCGGCCCTCTCGGCGCTGCGTGCCTTGTCGGGCGAGCTCCGGAGAGCCGGCGTGCCCCGCCTGCCGCCGCGTCCCTCGGTCGATCTCGCCCCGTCACGCGACCCGCGCGATCCGGATCGCGCACGTTGAGCGACGCGTCCTTGGCGAGCCACGCGTCCCGCGACGCGCTCACGTCGGCGCTCGCGGCCTTCCTCGACGGCCGTGGACCCTGGCCTCAGGCCTTGAGCCGCGAGACCCAGCCCGCCGAGCTCGCGGGCCTCGCCTCCCTCTGCCGCGGCTCCCGCGCACGCGCCACCCACGCGGCGCGCACCTTTCTCGCGCACCTCCATGCCTCGCCTCGCCCGCCCACACCTCCTCCCACGCCCACGCCCCCGCCCGCCCCTGATCCCACGCCGCCCACTCCCGCACCCACTCCCACGCCGCCCACTCCCGCACCTGCTCCTACGCCGCCCGTTCCCGCGCCGCCCACGCCTCCGCCGTCCCGCGCCTCGCCGCTGGGCCGCGCGCTCGCGCTCGCCGAAGATCACGCCCTGGCCCTCTTCGACCTCGAGGACGCCCTCGCGCGGCTCTCGCCGTTCTCGAGCGCGGGCTCGCACCCCGAGGGCTCGCGCCTGCTCGCCGTCGTCTCCGACCGCCTTGCGACCCTCGATGCCCTGCTCGCGCGTCGCCCCGAGCTCGCCCGCCTCGCCGACCACCTCGGACGCCTCGAGGCCGGCCCCGCCGTCGGCCCACACCCCGAGCGCGGCGGCCGTGGCGAGGTCACCGGGGTGCGCCTCGGTGGCGACCTCGCCGACCTCCTCCCGAGCGAGCTCGCCCTGCTCGGCGACCCGGCCACCGAGGACCTCTTCCTCATGCGTCTCGCCGAGCGCCGCGCGATGGCGCTCGCTCACGCCGGCCCCGGCGACGACGCTCGCTCGCTCGTCCGCGGTCCCGCCATCCTGCTCGTCGACACCTCGGGCTCGATGCTCGGCGAGCCCGAGGCCCGCGCCAAGGCCCTGGCGCTCGCCATTGCACGCCGCCTCCTGCGCGAGCGACGCCCGGTCGAGGTCGCCCTCTTCGGCGGGCGCGGCAGCCTGCGCGTCCTCCCCTTCGCCAAAGCCTCGCCGGAGCACCTCTTCGCCTTCCTGATGGCGAGCTTCCATGGCGGCACCGACTTCGACGGCCCCCTCCGCTGGGGGCTCGACCGGCTCGCGACCTTGGATCGCGCCGACCTGGTCCTCATCACCGACGGGCACGCGCCGCTCTCCGGCGAGACCATGGCCCGTCTCCGCGCCCACCGCGCCCTCGGCGCCCGTCGCCCCGGTGGCCCGCCGCGCCTCGTCCTGGCCCTGGTCCCGCGCGATCGCATCGACGCCAGCGCCGCCGCCGACACCTGGGCTGGCGAGCGCTCGGGCCTCGCCGCCGATCTCGCCCTCGCGCACGCCGAGCTCACCAGCGCGGCCGATGAGATCCACACCGTCACGCCCGACGGGCGCCTCGTCTCGACCGTCCCGGTCGGCGCGCGCAAGAAGCCGAGCATTGTCAAGGCGCCCATAACGCGCTAGCAGCGCCCCTTCGTGGCCCGCCCTCCAGCCGGCGCCCCGACCTCAGGAAGGATTTCATGCAGCGCCTCGCCCGCACCATCGCCCGCCTCCTCGACCTCGGACCCGACAAAGAGGTGCGCGTCTCGCTCACGAGCCCCGAGCTCCGCACCGCGCTCGACAGCCTCGTGAGCGCCTCGGGCGCGACCTTCGTCGAGGACGTCATCGCCCCGACCGGCCTCGTCGAGATCGCCGCTCCGCCCGCGCCGCTCGTCCCCGCCGAAGCCCGCGAGCTCATCCAGGGCGTCGTCCCCGGCGGCGTCGTGGTCATCGTCGTCCACGGCGCGACCGAGAACGCCGCGGCCCTCGCCCATCGCCTCGGCCCCGTCTTCGACCTCGGGCACGTCCACGGCGAGGCCTCACCCGAGGTCGACGACACCACCGTCGTGCTGCGCGGCACGCGCCGTCCCGCCCCCACGCGTGAGCGCATCAAAGAGCTCCGCGGCATCGCGCACGCGCTCGAAGCCTCCATCCTCATCGGCCGCGACGGCCTCTCGGCGGGCCTCGTCGAGAGCGCCCGCGAGGCCCTCGCGCGCCACGGCCTCGTCAAGGCCAAGCTCACCCCGCGCGCCCGCCTCGACAAGGACGACTCGGCCGTCGACCTCGCCTGGGCTGCTGGCGGTCAGCTCATCCAGCGCGTCGGCAAGACCGCGGTGATCTATCGCCCCGACGTGCCGTTCCAGCCGCCGACGATGAAGCACCTCTTCGCCCCCGAGGCACCGGCCCCGAAGAAGCCCTCGGGCGCGACGCGCACCCACAAGCGCGCCGCTCGCCCCCGCAAGCCGCGCGCGGGCTCCAAGGCCTGACGCCTCCCGCTCGACGCCCCTCCGCCGAAGGCCTGGCCGAGCCAGCCCTCAGCCGATCACGATCAGCGCCGCGAGGTCTTCGAGCGCCCATGGCCCCTCATCCGGGGCCGGCGCGATGAGGCGCGCGCCCGACCTCGACTCGACCGCAATGAGCACGCCGCGGTCGCGCACGGCACGCGCGAGCTCCTTGAAGCTCGCGGACTTGCCGGCCTCGTAACCGCCTGTAACTGGCAGCCGCAGGAGACTCCGTCCGCCTGGAGCCAGGAGGTCCAGGTAGATCGTCTCCCAGCCCGGCACGGCGATCGACTGGAACACGAACAGGGCGCGCAGCTCCTCGGCCTCGAGGACGACGGGGACCAGGCCCGTGCGCTTGTGGAAGCGATCGGCCAGGCGCCGCCCGAGCTCGGCGTCCGCCACACCGGCCACGACCCGCGGCCCGCCGCTTCGGCCCGCGGCCCCCAGGAGGTCGGCGATCTTCAGGACCGCCATCGCCGTCCGGCCATCGTACTCGGCCTCGTGCGAGCCCAGCAGCAGCACCGTGTCGTACGCCGCGACGTGCTCCACCCCGGCCTCGAGTCCCGACAAGGTCCGCTCCGAGGTCCAGTCCGCGCGCACGAGCCGCACGCGCCCGCCCCGCCGCCCGGCCGCGCCCCCCGGGCCGGCCCAACGGAAGACGTCGGCCTCCTCGGCGGTGAAGCTTCCCGCGAAGCACGCGTGTTGGGTGGTGGCCCCGAGGCCGTGCTCGCGGAAGGTCTGCGCCGCGACCCTCACGCTGTCCTCGTGGCGCATGACGAGGACGATCTCCAGCGCGTCGACCGCGTCCGCCAGGAGGCCCGCGCACACCACCACAGTCGCCGGTCGGAAGCCGCAGAGCAGCACCTTCTTCGGCCGGATCGGCGCCTCGCCAACGCCCACCTCGAGCGCCAGCGCAGGCTCGCCCTCACCCTCGCGCGCGACGCCCCCTTCGTACACGCGCTGGCCGAAGCGCTCGACCAACGCGAAGTGGTCGGCCACCGCCACCAGCGCCCGCACCGGCCGATCCAGGATCGTCCCCGGCGCCGGCGCGAGCAACGCCTCGCACGTCTCTGGCCCGCCGCCCGTCGCCCCCGGACCCGCGTAGAACACCCCGACCGGCACCACGCCGCCCGGCCGCGCGCGCTTGCCTGGCGCGCTCCAGCGCTGGCTCAGCGCCAGTGCGTTCAGGTCCTCCAGCCGCGTCCCCGCGGGCGGCACCCACGGCGCCCCCGGTCCCGGGAGCCCATCGGCGTCGAAGAAGCAGGTGTAGACCTCGGCCCCGCCGCGCGTCGCCAACAACTCCCAGGCGATCGACATCAGCGTCGGCCGCCGGATCGCCGCCAGCGCCCAGACCCCGAAGAGCTTCTCGCTCGGCACGACGACGGTGCGCGCCCCGCCCGCCACGCGCGCGGCGGCGATGTTGTTCGGGTCGAGGATCTCGGCCACGACCCAGGCCGCGACATTCGCCTCGCGCACGTCGAGCACCGTCGCCGCGGCGTGCGCATCGGGGAAGGGCAGCTCGGGCTTGGACAAGACCACCACGCGTCGCGCCGTCGCGACATCGGTGTGCGCGACGAGGCCGGTCCCGCGCTGGTCGGTCGTCCGCCACCGCACCCCCGCGAGCTCGCCCGAGCGCAGCGCAGCGGGCGGCTCCTCGGCGTGATCGGCCACCACGAAGCGCTGCCTTCGGAAGAGGCGCTCGTAGTAGGTGGTCAGCTCGCCGAGCAAGCGCGGCAGCCCCGGCGTCGCGTGCACGATGACGGTGTGCCCCTTCCAGCCCAGCGGCCGGTTCCGCGAGATGAGCACCAGCTCGCGCACGATGTCGGTCGCGAGGCCGATGAGGAACGACACCACGAAGAGGCCGGCCACCGTCAGCACCAGCGAGACCAGGACGACCGTCAGCTCGCCGGGGTTCTCGATCATGTTGCCCGGGTCCTGGACCTGCCGGAACGCCCACCAGAGGCGCGGCCAGAACGACGCATCGCCCGGGTCGACGGCGCCATTGCCATCGAAGTCGATGCCGTCGACGGGGACCTGGGACACGACGGTCGCGCCCGCGAACGCCAGGAGTCCGACCACCAACCCGAGCAGCGTCACCTGGCGCATGCGGTCGTGTCGCGTCAGCACCGTCCACGTGTCCCTCAAGAGCGGCGCCCAGTAGCCGACCAGCAACATCATGCGCGACAGCCTCAAGAGCCGGAGCCACCGACCTTCGAAGATGCCGCCGAGCCCCGACCACGGCACGAACGACAAGAGGGCCACGAGATCGATGAGCAGCAGGATGGCGTGGGTCACGCGCCGCCGCGTGCGACGATAGCCGTCGTCCTCCTCGGCGTGCCCGCGCGCCATGAAGGCTACCGCGCGGATCGTCAGCTCGATGCCGAAGACGACCAGGAAGACGAGGTCGGTGACCTGGTCGCCCGGGTGGGGCAGGAGGCTCAGGAGGATGAGCACCGACAGCAGGACCCGCGCGCCAAAGCCTTGCAGGCGCTGCTCGAGCGCGATGGCCGTCGCGCCGAGTCGACGCGGCTTGCTCATCTGCCGAGCGGGATTTTCATGAAGTCGTAGGCCAGGTCGGCGCGGTGCGACATCTTCTTCACCGCGGCCGCGGCGAGCGTGTGCGGCGGCGCGGAGCGGCCGATGTGCGTGAACACGATGTGTTCGTTACCCCACTCGACGTAGGTCGAGAGGTGGTTCAGCGCGCCGCGATGGGTCGGCAGATCCTTGTCCCAGCCGGCGGCATCGACCACGAGCAGGTCGTTCTTCTTGAAGAAGGGCTCGGACTCGGCCGGGATGGTCTTTACGTCCGAGGCGTAGCAGACCTTCTTCTTCCCGTTGTCGAAGCGATAGCCCCAGGTCGGTGCGGCGGCCGCGCCGGTCGAGGTCTCGACCCGGAAGCAGACGATCTCCATGTCGCCGGCCGTGAAGGTGCGGCCCTCTTCGATCGGCTCGTGGTAGAGTTTCTGGAACGGCCCGTAGCGCGGCACGAGGTCCTCCCAAAGGGCGGTCGGCGCGTAGAGCGGGGTCTTCGTGTCGAGCCACTTGTCGAGGTTGCCGAGGCCGCCGGCCGCGTCACGCGTCGCATTGGTGAGGACCACGCCGGTGACCGACAGCGCGTGCTCGATCTGGGTCTCGAAGTCGTGGGTCGCGTCGATGAGGACCCAGGTCGAGATGTGTTGGGCCAACGCCGAGCTCCGCAGCCGATGGTTGCGGCCGGTCGCGTCGGTGATGGGGGTCGAGGGCCCGGTGCCGAGGAACTGGAAGTACGCCATAGAGGCGGAGACGATAGAGACTCACCGCGTCCCGCGCAAGCGGCAGCGGGCGCGCCGAAACCCGGCCGACCTCGCGCATTCGCCGCTCGCGACACCCGCACGCGCGGGCCCAGCGGCCCGACTCAGGCGACGAGGCGGTTCCGCAACGCCACGAGCCTCGGGTCTGGGGCGACCCCGGCCTCGAACAGCTCGAGCCCCGCCTCGACGACGCCCAACGCCGCCGCCGGGCTGCCCGCGGCCTCGAACGCCAGGGCGAGGTTGTAATACGAGGTCGGGTCGTCGGGGCCCAGGCGCAGCGCCTCGGACAGCGCCGCCACGGCCGCCTCGGTCCGCCCGCGCGCCAGCTCGGCGATCCCCAGGACCTGATAGAACCGCTGCGACTCCGCGAGGAGCCGCGCGCCCTCCTGCGCCGTCGCGCTCGCGTCGCCGAGCTGCTCCAGGGCCTCGGCCGCGTAAGCCGCCGCCTCGTCGGCCCGACCCGCCGCCAGCAGCACGTTGGCGTGCAGGCTCATCGCCGCCGCGCTCGCGTGTCCCATGCGCGTGGCACCGGGAGGTGCCGTGGCCGCAATCGGCGAGGTCCAGGCCAGCGCCGTCTCGACCTCGCCACGCCCCAGCGCCAGCGCCGCGAGCCTCACGCGCGCCTCGAGGTCCGCACCGGTCGTCCCGCTCGGGGCCGAGGCGCGGGGATCGGGCTCCACGCTCACCAGCTCCGAGAGCACCGCCACCGCGCGCTCGACGTCGTCGTCGCGATGCCGCGTGAGCCACGCGTCGGCCAGGCCAATCGCCAGCTCGGGCGTGCCGAAGCGCTGGTGCAGCAACGTCGCCGCCTCGATCGCCGGGTCCAGGGCGCCAAGCCTCAGGCACGTTCGAATGAGACCCTCGGCGATGCGCGTCGGCCCCTCCGCCTCGTCGTGGGGCAGGGCGACCGCGAGCCGCGCCCGCGCCACCGGGTCTCCCGGTCGCACGCGGGCCTGGGCCTCGAGCCGCGCCAGCTCGGCCGCATCCGGCATCTCCTGCGTTCGCTCCGTCTCGCTCATCCGCTCCTCGAGAGGTCTCTGGCTCTCGCCATGACTCGGCCCTGACCGTGGGCGTCGCCCTGGCCTCGGTCGGGTGTATAGCCGTGGGACCGGCCCTTGCCAATGCGCATGAAGGCGCGCGGAAAATGCCGGGTTTCGCCGCCGCCCATGCGCTCAGCGACAGACCCCGGCACGCAGGACGAGGTCATCGATCCACACGCCGCGCCCGCCGTTCCTCTCGCCATCGACGGTGTCGAAGACCAGCTCCAGCGTGACCTCGCGCCCCTCCAGCGCGGCTCCCCGCGCCCCGAGCGCGACCTCGCGCGTGCCCTCGCCGGTCGCGCAGATGCGGTCCACGCGCACGCCGTCGAGCCACACCTCGACCACGTCGAAGACGCAGCTCCCGTCGTCCTCGACCTCTACGCGGTACGCGTAGCGCAGCGTCGCCTCGGGTGGCACCCTCACGACCTTCGACGCGCGCGCACGGGTCGCGCCGAGGTCGTATCCCTCGCTCGCGATGGCGCCGCAGTAGAGGCTCCTGTCCCCCGATGCCGCCCAGGTCGCATCGCTCCGCCAGCCGACCGCGGCGTTGCTCGACGCGCGCTGCCAGCCGTCGACCCCGGCCTCGAAGTCATCGCCCACCTCGAGCCCGACGACGCTCCAGGCCGCGCTCTCACATGCGCCCGCGTTGCAGCGGTCCAGCGTGCAGCGCTCGCCGTCGTCGCAGCTCAGGGCCTCGTGGACGCAGCCACCGCCCTCGCAACGGTCGACCGTGCACGCGTCGCCGTCGTCGCAGTCCGCAGCGGCGGCGCAGCACATGGCCCGCGGCGCGCCGACGCACGCCCCGGCCTGACACCGGTCCCCGGTCGTGCACGCGTCGCCATCGTCGCACGGCGCGCGGTTGTCGCGGTGGGCGCAGCCGCTCGCCGGATCGCAGTAGTCGTCGGTGCACGGGTCGCCGTCGTCACAATCCAGGAGCCGCCCACGGCACGCGCCGCTCCGGCACTCGGTGCCCTCGGTGCAAGCGTTGTCGTCGTCGCATGCGCCCTGGCGGGGCTCGAGGCGACAACCGGTGTCGCGGCGGCAGACCGCCTCCTGACAGACCCCGCCGCTCGGACAGGTGACCGCGACGCCCACGCAGTGGCCGCCGTCGCACTGGTCGCCCGAGGTGCAGAGATCGCCATCGTCGCAGGGCCCGGTCTGCGCGACGTGCTCGCAGCCGGCCGCGCCGCACAGGTCTTGCGTGCAGGCCTCGCCGTCGTCGCAGTCGACCGCCACGCCGCCGCACACCCCGGCCGAGCAGCGGTCGAGCTCGGTGCACGGGTCGCCGTCGTCGCAGCTCACCAGGTTGGGCGTGTGGCGGCACGCCCCGTCGGCACAACTGTCCGTCGTGCAAGGGTTCTCGTCGTCACACGAGAGCGTCGAGCAGGCGACGGTCTCGGGCCCTGTGACTTCGATGTCAGGGTCCCCCGAGAGCGCTTCGGCGTCGCCGTCGGGCGTGTCGTCGCCCAACTCGGTCTCGACGTCTCGGCTGTCGGCATCCTCGCGCATGTCGGAGGTGTGCGGAGGGCCTGGGCAGGCCATGAGCAGCGACGTGGCGACGACCGTCGCGAAAGCAGGGAAGGGGTGCACGGCGGCGACGCTAGCGGCCGACCCACCTCGAGTCCAGACCTCCGCTCGCGTCCGCTCCCCGGCCGCGGGCCGCACCCGGTCCATCAGCGGCGGATGAGGCCGAAGACCGCCAGCGCGACGCCGCCGACGCCGAGGATGATCGCGAAGATGCGCAGCAGTTTCGCGCTCTTCTCGGCCCCCTTGACGATCTCTTCCTCGGTCTTGGGCGACACCATGAACGGCTTCTTCTTGTCGTCCTCGGTCGGCGGCCGCAGCAGAAGACCCTCGTCCTCGGTGGCCGCGACCTCGCCCAGCGCGTAGACCGGCTTGCCGATCGGCAGGATCCGCTCGACGAAGCGATAGCCCAGGGTGCGCGAGCTCGACGGGTCCCAGCGCCCGCTGCCGAGCGACATCTGGAAGCGGCCCATCGACAGGGTGACCTGGCCGCCGAAGCCGCTCTCGTTGCTGCCGGCCGGCTCGTAGCGCTCGACGACCTTGACCAGCTCGACCCCGCGGCCGCCGTTGGATTTCACGCGCAGGCGGCCCGTGCCGTCGTCGATCCAGAACGGCGACTCGCGCCGGTTCGACGACACCGTTTCCTCGCCCTTGCGCCACTCCGTGCGCAGCTGTCCCTGGGCGTCGCGGGTCTCCTCGCGGCGTTCGTAGACGCGGATCACCTCGGTCTCGACGATGGCGCCGACCTGGTCCGAGATCTCGCCCTGGAGAGGCTCGTCGCACGCCACGCGACCCTTCACCTCGACATAGTCTTTGAATCCGGTGGCCATCCCGTCGGGCATGTCCGCCGCGACCTCGGCCACGAGCTTCTGGATGGCACCGATCTTCGACGTCTCGGTCGCCTTTACGTAGTGGACCTTGGTCTCGGAGCGCTTCGACAGGAAGTACAAGAGCGCCGCGACGGCGAGCAGGATGAGCCCGACCCAGAGCATGATACCCCCAGAAGCATCGAAGAAGATTGGTCTTTCGTCCGCCCCGCCGCAGCGCGCCCCAGCGACACCTCCGGGCGATGGGCCTGACCGGACGGCCGCGAGCATAGCGGGTCGCGCGCCCCGCGCAACCCACCGCGTGGGGTCTGGTTGCCACCCCCCTGACATGGATGTCGCAGTTTCCCGGGTGCCGCCGCCCGCCGCGGTGCCCCGGCCGACGTCGATGGTCCGAACGCCCATGACGCTTGGCGGCCACCGACGCGGCGAGGTCGGCTTTGACCAAGGGTCAGCCCTTTGACGCGCTGCGTCAGCGACCGGCCGCGGGGACCGCTGGATCGGGCATTGCACAGCGACCCATGCCGTCGCGCCCGTCTACGGGGCGACGCTGCTCGAACAGGCCTCGCAAATCAAGGCGGCCGGCGAGCGGGGCAAGTGAAAGCGGGCCTGAACCTGGGGAGCGCATGGCGACGCAGCTCGAGACGACGATGCAGCGCAATGGCGGGGGAAAGAAAAGTGAGCGCCGGGTCTCCGGTGCCGAGCGATACCTGGCTCGCGACGCGGGCATGGATCGCAAGGCCGACGAAGGCCCCGAGCACGCGGACGCCGACGAGGGCGTCTCGCGCAGCGGCGTCACGCGCGACGAGCCGATCGAGGAGCTGAACCCGATCCTGGTCTACCTCCAGCGCATCGGCGACGTCCGCCTCTTGAACCGGCTCGGCGAGCAGAAAGTCGCCCAGCAGATCGAAGAAGGCACCGAGCAGGTCTTCGAGGCCCTGCTCACCATGCCCTACGGCCGTCGCGAGCTGCTCGACGCGGGCAAGCGCCTGCTCGAGGACGTCGGCTACCGCTGCGAGGTCATGGAGAGCGAGGACGGCTACGAGTTCGAGGACACGTCGGCCCTGAAGGACCTCGAGAAGTTCGAGGGCCAGCTCGCCACCGCGCGCGCCGAGTGGGAGCGCGCCGGCAAGAAGGTGAAGGCCAAGAAGGCCAGCGACGAGGACCGCGAGGCCTGGCGCGCGGCGCAGCGCAACCTCTTCCGCCTCTTCCGCGAGTTCGGCTTCGGCTTCCGCGTGCTCGTGAAGGTCCTCTCGACCGTGCGCCAGCACGCCGACGAGCTCCGCCGCGCCCACCGCCAGTTGGCGCGCATGGCTGGCCCGACGGGTCTCGACGCCCAGGGCCTCGTCGCTGCGGCGCGGGCCGCGCGCTTCCCGAAGTCGGTCACCGCGACCACCCAGAAGCGCGCCATCGCCATCGTCGAGACCATCGATGCGGTCGAGCGCCAGATCGGCCTCTCGGGCGACGAGCTCCTCGAGGTGTCGAAGCTCCTCGAGGAAGGGCATGTGCGGGCCGAGCAGGGCCGCGCCGTGATGATCCTCGCGAACCTCCGCCTCGTCGTGTCGATCGCCAAGCGCTACATGAACCGCTCCCTGCCGCTCCTCGACCTCATCCAGGAGGGCAACATCGGCCTCATGAAGGCGGTCGAGAAGTTCGAGTGGCGGCGCGGCCACAAGTTCTCGACCTACGCCACCTGGTGGATCCGCCAGAGCATCACGCGCGCCATCGCGGACCAGGCCCGCACGATCCGCATCCCGATCCACCTGGTCGAGCTCCTGAACCGCATCTCGCGCGCCCGCGTCCAGCTCGAGCAGCGGCTCCAGCGCGAGCCGACCAACGACGAGATCGCGGTCGAGATCGAGATGCCCGAGGAGGTCGTCTCGCGGACGCTGCGCCTTGCGCGCTCGCCGGTCTCGCTGGAGGCGCCGGTCGGCGAGGACGACTCCGAGCTCGGCGACTTCATCGCCGACGAGGACGCCGTCGACCCGGAGCGTCGCGCCGAGCGCGAGGCGCTGCGCAAGGCCACGCGCGAGCTGCTGGGAACCCTCTCGCAGCGCGAGGCGCGCATCCTCGCCAAGCGCTTCGGGATCTGCGAGCGCCGCTCCTACACCTTGGAAGAGGTGGGGCGCGACATGGAGCTCACGCGCGAGCGCATCCGGCAGATCGAGGCCAAGGCGCTCGTCAAGCTGCGCTGCCCGCGTCGCGCCGCCGAGGTGCTGCGCGCCTGGGACGATGCCGATGGGGCGCCGCTCGACGTGCCCCGCGGCGAGAGCTGACGCCGACCGCGGACGATTTCGGGACCGGCACTTTCGTTCGTTCCTCGAGACAGTTACGGTATCGCCATCTGGTCGGTCTCGTCGCTGTCCCGAGGAGCGTCATGCCCGTCGCGTCCCAGCTCGTTCGCAAGTCTCACAGCGCCATCGACATCGATGGGCGCTACCAGATCCTCGGCCCCCTCGGCAGCTCGCTCACCGGCTCGTCGTTCCTGGCCCGCCACCGCGAGCTCGGGCGGCGTGTCGTCGTGAAGCTGGAGCACGATCGCGCCGACGCGGTCTTGAAGGCGCGCTTCGAGCGTGAGGCCCAGGCCCTCTCGCGCCTGGATCACCCGCACGTGGCGCGCCTCCTCGACTTCGGCCAGACCGCCGACCACCGCCGCTTCATGGTGGTCGAGCACGTCGAGGGCCGCGATCTCCGGCAGATGCTCGAGCGCTGGGGACGCCTCCCCGAGCCGCGCGTCTTGCGGGTCCTCGACCAGCTCGCCGACGCCCTCGGCGCGGTCCATGCGGTCGGGCTCGTCCATCGGAACCTCAAGCCCGAGAACGTCCTCATCGGGGAGGGGCGTCATGGCGAGGACCTCGTCAAGCTCACCAACTTCGGCCTCGTCCGGTCGGAGGGCGCGGGCTTCGACGACAGCGGCACCAAGACCGGGGCCATGCAGGGCACGCCGCGCTACTGGGCGCCGGAGCAGGTCCTGGGCGAGCCGGCGGACGCGCGCACGGACGTCTACGCCTTCGGCGTCCTCGCTTACGAGCTCCTCACCGGGCGGCCTCCGTTCCTGTCGTCGACGGTCGAGGGCTTCGCCTGGCAGCACGTCCACCAGCGGGTGCCGCGCGCGCTCGACCCCAACGGGCGGCCCCGGATCCGGCCGCAGCTCGAGGCCGTCCTGGCGCGCTGCCTGGCCAAGCATCCCAACGAGCGCTACGCGTCGATGCGCGAGGTGCGCAAAGCGCTTCGGGCCACGCGGCGGGTGCGGGTCCAGGCGCGGGCGCCGACGCTGGCCGAGCGGGTGAGGGGACGGCTCGCGGCCCCCGAGACCTGGATCGTCGTGGGGGCAGCCTTTCTGGCGGGGCTGCTCGGTGCCCTGGTCGGTCGCTGAGGGCGCCGCGATCGCGAGCGGCGGGGTCGCCCCGCCCTGCGGCGCGGGGGTCGACTTCGATTGACAGGCCCCACCCTGGCCGGTAGACATCGCCGGCTTGTCGACAGACCAGGGTGAAGAACATGGCGAAGGCCAAGAAACACGAGATGACCAAGGAAGAGCTGAGGGCCCCCGATGAGATCGAGGTGGCGCTCAAAGGCTTCTGGGAAAAGCTCTACGGCCACAGGAAGCTGATCATCATCGGTGTCGGCGCGCTGGTCGCGATCGGCATCGTGTCGTGGGTCATCGGCGCCTCGAAGCGCTCGGGGATCGAGTCGCGCGCCGTCGCGGTGCGTGATGCCTCCCTGGCGATCGGCGCCGGCATCGGCCCGGACGAAGTGAAGGATCCGGAGATCGCCAAGCTGCCGCGCCCCCCGCGCTTCGCGGACGAAGCGGCGCGCGTGACCGCCTCGAACGAGGCGCTCGCGAAGTTCCTGGCGGAGCGCGGCGGTGACGACGCGGCCGAGCTCGTCGCGATCGCGGCGGCCAACGCCAAGCTGAACAAGGGTGACGCGGCCGGCGCGCTGGCCGACGCCGAGGCGTGGCTCGCGGCGCATGCGAAGTCGCCGGCCCTGCCGGTGGCGCTCGAGCTGAAGGCGCGCGCGCAGGCGGCGGCGGGCCAGAACGACGCGGCCGTGGCGACCCTCGACGAGCTCTCGAAGCAGGTCGGCGGGACCTTCAAGGCCGAGATCCTCACGCGTCTCGGCGACCTCCAGAACCCGGTCCTCAACGACGGCAAGGGTGACGCGGCCAAGGCCAAGACGGCCTATCAGGCCGCGCTCGCGACGTTGCCCCCCGATGCCGAGCCCGACAAGCTCCAGATCGGCGGCAAGCAGGGGCTCCGCGGGACGGTCGAGAATCGTCTGGGTCTCATCCCTTGAGAACCGCCCGTCTGGCCGGTGTTTGGGCCGGCGCTTGCGCTCTCGCGGCCTGCTCGAGCTTCGCGCCGATCGAGGCCGAGCACGAGCGTCGCCTCGCGGTCGAGTGGGCGACGCGCCTCTACGAGCTTGAGCCGCTCGCGTATCACCCGGTCGAGGAGGGGCAGCCCCTCTTCGTGGCATCGACGGCGACGCCGGCCGGTGGTCTCGTGGTGGTGCCCTCGAAGGACCGTAAGGTCCGCGGCATCGAAGCGGCGACAGGTCGCGTGGTCTGGGAGGTCGCGACCCGCGGTCCGAACGCGGCACGCCCTGTCGATCTCGGCCCCTACGGCGCTCCGGAGGAACTGCTGGTCGCCTCGTTCGACGGCCGCGTGTACCGGATGAACCAGCGCAACGGGCGCATCCTCTGGATGAGCGAGCATCCGGGCACTTCGGGCATCTCGGCCTCGCCGGTCGTCTCTGGCAAGGTCGGCGACAAGGACGCCAAGGTCTTCGTCACGAGCCTCGACAACCGCATCACCGCGCTCTCCCTGGAGACCGGCAAGAAGATCTGGGACCACCAGCGCCAGCAGATGACCGAGCTCACCGTCAGCGGGCAGGGTGGGGCGGCCGTGGTCGGCGGCCTCGTCATCGCGGGCTTCTCGGATGGGGCGCTCGTCGCGTTCTCGCAGGAGGACGGGGTCACGGCCTGGTCCGCGGACCTCGCCGGCGAGGACAAGCAGTTCGTCGACATCGACACCACGCCGGTCGCGGCACGCGTCAAGGACGGCACGATCGTGGTCGCCGGGTCCTTTTCGCGCGGCCTCTTCGCGATCTCCGCGGAGAGTGGCACCGTCGTGTGGACCAAGAAGGGCGAGGGCTTCCTCAGCGCGGCCGCCGATGACGGCATGATCTACGCGCCGCAAGCCAATGGGGCGCTCTGGGCGATCGAGGCGGAGACCGGGCGCGTGCGCTGGATCTCGCGCTTCGACACCGGCTTTTGCGGGACCCCGGTCGTGAGTCGCAAGTATGTGTTCGCTCCCGTCGGCGAGGGGCTCGCCGTGGTCGACCGCGGCTCTGGGCGCGAGGTCGTGCGCTGGAGCGATGGACGAGGCGTGCGCGCCACGCCGGAGCTGGCCTATGGATCGCTGTTCGTCGTCGGCAATGGTGGCCTCGCCTACGGGCTCGGGGTCTACTGATTCGCTTGGGTGCGCGGGCCTTCGGGCCGGGCCGCTCCGCGCTCGATCTGCCGCAGCCGGTCTGATGCCGCGCTGGGTCTCCGCCGGTCTCTTGGCTTCGGCGCTGCTCGTCGGTGCCTGTGGCTCGGACGAGGGGGCCGCGGATGCTGGCGATACTGTTGGGGATACCGCGCCGACCGACACGCTCGGCGACACGGCTTCCACCGACACGACTGCCGACACCGGGCCGGTCGCACCGCTTTGTCGTGAGGATGTCGACTGCGGTGGTTCGGGGCTCGTCTGCGACTGCCACGGCGCCTGTGTCGCGGCGGGCACGGTCGCCTGTACCGAGGACCGCAACTGCGGGGTCCCGCGCTGGTGCAACACCTGCACGGGCTTTTGCGAAGAGCAGGTCGCGCTCTGCACGGGCTGCGAGGAAGCGCGGGCCTGTCTCGATGGTGGCGCGTGCCTGCCCTACGCGAGCGGCGGGAGCTTCTGCGGTCTGGCGTGCGTGACCGACGCTGGATGTCCGAAGGGCTATGGATGCCAGGCGATCGGCGGCGTCGCCGAGAAGCAGTGCGTCGCGCGCTCGGGCTCCTGCGAGTCGCTCGGCCTGTGCTCGAAAGACAGCGAGTGCCCCATCGGCCAGGTCTGCAACGAGGGCTCGCGCACGTGCGCCCCGGGCTGCACCGAGGATGGCCAGTGCCAGAACGGCCAGGTCTGCGTGCAGGCGCGCTGCGTCCCGCCGTGCGCCAACGATGACGCGTGCACCGCGCCGGCGACTTGCCAAGGCGGCAAGTGCAAGGTGCCCGGGGCGTGTGAGAAGGCGTCGGACTGCCCCACGCCCGAGACCTACTGCAGCCGCGAGAGCGGCACGTGCGTCGCGGGCTGCCAGGAGGACCTGAACTGCCAGGACGCCGCCAAGAAGTGCGAGGGCGGGGTGTGCGTCGCCAAGGGGTGCGAGCACAACTTCGAGTGCGCCTTCGGCAAGGTCTGCGAGAAGTCCACCGGGGCCTGCGTTCCCTACCCGTCGAGCGAGCCGCACTGCGCGACTTGCGACGCCCAGGCCGAGACGAACCCCGGCTGCGCCGACCCCAACCTGTGCGCGACGTTCCAGGACGCCGACGGAAACGCCAAGGGCGACTTCTGCCTCGTGCCCTGCAAGGACGACCCGGTCGACCGCTGCCCGCAAGGGTGGGGCTGCCAGAAGGTCACCGACGAGAACGGGGGCGAGCGCTTCTTCTGCGCGCGGCCCTGCTACATCGCGCCGGTCGGCACGCCTTGACGGTGCCGAGCGAGCCACGCCGGTCGCCCGACGCGCGGGGCGGCCTTGGTCTCGTGCTCTCGGGTGGTGCGGCGCGCGGGGCCTACGAGGCGGGCGTCATGCGCTTCGTCTTTGGGGACCTGGCGCGCCGGATCGGGCGCGCGACCTGGCCCGACGTCGTCTCGGGGACCAGCGTCGGCGCCCTGAACGGGGTGTTCGCGGCCGCGCGGGATGGGGTCGGGCTCGGCACGCTGACCGGCGTCTGGCAGCACATGAAGGTCGAGGACATCTACCGCTTCGAGCCCGGGCGCGCGCTGCGCCAGCTCTTGCGGCCGACGCGCGGCGAGAGCTTCGCGCTCCTCGATCCGGCCCCGTTCCATGCCCTGGTCGAGCGTCGCTTCCCCGGCATGGCGCTGCGCCGCGCCATCGACAACGGGCTCACGCGCGCCTTCATCGTCGCCGCGACCGAGGTCTCGACCGGCTTCAACTCGCTCTACGTCGACGGGCGTGCGGAGATCCCCGCCCAGCCGGGGTCGCGCATCTATCGCACCCGCATGAGCGGCGAGCACTGCCGCGCCTCGGCAGCCATCCCGTTCGTCTTTCCCGCGGTGCCCATCGACGGGCGCCACCACGTCGACGGGGGCCTTCGTCAGAATACGCCGCTTCGTCCGGTGATCGCCGCAGGGGTCACGCGGGCCCTGGTGATCGGCGTCAAGCAGGAGCGCGAGAAAGAGGCCAAGAGCCGCTCCCTGGGCGGTCCGTCGGCGGCCAAGAGCAATGAGCGCCCGAGCCTCCTCTTCCTCGCGGGCAAGATGTTGAACGCGCTGCTCCTGGACCCGATCGAGCGCGACCTGTGGAGCGCGGAGTATCGGAACGACCTCCTGTCGTGGGGCGTCTCCCGCTATGGCGCCGACTTCGAAGCGGCGGCCTCCGAGCGGGGGTTGCGGCGCATCGAGATCACCTATGTCCAACCGAGCGCGGATCTCGGGCGCATGGCCGGCGAGATCTATCGCGCGCGGCCCCCCAAGGCGAGCAAGTCGGTGCGCTTCCTGCTGGACCGCGTCCACGCCTATACCCATGATATCGAGGCGGATTTTCTCTCGTACCTGTACTTCGACAGCGCGTATACGGGCGCCCTCGAGGCGCTCGGCTACGAGGACGCGCGGCGTCACGAAGAGCAGATCGTCCAGCTCCTCGAGTCCCCGAACTGAGGCCCAGGGGCGCGACCTCGAGTCCAGAGAGCTCGATCACCGCCGAAGGCCTGGCGGAGCCAGGCTGCCCAAGGGACCGATGAGACGCTCGGACGGAGGACTCACCGCGTCGAGGTCGAGGAAGCGCACGCGCCCGTCCCAGGCGCCCGAGACGACCCAGCGTCCGAGCGGATCGACGGCCAGGGCGCTGACCGGTTCACGATGGAGGGCCACGCGCGCGCGCAGGTTTCCGGCGGCATCCCAGGCCCATAGGGCGCCGTCGCGCGTGCCGGCGACGACCAGGCCCGAGCGCGTGCCGACGACCTTGACGGGCTCGGCGTCAGGGGTCTCGTAGAGGGCCTGGGTCACGCAGTCGGCGCCAAAGACCCGCACCGCGCCGGGGCGCGTCGTGAGGAGGCGTGGCACCTCGCCGACGGTCGTCACGCCGACCGAGGTCGCGAGCGCGTCATCGCAGCTCGCAGCGACACGGAAGGAGGCGTCGGCCTTCACCGCGAACAGCGTCACGAGCGCCTGATCGACGCGCAGCGCCGCGAGCCAGGCCCCATCGGCGGCGATGTCGACGGGCCGATCTTCGAGGAGGGGCACGAAGCGGTCGGGCTCCCCCGCGCGCGACTGGCCGAGCTCGATCCCTGGATTGGCCCCGGTCGCCGCTCGGGCCCAGAGGTGGGTCGCGCCGGGCGTGGCCGCGTCGCCCGACGGATCGAGGCTCACGAGTCGGCGCGTGGCCGGGAACGGCGAGAAGGTCAGGTTGCCGGCACGGCGCGGGCGCGTGTTCTCGCTGTTCGGCTCCAGGGCGATGCCGACGGCGGGGCCGTGAGGCAGGCGCAGGAGGCCCTTGGCGATGCCCGCCTCGGCCGGGAAGGTGAGGGCGGCCACGCGGGATCCGGTCGCGGCGTCGAGGAGGAGGGCCGAGTGCGCGTGGGTGACGCCGAGCACGCCATCGGCCCAGAGCGCGAGTGCGGTCACGCCGACCAGGCCGTCGAGGCCGACGACCTGGGGTTCGTCGACGGCCCAGGTGGCGAGGCCCCGGTCGTAGGTCACGAGGCGGCCGTCATCGGTCATCCGCGCGACCCGCAGCGCCGCCGGGAGCTCGCCGACGACCTCCAGCGAGCGACGGTCGAGGAGCGTCGCCCCGTCGCCGTCGACCATGACGACCAGGAGGGGGCTCGCGGAGGAGAGGGCCAGGCGTCGCACCATGCGCTCGGAGCGCAAATGGACGCGCGTCTCCACGGTGCCGGTCGCGAGGTCGAGTGCCAGGATGGCGCCGCGGGTGGTGCCGACGAGGAGGCGACCCGGCATGGCGCCGCGGTCGAGGATCGAGGTGAAGTGGTCGCGACTCGGCGAGGCGAGCGGCGAGGCGAGGGTGGCGAGGACCCCATCGAGCCCGAGGAGGTCCACCGCGCCATCGCGGCACAGGGCGACGCTGCCGCGTGCATCGAGCGCCAGGGTCTGGATGTCGGAGGTCGCGCAGACCTGCCCCAGGACCGGGGCCTGGCCGGGATTGGCGCGAGCGACACAGTTCCCGCGGTGCTCGTAGGCGGTGTCGCCAAAGACCGAGAGGTTGGCTTGGCAGCTCGGGTCGCGTCGGCGCTCGGGGGCGTCGGGGACCAGCGGCACCCACTCGAGGAGGCCGTCTTGGTGGGAGACCCAGAGCCCGCGGTTGGTCACGCGCGCCTCACGGTAGGGCTCGTCGGCCGCGCCGAGCTCGCTGACCCCGCCGTCTGCCGCGAGTCCGTAAGCCCGCCAGCGGTCGCGCGTGCCGCAGAAGGCGAGGCGCCCGTCGGGCGAGACGTCGACGTCGACGCAGCCGCCTCCGGGTAGGGCCCAGGCGCGGCCCTCTGCGAGGTGGGCCCCGCGCGAGGTCGCGGCCAGGACGCCGCGCGCCTCGGGGCGGTCATCGAGGGCCAGGACCTCGAGGGCGGCCTGCTCGGCCTCGTACCGACGACCGGCGGCGAGCTCGCGCTGCGCGGTGGCGATCCCCGCCGCGATGAGGGCCTGACGGCGCGACTCGCTGGCCATGACGGCGAGGTCGCGCTCATCGCTGATACGAAGGAACGCGACCGTGCCGGCCGCAGCCAAGCTCGCCAACAGCGTGGCGCCGACCGCGAGCGGCAGCTTCCAGCGGCGGACGAAGCGAGCGACGCGCTCCCAGCCGCTGTAGTTGTGGGCCGACACGACGCGGCCATCGATGAACGCCGCGAGGTCGTCGGCGAAGGCGCGCGCGTCGGGGTACCGCGCGTCGGGCTCGGGGGCCAGGGCGCGCTCGAGGATCGCGAAGAGCTCCGGAGCCATCACGGCCCGGGCCGCTGAGAGGTCCGCGGCCGCGCCCGAGCGCAGGCGATCGAGGATCTCGCTGGCGGCGCCCTCGGCGTAGAGGGGGCGTCCGACCACGACCTCGAAGAGGGTCGCGCCGAGCGCCCACACGTCGGTCGTAGGGCCGACGGACTCGCCCCGCGCCTGCTCGGGGCTCATGGTGCGCGGGGTGCCGAAGAGCGCTCCAGGTGGGCCGTAAGTGCTTGGATCGGATTCGATTTGTGCCAACGACCAGTCGATCACCTGGGTCTCGCCAAAGGCCCCGACCATGAGGTTGTCGGGCTTCACGTCGCGGTGCACGACCCCGCGCGCGTGGGCCCACGCGAGGGCCTCCGAGGCCGCGAGGAGGTGACGCACGAGACGCGGCTCACGCGTGCGCGGGGTGTTGTCGGCACCAGGCCGTCGGGTGACGCCGTCCTTGGCGGCGGGACTCGGGGCCTCGGGTCGGCTTCGCGCGTGGCCCGGCTCCGCCAGACCCTGGGTGGCGATCAACGCGCCGAGCGTGTGGCCGCGGATCTCTTTCAGCGCGAGCCGCAGCTCGCCGTCGGGTCCTCGGGTGAGGTCGTAGACCGGCACGATGCTCGGGTGCTCGAGCATGGCCAGGACGCGTGCCTCGTGCGTCAGGCGCGCTTGACCGGCGGGGTCGTCGGCGCGCGCGACCTTCCACGCGACCTCACGCGGCAAGCGTCGGTCCGGACCGGCGAGCACGACCGACTCGCCGCCGCGACCAAGGGGGCGCGGCTCGCTCGGGGCTCGTAGCTGGGGACCGACCTGCGAGAGCGCCGGATCGTCCCAGCCGCCACGCGATCGGTTCGCGTCATCCACTAAGACTTGTCCGTGACCGTATCACTCGGGCCGAGCACGAGCTCGACGAGGCCCTGGCGGGTGGCGCGCACGAGGTCCGAGCGGAGGCCTGCCTCGCGCAGCTTCATGCGGATCCGCGTCATGAGCTGGTCCCAGCGCTGGCGGATGGTGTCGGCCGCGGGCTCGGTCGGCCAGAGGAGGCGGACGAGCTCTTGCCACGCGACCGGCGTGCCGATGGCGTGGAGCTCGGAGATGGCGCGGGCCGCGAGCCCGTCGAGGACCACGGAGCGGCCATCGCTGGAGTGCACGTGCGCCGAGTCGAAGTGGAGGACGAGGTCGAGGCGCGTGTCGAAGCGGCCCTTGTCCGCGGTCGGGTGGGTCTCCAACAGCGAGCGCGCGAGCTCGACGAGGCGGAAGGCGCGGCCACAGACCGTGAAGCGCTCGCCGACCGCCAGCGAGCGATCGCCGCTTCGGCCTTCGGGGTCACTCGGGTCGGCCACACGCAAGGTGATGCCGTCCTTGCGGGTCCAGACGTGGGCGCCGGCCTCGGGGTCGAACCCCAGGCGCAGCGGCGGGTCGGCATGCGGAAAGATGGCGACGACCCCGGCCGCGGCCAGCGCGGCACCGGGGGTGTCCTCGGGCAGCACGGCGTGGATGTGCTCGGGGAGCTGGACCTGCTCGACCGTGAGCCCGAAGAAGCTCGCGAGCACGACGCGCACGCCGGGCTCGAGCACGACCTCGGTCTTGGGCTTGCCATCGACCGAGACGCGGCCGCGCAGCGCCAGGAGGCGGAGCTCGGCGCCACGCAGGGAGATGAGGGCGTGGGCCTCGGAGATGCGGGGATCGTCGACGCGCAGGGCGGCGTGCGTCATGCGTCCGATGACGCTCTCGGGCGAGAGCTCGGCACGACGACCATCGTCGAGTCGGAAGCGAGCAAAAACCTGCATGGGGCATGAGCGTGCTTCACACGGCCCGGTCAGCGCAAGGCATTATTGCCTTTGTAATTAGTTGCACTAAGGCAACTCCGCCCCGACGCCTCGACGCTGCGAGCCCTAGGCGACGTCCTCGGGCGCGTCGAGGCGGCGGAGCGCCGGGCGCAAGAGCAGCACGAGCACGAGCCCAGGCACCGCGAACGCGGTCGAAATCAAGAAGTAGGCGGACCACCCGAGGTCATCGGCGATCGGGCCCGCGATGGGCCCGAGCACGATCGCTCCCACCGCCGCGAGCGACGAGAGCAGCGCGAACTGCGTGGCCGAAAAACGCCGGTCGCAGAGCGCCGTGAGGAACGCGACGAAGGCCACCGCGCCGAGGCCGGTCGCGAGGTTCTCGCCCACGATGGCCACCGCCAGGAGCCCGAAGTCGCGGTGCGTCGCGGCGACGGCGACGAAGACGAGGTTGGTCACCGC
>JAEUKJ010000072.1 GCA_016792665.1 Deltaproteobacteria bacterium | reverse complement strand
CTTTGCGTCGCGACGCGGGATGGGTGTGCGCGCAGCCGCGACTGCCAGAGGCGCGGACTGTGCGGATGGTCGGCGAGTGGCGGAGGCTTCTGCGAGCAGACGAAGAAAGGCTGCGCCGAGTCGCTCGACTGTAAGCGCCGGGGGAAGTGCGCCTTCGACGCGAAGACGCGCGAATGCAAACACGACCCAAAGGCCTGTCCCACCACCGAGCGTTGTCGGGTCGAGGGGACGTGTTCGAGCAACGGGGGGATCTGCTCGTACTTGACGCACGAGGACTGTCAGAGAGGTGAGATCTGCACGGTCTATGGGGGGTGTCATCACCGCATCCAGTATTGCGATCCGTATGGCGACCCGTCGCTGTGTGCGAAATTTTCGTGTTCGGCGCGCTCGGATGAGGACTGCGCCGGTTCGAGAGTGTGCAAGGACTTCGGTGCGTGTACACGAGTCGCGTCGGCGAACGGGGACTATTGCGCGGTGCATCCCGCGGAAGCGGCGCCGTGTGTGGCGGTGGCGGCGCCCGTCAAGGAGGTGATTGCGTCGTCGACCTATCCGGATTGGGCCGGATATTCGTTCGCCGCGAGCCACCTGGTCGACCACAAGTATTGGACGGCCTGGGCGCCGGACCCGAGCGCGGGCGGAAACGCGCGCTTGAAGTTCGTCTTCGAGGGTGAGGTCCCGATTGTCGGACTGCGCGTCGGCAATGGATTCCAGCGCATCGATCCCACCGAGGGGATCTTGACCAGCGCGTTTGGCAAAGTGCGAGGGGTGGTGGTCCGAGTCGACGGCAAGCCCTACGAGGTGGGCCGCTTCGCGCCGTCGGCCGGGCTTCAGGTCCTGCGCTTCCCGCCCGTCGTCGCGAGCGAGATCGAGATCGAGATCTTCGATCTGCAGTCAGGCGATCGCTTCGCGGTGCCGGCCGTGAGCCTGCTCGAGCCGCTGACCTGCGCACCCGGCGCGTTCGTGCGATGACCCGGAGTCACGCGCAGGTCATTCGGAACGTGCCCGACGTTGGTGCACGCGTCACTGCGCGTAGAGCTTGATGTCGCTCGCAGCCTTGAAGGCGAGCTCGTAGGCCGAGTCCCAGTCGGCATGGCGCAGCAGGATGTGGCCATCGGAGACCAGCGTCTGCGTCCAGTCGCGGCGGTGCGCGCCGATGGGCAGGAGGGTGTCCTCGACCACGAACCTGCCGTACTTGCGCATGAAGTCTTCGCGGCCCTCGATGCGCGTGATGCGACCCTGGCCCAGCGCGCGCTTGAAGACGATGGCGGCGTTGTACTTGTAGTCGACCTTGGCGGCGAAGTGGCCCCAGCACGCGACGCGCGCCCACTCGCGGAAGAGGTCGATGTCGCACATGTAGTTCATCTGGTCGACGAGGTGCGCGCCCGGCGGGCGGCAGCCGATCTCGCCGAAGACCGCCTCGCCGTTGGGCTTCAAGAACCACTCCATGTGGGTGAAGCCGTCGCCCATCTGGAGGGCCTTCAGCACGTTCTTGCCGAGCTCGATGCCCGGCGCGATCTTCGGCTGGTGGATGTCGCGCACGGTGATGATGACGGGGGAAATCCACTCGACCGAGCGCGCGACGATGGGCTTTGGCAGGTACTGCGCGACGTTCATGAAGGCCGGCACGCCACCGATGGACACCGTGTCGAACGTGAACTCCTCGCCGTCGATGTATTCTTCGACGCTGGCCTCGGTGACGTGGCGCGTGAGCTTCAGGACCCGCTCGAGGTCGGCGGCGTCCTCGACCTTGTAGGTGTCGGCGCTGCCGGCGCCCGCGATGGGCTTCAGCACCAGCGGGTAGCCGATTTCCTCGGCGGCCTGGCGGGCCTCGGTCGCGGTGAAGATGCGGGCCGAGCGCGGCACGCGGAGTCCGGCGGCGCGCACGCGCTCTTTCATGAGCTGCTTGTCGCGGAAGCCCTTCACCTGATCGACCGTCATGCCGGGCAGACCGAAGCGCTCACGCAGGCGCGCAGCGCAGATGACCAGCGGCTCCCAGTTGGAGAGCACCTTGTCGACCTCGCGCCCGCGAAGCCACGCATGGACGCGCGCGATGACGTCGTCCTCGTCCATCATGCGCGGCACGTGCAGGTAGTCGGCGAGGTGGCGCTTCAAGGACGCGGGCAGGGCGCCGACCGGTTGGTCGCCGACGCCGTAGACCTCGGCGCCGACCTCGGCCAGGCCGCGCGTGTACTGATGCATCTCGGGGGGATAGTGCGGAGCGAGGAAGACGACCTTCATGCGCGCATCGTACACCGGGCTCGCGACCTGGCCAACCGCACCTCGTGGGGCGGATGTGATCGCTCATGCGACGCCTCGCGTTGGCCAGCTCTTGGGCTCGGTGGACGTCAGCGTTGGCACGTCTCGCTGGGACGAGGGGAGTAGTAGTCCCACTCGTAGCTCGAAGCGATCGGCACACACACCTTGAACGGCGAGCTGTGGAAGCTATCGCTGCCGCCCCAATAGCCGATGCGTCCGCAGTGGGGCACCGTCGTGCCCTTGCAGTCGTCGTCGTCCTCACAAGGGAGGGCACAGAAGGCGTAGGCCGTGGGTGGTGGGCAGTATTGGTCGGGGTCCGGACAATAGTTCGTCGCGTAGTCGATGTACCATTTCCAGTCTGCGGCCTTGCAGCTGACTTCGTCATGTGCCGGCCAGCACGGCTTGGGACCCTCGATGTCCCCGTCCGCGACCTCCAAGTCATCGGATGGGGTGTCGCGTGTGTCGTCCGCGATGTCCATGTCATCTGGATGGGTGTCGCGTGTGTCGTCCGCGGGGCGCGTGTCGGACAAGTCGTCCGCGTTCGCGTCGTGAGAGTCGTCGTTGCTGCCAGAAGCGCAGGCCAGGAGCGAAGGTGCAATGGTCATCGTCAATAGCAGGACTCTCTGCATGCGGGCCTCGTCTGTGGTCAGGGGTGCTTCAAGTGAAAGCCAGCCTCTTCGAGGTCAGGACGTCGCGGCTCAGTCGTCGGCGTCGGCAGGCGGTCGGGTCGAGAGTGCCACGAGGTGCGGGTAGGTGTCGGCCTCGATGAGGCCGCGCATGACGGCGCGTGCGAAGCGCTGGCGGAGGTGGGCCAGGGTCTCCTCGATCTCCGGGGCGGCCCCCATCCAATCGAAGGCGAGCGTGGTGTTGGCCTCGGTCAGGGTCTGCTCGATCGCGGCGAAGTCGGGCGGGTCGTGCTGGAGGAAGGACTCGAGCAGGTGGTCGACCATCATGGGGGAGGCGTGCCCGGCCGCGAGCCCCTCGCGCGCGACGGCGTCGGGCTCCGCGCCGACGTCCTCGATGAGGTCGGCGAGCAGGTCGTGCGCGATCGGCCAGCGCTCGGGATCGGTGAGCCAGGGTTCGATGAGGGGGCGCGACTTCTCGGGCTCGCCGAGCTCGAGGTAGGCGCGTGCGAGGTTGAGCTCGGCGCCCGCGACGAAGGCGCGGAGGTCGGGGATGGCGTCGAGCTCGCCGTCGCTGAAGGACGCCATCATGGTGCGGCCGAGCTCGCGGCCGCGCGCGAGGTAGGGCAGGCCCTCGGCGATCTTGCCGCGGCTCGCGAGGAAGGTGCCGTAGTTGGTGATGACGTCGAGGTCGTCGGGCGCGAGCTTCAGCGCGTGGCGGAACCAGGGCTCGGCGCGCGCGCTCTGGCCGGACTCGTCCAGCAGCTTGGCCAGCGTGATGGCGAGCTCGTGGTGGGCGAGGTCGCCGCTGGCCGCGGTCATCAAGAGTTCGATGGCCCCCTCGAGGTCGCCGGCCTCACGACGGTCGAGGGCGGTCTCCATCAAGGTATCGAGGTCCTCCTGACGGCCGTCGCGGCGCCGCGAGCTGGCGCGTTCTGGAGGGTCGGGGTCGTGCTTCACGTCGTGAGCGTACACGCCGCCGGGGTTCGCGGCGAGGGGAGACGAGGGCGTCGAGTCCGTGTTAGAGGTGGGGCATGCGGAACGTCATCTTCGCTGCTCCCTTTCCCCTCGAAACGACCATGCGCTTTGCGCGCGCGGCCGCGAGCCTGCCCAACGTGAAGCTGCTCGGCATCTTCCAGGAGGCCCCGCGCGGCGAGGACGTGCGCCTCTTCAAGGACATCGCGGTCGTGCGTGACGGGCTCGACACGGCCCAGCTCCTCGACGCGGCCAAGCGCCTCTCCGATCGACAGGGGGGCGTTCACCGCGTGCTCGGCATCCTCGAGCCGCTGCAGGTGCAGCTCGCCGAGGTGCGCCAGGCCCTGGGGATCCCCGGCACCGATCCGCGCACCGCCGACCTCTTCCGCGACAAGGCGCGGATGAAGGACGAGCTGCGCCGCCACGGCCTGCCGTGCGCACGCCACAAGACGATTCGCGCCTGGGCCGACGCCGAGGCCTTCGCGGCCGAGGTCGGCTTCCCGATGGTCTTGAAGCCGCCCGCGGGCATGGGGTGCAAAGCGACCTGGCGCATCAACGGCCTCGACGAGCTGCGGCAGGCGTTGTCCGCGGTCGGGGCCAGCGCGGACAACCCGGCCCTGGCCGAGGAGTTCCTGCGCGGCAAGGAGTACAGCTTCGAGACCATCACCATCGGCGGCAAGGTGCGCTTCGTGTCGGCCACGCGCTACCTGCCGACGCCGCTCGAGGTGATGGAGACGCCGTGGATCCAGTGGTGCGTCCTGCACCCGCGCAGCATCGCCGGGGCCGAGTACGAAGGCGTGGCTGCACTCGGGATCCGCGCCGTCGAGTCCCTCGGCCTCGAGACCGGCATGACCCACATGGAGTGGTTCCGCAAAGACGACGGCACTCTCGCCATCGGCGAGATCGCGGCGCGTCCGCCCGGCGCGCACATCGTGTGGTGCAACGGCTTCGTGCACGACGTCGACATGTATCGGGTGTGGGCGCGCGCGGTGGTCGACGATGCATTCGATGGGCCCTTCGAGCGCA
>JAEUKJ010000001.1 GCA_016792665.1 Deltaproteobacteria bacterium | reverse complement strand
TTGGTCAGATGCAAGGAGCTCCGCGATGGGAACGGGGTGGGGGGCTTGTGGCCCGCCGCACATGTGACCGAGCGGGCGACGCCGCAGATGACCGATTGTCGAGCGGCCTGCTCAGCGGAACTTGCAGACGCGAACGAGGGACCAGGCCCCGGGCAGCGGGGCCTGGGTGTCGAGGAATGGGGTCTGGAGCCAGGCGCTCGCGAGGGTGATCGTGTCGGGCTTGCACTGCATGTTGACGGGGCAGTCGAGGTCGGTCCCGCAATAGGCGCTGCAGTAGCGCTGGGCCGAGCCGGGCACGAGCGTCAGGCACTTGCCGCTCCGGCATTGATCGGGGCTCGCGCACGGGGTGCCAGAGATGCCCTGGCCGGCCGTCTGGCGGGTGTAGCAGGCGGTGATGCTGGCGTAGGTCGCGGCCTGGAACTGCGGGTGGAAGGGGATCGACTGGGGGCTCGGGCCGGTGCCGTACATGACGATGCCGCACTCTTGAGACGGCGAGCAGTCGGTGTCGGCGCGGCACAGCGGGGCACACGGCAGGGTCGGGTTGGGGTAGGGTGTGAGGTCGCAGTGCTGGCTCGCGCAGACCGAGGACTGGTAGCTCCCACCCGAGCTGCAGACCTGTCCGAGCGCGAGGCTCTGCGGCGGGTTCGGCACGCAAGCGCCGGTGGCGCGCGCGGTCGCGGGGTCGCTCACGGCGCGGCAGGTCGTCTGCGGGGTGGTGCAGTGGCGTTGGTCGAGGCACACCTCGCGGCAGGTGCGCTCGAAGCAGAGGCTGCTCTGGCAGTCGCTGTCGGTGGTGCACGCGGCGCCGGCCGGGGCCAGGGGCGGGGAGCTGGGGATCGGCTCGCAGAAGGCGACCTGGGCCGCGCCCGGGAGATCGACGCACACCTCGCCGGCGGCGCAGTCGCCGGGCCCACCGCACGGGGTGCTGCAGTGGTTCTGGGCGTCGCTGCGCCAGCGCGCGCAGAGGCGCTCGGGGTAGCAGTCGAAGTGGGTCGTGCACGCGGTGGGGATCGGGCCGACGTCGGTCTGGGCGGTGTCGCTCGGGACATCGGGCGTGACGTGTGTGTCATCTTCGAGGTCACTCTCGACGGTGTCGTGAGGTTCGGCGACCTCCAGATCGCAGCTCGCCGTCGCGACGCGCACGCCGCCCTGGCAGACCCCGCCGAGACACGCCTCGCCGCTGGTGCAGGGGTCGTCATCGTTGCACTTCAGGCCGTCCTCCGGGGTCCAGACCTTGGACGCCGCGTGCGCCTCGCAGCGCTCGCACGGGTTGCGCGGGTTGGGTTGGCCGTCGCTCCAGCAGGTGTCGTCGATATGACAAAATCCGCTGGCGACGAAGGACCGGCAGAGTCCACCCATGCACTGATCGGTCGTGCACGCGACGCCGTCGTCGCAGTCGAGGGGGCGGCCGATACAGATGCCGTCGACGCACGCGTCGTCGACGGTGCAGAGGTCTCCGTCCGAGCACGCGCGCCCGATTTCGCACGCGGGGCCGGGCGTGGTGTCGCCGTCGGCGGTGGCGTCGGGAAGGGCGAGATCGGGGCGTGGGCCCGCGCCCGAGCCGGGGTCGGAACACGCGACGAGGACGAAGACGATCGGGAGGACGCGCATGGCCGAGACCTTTCGATCTCGCCTGCGGCCGGGTCAATGCACAGACTCGGTCCCGACCGCGCGCCCCCGAAAAACGAGTACGCCTACTCTGCTGGAGAGAGGCCGCTCACTCCTTGACGGTGACCCCGTTGGTCGATGCCGGCAGGGTCCCGAGGATGGTCCAGTCGACCCCGTTGCTGCTCGTCACGAGCTGGGTCGTGCCACGCGCGATGAAGCGTTGGCCGCTCCAGCGGACGCCGCCCACGCCGCCCGTGGCGCCTGTCGCATAGGCGGCCCAGGTGGCCCCATTGTCGATCGAGGTGTGCGCGGTCGTGCCGCTCGACATGGCGACCATGATGTTGGGCGTGGTGCCGCTGTCGGCGATGCTGGAGAGGGACGTGCCGCTGAGGTAGTGCGCGGTCATGCCGGTGCCGTCGCTCGCGGACTTGTAGAGCCCTTGCGACGTCGCGTAGTAGTAGGTCGTCCCGCCCGCGGCGACCGCGACCCCGTAGACCGGGCCGGTCGTGGTCGTGAGGGAGAGGATGCTCGAGAAGGACGCGGGCG
>JAEUKJ010000789.1 GCA_016792665.1 Deltaproteobacteria bacterium | reverse complement strand
GGTCGGAAGGGTAGCGAGGTTCGCCGTTGACGACGTATTCGGATCGCAGACGCCGGGCCGAGCGCCGAGGCGCCTTGACGGTGCGAGGCAGGCCGACCATGCTCGCGCCCGATAGTGTTCGGGAGGGGCGGCGATGGATCTTTTCAGTGGTGATCGTGGGTTGGCTCAGGACAAGGCCGCGACCCCGGCGGGCAAAATCGAGCGCGCCCTCGAAGAGGCGATCGCCGCGCGCCAGGCGGGCCGCCCCGATGAGGCCGCCGACAAGATGCGGGCGGCGATGGGTTGGCTCGATGCGGGCAGCGTGCGGCGCGAGCTCCGGGTCGCGGTGCCGCGCGAGCTCGGGCTGGCCGAGGCCCTCCTCGGGCAGGCGCCCAAGGCGAGAGAGGCTCTCCTCCTCGCGCTTGAGCAGGCCGCGCACGACCCGGTCCACTCCGATCCCGTGCGCGCCGCGCTGGCGACCATCGAGCTCATGGTCGGCTCGCCCGAGCGAGCGAAGCAGATGCTCGAAGGACGCGGTCGCAACCGGCGCGCGGCGCTCTCGGCGCTGGCGCGTATCCACCTCTATGAAGGTCAGGTGCAAGCCGCCGAGCAGGCCCTGCAAGAGGCCGATCAGGCCCCCGGCGGGACCACCGCGACCGGCGTGCTGCTGCCGCCGGCGACGGTGCTCAGGTGCTTTGGCGCGGTGTGGGGGCAGCGCCCCGAGCAGGCGCGCATGCTCTATGATGGTGTGTCGACGCGCGACAACCCGATGTGGGAGCTCGTGCGCGTGGCGCTGCTGCGCGCGCTTTGGGTGCAGGGCGGCGATGGTCGCTACCTGCAGTTGGCGCTCGGCACGGCCGAGCAGATCCGCTTCGGCGAGGCCCCGGTCGGGGCGCCCGGCTTCATGGCGGCGGTGCTCTCGATGCACGCCGCGACGCTGGCCCTGACGGGAGAGATGTCGCTCGCGGTCGAGGCCGCGCACGAGGCGATTGCGCTCATCGGAGCGCGCGGCGAGCTGATGCTGCCCGAGTGGCCGCGGCCGGCGATCTTGTGCGATCTCGCGATGGTCTATCGCGATGCCGGTGACACCCAGGCCCACCAGAAGGTCATCGCGCTCTGGGATCCGCTCGCGTGGCAGAGCTGGTCGGAGCGCATGCTGCTGGTCGGCGGTCCGCGCATGCGCGGCGTCACGGCGCTCGAAGAGGCGAGCGCCATCCACGACCCTGGACATGGGGATTTCCAAGCACTCGCGGTCCGCCTGCTGGAGGACCCGAAGGCGGCGCGCTTGATGGCGCTGCGCGCGCTCGGTGCGGCGGCGATGGCGTTCGGCGTGGAATGGATCGATGGCGAGGGCAAGCTCGTCGGCCGCATCGGGGCCAAGGCTCCGAGCGAGAGCGACGCCGAGGTCGAGCGCGTGCCGCTCCCCGGTGGTGGCCAGCTCGGGTTCTACAAGGCGCAGAAGGACGCCCTGCGTGCCCTCGATCGCAGCGCCCTCGAAGCGTTGGCGCGCGTGGTCGAGGTTCGCGAGGGCGAGGCCAAGCGCATCGCCACGCTCGAGGACGCGCTGGTCACCGCCGATGCCGCGCGCAAGCTCGCCGAGGAGCGCCTCGAGCAGGTGCGCCGACCCGGCACCGACAAGGGGCATGGCGGGCGCTTCCCCACCGTGGTCGGGCGCAGCGACAAGCTCCGCCAGGTCCTCGATCGGCTGGGTTCGCTGGCCCTCGCAGCGACCCATGTGGTCTTCGACGGCGCCCCCGGGGCTGGTCGGCGGCACCTCGCGCAGGCCCTCTTCCTCGCCGACAGCGATGACCCGACCGGGTCGACGCGCGCACCGGGCCTCGAGGTCGCGCTGGTCGAGGACGCCGATCAGATCGCCGCGCTCGAGCGCCTCGAGAAGCTGGCGCGAGGCGGCCTCGCCATCGTCATCGGCGCGCACGCGCTCGGGCCGGACGCCGCGAGCTGGCTCCTCGATCGAATGAGCGCGCCGCGCCCCGAAGGAGCCCGTTGGGCGCTCACGCTCGACAGCCGCGAGCTCGGCCCGACCGCCGAGGCGCTTCGCAAGGCCGCCGTCGTGGTGCGCGTGCCGGGCCTCGACGAGCGCATGGAAGACCTGCCGCTGCTCATCGACCACTTCGCGCGCGAAGCGGGCAAGCGCCCCGACGACCTCTCGACGGCGACGCGCGCCCTCCTCGCCCGCCGCGCCTGGCCGGGTCAGATGGCAGAGCTCCGCGCCACCTTGAGGGCCGCCGCCGGACGCGCGGGCACGGGCCTCATCCAGCCCGAGCACTTCGAGCGCCCGCAGGTCACGACGCAGGCGACCGGCGAGGACCCGCTGGCCCTCGGTCTCCGCGAGGCGGTTCGGACCTTCCAGAAGGACCTCGTCCAGCGCGCCCTCGAGGCCACCGCCGGGCACCTGCCCCGCGCCGCCGACCTCCTCGGCGTCCCGCGCGCCCAGCTCGAGAAGCTCGCGCGCGACCTCGAGGTCGGGCTCGGCGACGACCTCGCCGGGTAGTCCGAACGGGGCCCTGCAGAGGCAGGCACGCGAACGACGAATTTTGCTTGCACGGCCAGGGACGCTTTGATACCTCTCGCGCCCGTCGCCAACGGGGTCCTAGCTCAGTTGGTAGAGCGCTAGAATCGCACTCTAGAGGTCAGGGGTTCGACTCCCCTGGGCTCCACCAGAAAGCGACGTGAAAGGCCCGGTAACCCCGGGCCTTTTCTTTTTTCATCGCGGGCGCGAACGCCTGTCGCGGGTGCGTCTGGCGGCGCCGCCCACGAGCTGTCCACGGGTTCTCGAAGGGTGTGCTCTCGACGCGCTCAGAACCGCGAGGAGCCGCCGAGCTGCACGCCCCAATACCGCCCGGGCTCGGTGAACGGCCCGAGCGGCGTGTCGAGGTTCATGACGAGGGCCAGCGACATGTG
>JAEUKJ010000716.1 GCA_016792665.1 Deltaproteobacteria bacterium | reverse complement strand
TGCCGCGGCACGACCCCGACGTCTCCCTTGAATCCCTCCGTGCACTCCCTGACCAGCTTCTGCACGAAGCGCTCGTCGACCTTGTCCTCGAGGCGCGCCCGTTGGCTCGTCGGATAGATCTCTCGCAGCTTCATGGCGACTGCCAATAGGCGCTCCGCGTCGAAAGGGGTGAGCTCGAGCTGTGCCTGGCGCAGGCTCGCGAACGTCCCCGACTTCATGAAGCGGATGCGATCATCCAACGGCGCGAGCCCCGCCACACCCCGCCTCGAGTCGAAGAACTCCGGCGTGCCGGTAAAGAGCCACACGAGCCCAGGGAACCTCCCGGCGTCATCCGCAATCTGCCGAATCCCGTTGAGCGACTTGCCGCGCGAGTCGGTCCGCATTCTCAGGATCGTCTCGGCCTCGTCGATCACCACGACGAGCCCCTTGTAGCCCGCCGCTTTCACAATCTCGAGCAGGCCTCGCAGGTAGGCCAACGCGTCTCGGCTCTCGATGTCGCCCTTGATTCCGGCGACCTTCTTGCTGGCCTGGGCGACGTTGCCGCTGCCCGACAGCCACGCGATGAGCGCTCCCGCCTCAGCCAATTGCCCGGCCTGCTTCAAGTCGAAGATGGCTTGCACCACCCGCACCAGGTCGTGCGGTGCCTGGCCTCGCGACAAGGACTGGAGATCACTCTCTAGCCGCTTCTTGACCTTGGCGTCGAAGTCCGGAACACCCGGGTCATTGCCGTCGGCAAGCGCGTCTTCGACTCGACCGATCCACCGGTCCAGGATGTCACCCAGTGCACCTCGTGGGCAGAGGCTCGTGCCGAGCTCGGTCGCGATCTTCCGATACACGTCATCGAAGCGGTGAAAGTGCAGATCGTTGTCGCTGACCACGACGAAGCTCGTCGCGAAGCCCCGCTCCTGGGCGTCGCGCAGCGCGAGCCGCGCCATGAAGGTCTTGCCACAGCCATAGCCTCCACGAAGGAACTTGATGGTCCCTTCGCCCTCGGCCGCGAGGTCCAGTTGGCGTCGCACCTCGTCGCGTTGCTTCTCGATGCCGACGGCAAAGGTCTCGATGCCGCGTTCAGGCACGAGCCCTTTCCGAAGCTGCTCGAACACGTGATTCCTGTCGCGCTCCGTCAGGACTGTCATCGTCCACCTCCCTCACGTACCCACCGCTTGCCCGCCTCGCCCTGTTCGACTCGCAGCGCAAACGGTAGCCTGGCTCTGTCTTTGTCGATGTCATTGCCGAATCTCCGCGCCTGGCGCGGCCCTCCGAGCAGGCGAGCCACCTCGGATTCTTCGACGACACCATGGGTCGCGAGGCGCTCATACACCGATCGATACTCTGGGTTCACGACCTCGAGCCAGCTCGATTGTCCCGCGCTCTGACCCGTGTTCTGGGCAACGCTCTGCGCGACACTCGGCGCGACTGGCACGGGGTCTCTTACGACCACCGCTGCCTCGAACCAGTCGCTCACGATTGCGGCGTCCACCTCGAGGGCCCCGCCCGTGTGAGCCAGCTCCAACTGCACCCGCTCCTGGGCCGCGCCGGAGATTCGGAAGAACACCTCGAAGCGTCGGCCGACCTCGACACGCAGCGTGCTGCTGGCGACCACCGTCGCGCCGCTGCTGGACTGGACGACCTCGACCTGACCCGTGCTCCCGCTCGCGACCCGCAGCACGATATCGACATTCTTGGCCTGCGCGAACGAGAGGCTCATCTGGTTGGCGAGCAAGAGCTCGACCTGCCCTGTCACGCGGTGCATGCCAGCCACCGCGTCTCCTCGCTCGGCGACGATGCGATAGCGCCCCGCGCTGGCCCCCGGAGCGCTCCGGTGCAAGACAGAGAGCACCGGTACCACGCGCTCCTGGAGGCTGTTGCCACCGTGAACGAAGCTCGTCTGCCTGGCGCCCCGGTCGAAGACGTTGGTCGTCTCGGACATGACGAGGAAGACGCCCTCGCCCCCCACATAGCCGAGTTCCCCGAGCGGCACGCGCAGGCGTCCTGGCTCGATGGCGGCATTGCGTGTGAGGACGTGGCGCCGGTCGGGATCGGTCTTGCGTCCTTGCGCCTCCGGCGGGCGCCGAATCCCCTCCAACAACAGGAAGCCATGGTCGCTCGTCATGACGAAGCGACGCACATCGACCTCGCGCAATAGCTTCCACGCCGCCCTCAGCTTCTGGATGACCTGGTCGAAGACCATCGGACCGACGCCGCTCTCGCCCGCATCGTCCAACTCCAGGCTGTGAACCACCACGAGGCGCGAGCGCGAGACGCGACCCTTGAGCGTTCCGGCATCAAGGCTCACGACCTGATCGAGAGACAGCTCCGTGCAGTC
>JAEUKJ010000621.1 GCA_016792665.1 Deltaproteobacteria bacterium | reverse complement strand
GAAGGCCCCGATGAGCGGGAGCAAGATGACCCACGCGAGGTACTGCGCGGGATGGGCCTCGCCAATCGTGGGGCCGAGGAGGCCCGACGATGTGGCGGCGGCGTGAGCGGTTTCGGACGCGAGGAACACCGGGTCACCTCGGGAAGGGGGTGGAGGGTGGCGCGAGACGCGAGGGCCAAGGCCTCAGTTGCGAAGCGCGGTGAGCTCGTCGAGGTTGACGGACTTCTTGTGACGGAACAGGCCGAGCACGAGGGCCAGGCCGATGGCAGCTTCGGCCGCGGCCACCGCGATGACGAAGAAGGTCACCACGTGGCCGTGCATGTTGCCCCACTCGCGCGCGAACGCGAGGAAGGCCAGGTTCACGGCGTTGAGCATGATCTCGACGCTCATCAGGACCGTCAGCGCGTTGCGACGCGCCAGGACGCCGGCCGAGCCGATCGCGAAGAGCACGACCGCGACCACGAGGAACCAGTAGAGCGGGATCGAGTGGGCGACGGGGGCCGCAGCCTCGGCCGCGCGCGCGGCAACGTCAGAGACGGGGTTCATCAGAGCGTCCTCTTGGCGAGCACGACCGCGCCGATGACCGCGACGAGCAGGAGCACGCCGGTGAGCTCGAACGGCACGAGGTAGTTGTGGAAGAGGGTGTCGGCGATCGCGTCGACGCCGCCGAACCCAGCCGGCAGCGGCTTGGCCGGGATGTTGAGCGTCTGGGTCTCGATGACCAGCGCGGTCTTGACGGCGAGCGCCACGACCGCGACCACGCCAACGCCCTTCGCGATGGTGCGCGTCTCGTCGCCGAGCTCTTTCTTGGACAGGTTGAGCAGCATGATCACGAACGTGAAGAGCACCATGATGGCGCCCGCGTACACGAGGATCTGCAGCACCGCCATCGTGTGCGCGAAGAGCAGCACGTAGAGGCCCGACATGAAGAAGAAGCTGACGATGAGGAGGAGCGCCCCATAGAGCGGGTTCTTCCCACCCGGCGGCAACACCACCAGCGCGCTCGTCACGATGACGCCCAGCGCCAGGAGCCAAAACAAGATCTGTTCGAAGCCCATCGCGGTCTCTCGCTCGTCAGACCCGCGCGCCGCGCGGCAGGGGTGTGTGATCGTGGGGGCAGCCCTTGTGCGCGACGTGCGCCTCGAACTCGCCGCGGAACTTGCGGAGGAAGCTCTGCACCGGGAGGGAGGCCGCGTCACCGAGGGCGCAGATCGTGTTGCCGCCGATCTGGTCGGCGACGTCGAGCAGGGTGTCGAGGTCCTGCTTCTGGCCGCGCCCGGCCTCGAGATCGTCGAGGATGCGCGCGAGCCAGCCGGTGCCCTCACGGCACGGCGTGCACTGCCCGCAGCTCTCGTGCGCATAGAAGTGGCTGATGCGCTGGAGGCACTTCACGAGGCACGTGCCCTCGGCGATGACGATGATGCCGCAGGTGCCGAGCATCGTGCCGGCCTTGGCCATCGCGTCGACCGTCATCGGGATGTCGAGCTCGTCAGCCGTCAGCACCGGGCAGGAAGAGCCGCCCGGGATGACCGCCTTGATGGCACGCCCCTCGAGGACGCCGCCGCCCGGCCCGAAGATCATGTCGCGCAGCGTGACGCCGACACCGACTTCGTACAGACCGGGGCGGTTCACGTGGCCCGAGATGCCGACGATGCGGCTGCCGCCGTCGCGCTCGACGCCGAGCGAGAGGAACCACTCGGCGCCGTGCTCGATGATGAGCGGCACCGACGCCAGGGTCTCGACGTTGTTGATGACCGTGGGGCAGCCGAAGGCGCCGACGACGGCCGGGAAGGGGGGCTTCAGGCGGGGCTGGCCGGGCTTGCCTTCCAGCGACTCGAGCAGCGCCGTCTCCTCGCCGCAGATGTAGGCGCCCGCGCCGGTGTGGACGTAGATGTCCAGGCGCTTGCCCGTGCCCATCGCGTTGTCGCCGAGGATGCCCGCCGCGTAGCACTGGGCGATGGCGTCCTCGCAGGTCTTGATCTGCTTGAAGAACTCGCCGCGGATGTAGATGTAGGTCGTCCCGATCCCCAGCGTGGTCATGCAGATGATGCAGCCCTCGATGAGACGGTGCGGGTCCTCGCTGAGGTAGTAGTTGTCCTTGAAGGTGCCCGGCTCGCCCTCGTCGCCGTTGACGACCAGGTACTTGGGCTTGGTGGTGTCCTTCGGGACGAAGGACCACTTGATGCCGGCCGGGAAGCCGGCGCCACCGCGGCCACGGACGCTGGCCTTCTTGACCTCGTTCAGGACCGCGTCGGGGCCGATCTGCAGTGCCTTCTTGGCGGCCTGGTA
>JAEUKJ010000568.1 GCA_016792665.1 Deltaproteobacteria bacterium | reverse complement strand
CGCGGAAACTGCTGAGTGACGACGGCGTGTGCTTCCAGCACCGAAGGAGTGAGTCATGGGCGAGATCATCGACAAGACCAAGGGCAAGATCAAAGAGGCAGCCGGCAAGCTGACCGGCAACAAGAAGCTCGAGCGCGAGGGCAAGCGCGACCAGCTCAAGGGCGAGGTGAAGGGCCTCGTCGAGGACGTGAAGAGCGCTGCCAAGGACGCGGTCCGCAAGGTCGAGGACGCCGTCGACTGACCTGCTAGCGGAGTCTAGCCAAGGGGTTCGCCCCGGGGCCCGAGCCGGGTCTCCGGGGCTTATCGGACCGACCCGTTTTCCCGAACTGACGACAGGAGCCAACGCGTGACCACCATCCTCATCATCGTCCTCATCGTGCTCTTGCTCGGCGGCGGCGGCTTCTACTGGCGCGGACGTCGCCGCTAGCTAGCGCTGCGAGCGGATCGATACGCTCCGGTCGCAGCACGGGTACAGCGGGACATCAGATCCAAGTCAGAGTCCCCCAGCATCCGTGCGGTCGCGCGCGCGTCCTCGGAATTGCGGTTTCGGCGGGTATTGCGAATACTGTTCACAGGTCGGTCGACAAGTGCGGCCACGGGCGTGGAGCTTCGTGGTCTGAGCCTCGGCCGCGCCTGTGGACTGCTCCGTCACGCAATCCTCCAACCCCCCGAGGTGGCCATGTCGCGTCTGATGTCTGCCGTGTCGTCCTTCGTTGTCGCGTCGCTCTTCTCGATGTCCCCTGGCTGCGATGGCGCGGCGATCGACTCGTCCGCGGGCGCGGACCCGAGTGCCGAGGTGGCGCAGGGGGCCCTCGAGCCGGCCCTGACCGGGCGCGTGGTGCTCGAGGGGGATGACTACGCGCCGGTCGCACAGGCGCAGGTGCTCTTCGAGCTCCTCGACGTCGACGGCGAGACGGTGCAATCGCTCGAGACGACCTCCGAATCGGACGGGATCTTCGCGCTGGACCGCGTGCCCGAAGGCGTCACGAGCGTCGAGGCGCACGTCTTCATCGGCGGGGAGCACGCCGGGACCGAGACGATCCCCGTCATCAAGGGTGACCAGCCGAAGACCTTCGTCGTCGTGGCGCTGACCGCGAGCGTGCTGTGCATCGCGACGACCTGGGCCTCGGCGCGCAAGGTGTCGGGCAGCGACAAGATGAAGCACTGCGTGGCGAGCTGCCGGACGACCCGCTGGTGCGGACTCGGCAGCGCCTTCACGGCGGCGGTCCTCAAGGAGATCTTCGACTCGCTCTGCGCGACGGGACCGCAGTGGCTGAAGGACCTGCTGAGCCCGGTCTCGGCTTGCGGCGGCTGGGACAACGCCGACATGGCGGCCAACGGTCGCGGCATCTGGTGCGCGGGCCGGTGGCGCACCTGCGAGAGCTGCTGCGACGACTCCTATTGAACCCGGGGGTCGGGCGGGCCGGCGGACGCAGCCCGACCGTCAGCGCGCCGCGCGCGACAAGGCGGCGCCGAGACCCGAGGCGCGCTCGACCCGGGTCGTCACGGCATGGCGGATGACCGCCTCGGGCGCGAACAGCGTGACTTTGCTCTGGGCGCGCGTGACCGCGGTGTAGAGGAGCTCGCGCGTGACGACCGGTGAGGGCTCGGCGGGCAGGACCGCGACGACATGGCGGAAGCCAGAGCCCTGCGCCTTGTGGATGGTCGCGGCGTAGTAGGGTTGGTGGCTCGGGAGCTGGGCGATCGAGAGGGCGCGCGAAGGGGCGCCCGTCGGGTCGTCCGAGGGGCGCGGGAAGTGCACCCGCAAGACCCCGTCGGCGTCGCGGAGGGTCACGCCCGTGTCGCCGTTCCAGAGGTTCTGGGCGTGGTCGTTGACGACGACGATGACCGGGCGGCCCGGGTACCAGAGCTCGCCGCGCGGGACCTTGCCATGGACGGCGAGCCAGCGCGTGACCTCGTCGGCGATGCGCTCGGCGCCCCAGCGGCCGCGGCGATGGGCGCACAAGATCTGGAAGGCCGGGAGCGCGTCCAGGGCGAGGCGCGGCGAGGCGAGGGTCGCGGGCGCGCTGAGCGGGGCCAGGCCCTCGACGGCGATGCGCTCGAGGGTGGCCTCGTCGTGGTCGTGCCAGGTGACGTCGGCCGAGCCTGCGGCGAGGATCGCCAGGACCTCGTCGGCGCGCCCGGCCTGGATGGCGCGGGCGAGGGCGCCGATCCCGCTCTCGGCCGAGAAGCGATGGCTGCGGGTCAAGAGCGCGAAGGACTCGGCCAGCGGGCGCTCGGGCCCGGCCGCCTCGGCGATGTCGCCGAGCACGTGGCCGGCCGCGACCGAGGCGAGCTGGTCTTTGTCGCCGAGCATGATGAGGCGCGCGCGCGGCGGGACGGCCTCGACGAGCTTGGTCATGGTCGCGAGATCGACCATCGAGGCCTCGTCGAGGATGACGACGTCGGCCGGCAGCGGGTTCTTGGCGTCGTGCGTGAAGCGCGTCGGCGACAGGAAGCGGTAGCCGAGACGACGATGGATGGTCGAGGCCTCTTCCGGGATCTTGGCGGCGATGGCGGGCGCGAGATCGAGGCTCGCGCGCTGCGTGCGGATCGACTCGGCGAGGCGAGCAGCGGCCTTGCCCGTCGGCGCGACGAGGACGGCGCGGAGCTCGGGGTTGTCTTCGAGAAGGGCGCCGAGGATGCGGACGACGGTCGAGGTCTTGCCGGTGCCGGGGCCGCCCGAGATGATGGAGAGGCCGCGGCGCACCGCGATCTCGGCTGCGTGGCGCTGGCTCGGGTCGGGCGAGGCGCTGGCGAAGAGGCGATCGAGGCGTTCGCCGAGCCGCACCGGGTCGAGCTCGAAGGCCTTGGCCTTGCGTGCGAGCAGGGCGCGCGCGAGGCGCTGCTGGTAGTCGAAGTAGCGATGGAGGTAGAGGCGGTCACCCTGGAGGACGAGGGGGGCGCGGACGCTGCCGTCGGAGACGAGCGGCGAGGCCTCGAGGGCGCGCTTCCAGAGGGCGGGCTCGGGGAAGGTGAGGCGCACCGACAGCGAGGCGTCCTCTTCGACCGGGATGAGCAGCGTCTGGGCGCGCGAGAGCTCGAGGCAGATGTCGCCCCGGGTCAGCGCGGCCGAGGCGGCGGCGGCCCCGAGGATGACCTCGTCGGAGGGCGGCTCTGGGGCGAGGCGGCCGAGGGTCAGCGCGAAGCGATAGTCGAGCGGTGAGAGGACCTTCTGGTCGAAGAGCGGCGTGAGCAGCGCCTCCCAGGCGTCGAGCTGGGCGCGGGTCGCGGTCAAGTGCGGTCTCCGTCGGCAGGGGCAGTCGAGGGCGGGAGCGCGAGCGTGTGCCCGCCGAAGAGGGCGTCGAGGTCGGCGAGGAGAGCCGGCGTGGGGCGGTGGTCATAGATGCCGGTGCCGGGCGGGTGGCTCGGGTGCATGCCGCGGAGGAAGAGGTAGTAGACGCCGCCGAAGTCGCGCGCGACCGAGAAGCCGGGGACGCGCTGGACGAGGAAGCGGCACAGCGCCACCGAGTAGATGAGGTACTGGAGGTGGTAGTGGTGGTGCTCCATCGCGGTGAGGAGGCGGGGGCGATGGTAGTCGGTGGGGCTCGGGCCGAGGTGGTTCGACTTCCAGTCGAGGACGTACCAGCGGCCGTCGTGCGGGGCGCGGAAGGCGAGGTCGATGCTGCCCGAGAGGAAGCCGCGCACGGCGCCAAAGGAGAGGGTGTCGAGGCGCGTCACCCACGACGCGTGCTCGGGCGGGGCGTGGCGGGCGATCGTCTCGGCCAGGGTGCGGACCGAGAAGCCCGCGCCGTCCACGGCGTAGCCGCCGGCCACCGGGACGATGAAGGCGAGCTCGGCGAGACGTGAGGTCGCGGGCAGGTCGGCGAGACGGAAGCCGCTCGGGTCGAGCCGGGTCGTCAGCACGTCGGCGACCGAGCGGGTGACGAGCGGCTCGTGGGTCGTGGCGACCCCGAAGTGGGTGAGCTCGGCCAGGACGACGGGAGACAGGAGCGCAGGCTCGGGTTGCGTGAAGTCGACGTGCTCGAAGATGGCGTGCAGGCAGTTGCCGATGGCGCGGCCGCCGGGGAAGTCGGCGAGCAGGATCTTCTCGGGCGGGCTCGTCGAGGTGGGCTCGTCGACCGCGATCTTGTCCTCGTCGCTGGCGGCCTGCTGCTGCTCTTCGACGGCGTTGTGAGGGTCGTCGTTACTGCCCTTGACCAGGCCGGAGAAGCTGGTCCGGCGCCACCAGGTGTCGAGCTTCCGGTCCGCGGGCCAGTCGCGCTTCTCGAGCTCCTCCTGCGGAGGCGCGGTCATGCGCACGCGCTTCTTGGTGCCGACGGTGAGGGCCTCGAGCTTGAAGAGGTGGCGCGGGAGGACGACCTCGAGGTTGTGGAGGATCTCGTCGTCGCTGCGCTTCATGGCGACTTCGAGGTTCTTGGTGAGGGCGTCGAGGCTCTGGGCGTCCGATGCCGAGGCGGTGCTGAGGAGGGTGTAGCCGAGGGCCGAGCGCGGCAGATCCCAGAAGGCGCCGGCGACCACCGTGACGCGGTGCTTGGCGCGCGTGAGGGCGACGTAGAGGTTGCGCAGGCGCTCGGTGCGCTCGGCGTAGGTGTGGATGCGGTGGTGGCTCTCGCGCGCGACCGAGCGGTCGTCGAGGTCGATGTCGAGGAAGGGCTTCGGGTCGTGGTCGCCGCGGAAGACGAAGTCGGCGCGACGCCCGAAGCGACCGGCCGATTCCTGCCATGCGAACGGGATCCAGACGAAGGGGTACTCGAGCCCCTTCGACTTGTGGATGGTCACGATCTGGACCGCGGGCTCGTCGGTCTCGAGGCGGATCTGCTGGCGCTCGTCGGTCTTGTCGCTGCGCGAGCGCTGGCGTTCGAGCCAGGCGAGGAGGCCCTGCGGCTTCAGCTCGCGGTCGGCCACGGCGCGGTGCATGAGCTCGCCGAGGTGGAGGAAGTTGGCGACGCGACGCTCGCCGTCGTCGAGCGCGAGGAGGGCCTCGACGCGCTCGCTCATGATGCTGCGGAAGGCCTCGATGAAGCTGCGGTGGGTCCAGGCCTCGCGCCACTGGCGCAGGCGTTCGAACCAGGACTCGAGGGATGCGGCGCGCGGGCTCGCGTCGTCGCGGGTTCGCGGGTCTGCGTCGTCGCGGGCGAGGCGAGTGTCATCGCGGTCCGCGGCTGCCGTGGGGACCGCGTCGCTGGCAGCGTGGGAGACGGGGTGGGACTCGAGGTCGACGAGCTCGCGGGCGGTGACCCCGAGGAGGCGCGTCAGCAGCGCGGCGCGGACGACGCGGAGTTGGGAGGGGTCGAGGACGGCGCGCAACACGCGCAAGAGCTCGGCGGCCTCGTCGGTGGAGAAGACCGAGCGCGGGCCCTGGACGACGGCCGGCACGCCGACCTTGCGCAGCGCGTCCTGCATCTTTTCGGCCTGGGCGTTCTTCGACACGAGGACCGCGAGGTCGGAGGGACGCAGCGCGCGCCGCTCGCCTTCCTTGCCGATGAGGATGCCTGCGCTCAGGGTGGCGACGATGTCGGCGGCGACGACACCAGGGAGCTCGCGCTCGCCCCAGCTCCCCGAGACCTTGCTGCGGGCGAAGTTCGGAAAGCCGACGTTGGCCTTGGTGCGATTGACCCAGAGGACGCGAAAGGGTGGGTCGGCCGGTTCGACGCGGCCCTCGTACTTCGCGGTGACGCGGCGATAGGGGATACCGGGGTGGGCGAACGCGGTCCGTTCGAGGCCCGTCGGTACCGGGGTGCTGGTCGGTGCGTCGGTCGGGGAGGCGCGGGTGTAGAGGTGGTTCAGGGCGTCGACCAGCGGCGTGTCGCTGCGGTAGTTGACGTCGAGGGTGTAGCTGCGGTCGGCGGTCTTGGCGGCGTCGAGGTAGGTGCGCACGTCGGCGCGTCGGAAGCCGTAGATGGCCTGCTTCGGGTCGCCGATGAGGTAGAGGTGGTGGCGGCCGCCGCCGAAGAGCGCCTCGAAGATGTCCCACTGGACCGGGTCGGTGTCCTGGAACTCGTCGATGAGGACGGCCTTGAAGCGGCCGCCGACGGCGCGCTGGAGGGCGTCGCGGATCGCCGGCTCGGGAGAGCGGACCGCGTCGCGGAGGCGGCGGAGGAGGTCGTCGTAGGTCCAGAGGCCGCGCTCGGAGGTGCGGCGGAAGCTCTCGGCGCGGACCCGCTCGACGAACGCGGCGCGCAGCGCCTGGCCCCAGGGGCGCGCGGACGGCTGCCACGCGTCGTAGGCATCCAGGAGCGCGGTGATCGCCGTGACGATGGGGGGCGGTGGCGCGCCTTCGAGCTCGGCCCGGAGGCGGTCCAGGTGGAGGAGGCGGAGGCGCTCGATGGAGGTCTTGGTGAGCGCGCCCTGGGCGAGGATGTCGAGGGTCTGCGGGACCTGGCGCCAGTCCTTCTCGTTGTAGTGGGTGAGGGCGTTGTTGCGCTGGGCGAGGGCGGCGACCTGGGCCTTGACCTCGGGGCGGCGCGCGATGTGCGCGGCGTGGGTGAGGGCGGCGTCGACGGCGGTCGAGTCGGGGGCGCTGACCTGGCCGGCCGGGGCGGGTGTGGGCGAGGCCTCCCACTGGGAGACGGCGGTGCGGCCGAGCTCGCGCAAGGTCGAGACCTTGATCTCCATCAGCTCGAGGGCGAGGATCTCGATCGGCGAGTGGCGCGTGACGAGCTCGACCCAGAAGTCGTCGACGACCTCGGTGATGAGCTGGTCGTGGTCCTCGATGAGGTCGACGTCGAAGGGCACCTGGCACTCGAGGGCGTTCTGCTTCAGCATGCGCTGGCAGAAGCCGTGGATGGTGTCGATGCTGGCGCGGTCGAAGCTCTCGACGCCCTTGCGCGCGCGCTCGGCCCAGGCCTCGAGGTCGTGGCGCTTGGCCTCGGCGACGAGGTGCTGGATGACCAGGTCGTCGGGAAGGGCGCGACCTTTGGCGGCGCCGACCAGGGCGGCGTGGGCCTCGCCGAGGCGCTTGCGGATGCGGCTCGTGAGCTCGGCCGTGGCGGCGACCGTGAAGGTGACCGCGAGGATCTGTTCGACCTCGAAGCCATACTCGACGACGAGGCGCACGAAGAGGCTGGAGATCGAGTAGGTCTTGCCCGTGCCTGCCGAGGCCTCGAGCAGGGTGACGCCGGGCTCGAGAGGGCCGGTCGATTCGAAGGGGGTTGGTTCGAGGACGGTGCTCATGTGTGCGGCGCCCTCTGGAAGATCCACTGGTTCTCGGAGGTCGCTGCGGAGCCGTCGGCGCGCGCACGGAGCGGCGCATAGATGGCGGCGGCGAGGCGCTGGAAGTCGGTCTGGTCGAAGGGAAAGTCGTCGCTCTGCGCGGCGAGGTCGCGGTGGCCGAGCAAGAGCGTCACGTGGGGGTCGGCGCCCTCGCCGATCTCCTCGGCCTTGCCGGTGAAGTAGCTCGTGCGGAGCCACGCATCGCGGACGTCCTTGGTGATGGCGGCGCTGTCACGACCGTCGGTGCCTCGTGGCTCGCTCGAGCGCTGCGGCCCCGAGCTCGTGCCGAGCGAGGACGCGTACCAGAGCCACGAGGTCTCCGGGAAGAAGAGGAGGGGGCGCGTGTGGGCGACGAGGTAGAGGGCGGCGAGCTCACTCAGGTAGTGGCAGGCGAGCGGCGGGGCGAGGGGCCGGAAGAAGACCACGACGTCCTGGGAGACGAGGAAGCTCTCGACCGGGCAGCGGCGGGTCGCGGCGAGCGCCAGGTGGCGCACCCAGAGGCCCAGCGCGCTCTTCATCTTGAGCTTGCCGGCCTGGTACTGGATGCGACGCGAGCCCCAGACGGCGTCGACCTGGCCGGTGAAGCGGATCCCCTCGATGACGAGATCGACCGGGACCTGTTGATCGCCCGTGGGCTGTCCGGTCTCGGGTTCGCACCCGGGGGCGGCGGCGCGGAGGCGGCGGACGCGCTCGGCAATGGTGCGGACCTCGTCTTCGATGCGACCCAGGGTCAGGCGGCCCGAGGCCCCGGGCGGCAGGGCGCCGGTCGACTCGAGCGCGCGCACGCGGTGGTCGGGGTCGACGTCGTCCAACTCCCAGGCGAGGACGCGGTCGCGCAGGGTCCAGAGCTGGAGGCCGTCGAGGTCGATGGGCTCGCGCTCGGCCAGGGTCGTGTCGCTCTCTTTGAGGCGCACGTTCATGCGTCGCTCGCAGAACCACTGGGCGGGGCCTTCGAGGCAGCGCGCGAGATCGTCGAGGGCGATCTCGCGGGGCAGGGTGGGCTCGGCCGTGCCGGACCAGTGCTCGGGTGGGGCGTGGCGTTGCCCGAGGAGGCGGGTCGCGCCGAGCAGGTAGCGGCGATCGAACGAGCGCGGAGGCTCGCGGAAGTTCGAGGGCGAGAAGGGCTGGAGGGGGTGTTCGATGTGGATCTGCGCGGGCAGGCGATCGACCATGAGCGCGCGGCGCAGCGACTCCATGAGCTCGGCGACCGGGCCGGCCGCGTCGAGCTCGCGGCGGTCGGTGGCGCGATAGCCGGTCCAGGTCACGAGCAGGTGGTGACGCGCGGCGAGCACGGTCTCGAGGAAGGTCATGCGGTCGTCTTCGCGGGCGGAGCGATCGCCTTTCTCTCGCGCGGCCTCGATGAGGTCGAAGCCGACGCCGTGCGAGGCGCGCGGGAAGACGCCGTCGTCCATGCCGAGGAGGCAGACGACGCGGAACGGGATGGTGCGCATCGGGACGAGGGTGCAGAAGGTGAGGCCACCCGAGAGGAAGGAGACCGAGGCACGCCGCGACTCGAAGGGATCGACCAACAGCGAGCGCACGGCGCCGAGGTCGAGGACCCCGTCGAAGCCGCCCTGTTCGGCGCGCTCGGCGAGTTGTGTCAGCACGTCGAAGACCGACTGGGCCAGCCCCGCAGAGGCGTCGTCGTGGACCAGGAGGCGCTCGACCAGGCGGGTCAGGGTGTCGCGCCAGGTCTCCATCGAGCGCGGCTGGGCGAGGGAGTCCAGGGCCGCGAAGAGGCGCTCGACATAGTCGACGAAGAGGCCGAGAGAGCGCGTGGTCTCCTTGCCTTCGACGTCGTCGACCGGGACCACGCCGAAGAAGTCGTCGACGCCGGTGGTCGCGAGGGCGTGGCCGAGGAGGAGGCGCTCGAAGCCGCCGGCCCAGGTGTTCGGGCGGCTCGCGGGCTGGCCGACGCGCGCGCGGTGACCCTCGTCGGCGCCCCAGCGGATCCCGGACTCTTCGATGAGGGGGATGAGCTCGCGGAGCTCGTCCTCGAGGAGGCCCATGGCGGCGATGATGGGGGGCAGCGAGACGAGGTCGAGGACCTCGGGCAGGGAGAGGCGGCGCGGGGCGAGGTCGAGGATGGCGAGGAAGCTCTCGGCGATGGGGTTCGTGCGGCGCAGCGAGAGGTCGTGGAGGCGATGGATGGGTGGAAAGCCGGCCGAGCCGGGGTGCTCGGGAGGGAGCTCGCGGTCGCCGTCGCGGAACACCGCGTCGATGAGCGGCGCGTAGGTCTCGATGTCGGGCGTCATGACGATGACGTCGCGCGGCTCGAGATCGGGGTGGGTCGCGAACAGGCCGAGCAGCTCGTCGCGCAGGACCTCGACCTGGCGGAGCGGGCTGGCGCAGGCGTGAAAGGTGAGCGAGGTGTCCGACGCGGCGATGGTCGTGTCGGCGAAGGTCTCGCGCGCGACGCCGCGGAAGATGGCGCTCTGCATCTTGCCGAGCAGCGTGTCTTCGGATGGTTCGATGAGGTGGTCGAGGCGCGTGGCGCCGGGGGCGCGCTCGGAGAGGAGGTGATCGAAGTCGTCGAGCAGGCGACCCAGCGAGGCGCGCAGGGGATGCGGGACGTGATGCGCGTAGCGCGACTGGTCGGCGCCGACCGCGGGGCGGAAGAGGTGGACCTCGGTCCTCCTGCCCAGAGCCGCGAGGGCGTCGATCTGCACCGGCGCCATGGTGTGATGACCGAAGAGGACGACGCGGCGCGGAAAGCGCGGGGGCAGCGGGGCACCGGCGTCGAGGGCTTCGACGAGGCGTTGGATGCGGCGGCCCGGGGAGTCGGCGCCGATGAGGGTGGCCAGGCGGCGCCAGAGGACGGGCTGCCAGCGGTCCGCGGGTGGAGAGCCGGCGGGGCCGACGTGGGCCTGGCCAAGCGACCAGGCCTCGACCATGGCAGGGCGATAGAGCGCGTAGCGATGGAAGACGTCGGCGATGTGCCACGCGAGGCGCATGACCTGTTCGGTGAGGAGGCGGGGCGCGAGGGCGGGCGGGAGGTCGGCGACGGAAGGTGGGCGGACGCGGGCGAGCCACGAGGCGAGCGCGGTGAGGTCGAGGTCGGTGCGGGCGTCGGAGGCCTTGCCGTGGCTGGCGCCGAACGCGAGGCGGAGCGTCTCCGCGATGCGCCAGACGAGGTTGCCGGGGCGCCACTGGAGGGCGCGCGGGTCGGGGAGGAGCGCGTCCATCAGCTCGTTCAGGAGGTCGTCGAAGGCGACGAAGCGCGCGTGGGCGAAGATGCCGCGGGTCTCGGCCAGCCGCATGCCGAGCCAGCGCTCCATGCCGCGCGTCTGGAGGACGAGGGTCTCGGGCTCGAACGGGTCCGGGGGATCGAGCGGCGGCAGCGCGGCGAGCTGGTCGACGAGGGCTTCGAGGCGATTGCCGCGGTGGATGTAGAGCGTCATGCGGTGTGGTGCCCTGGGAGGTCGCGCGCGAGCGGGCCCTTCAACGGAGGTTGAGTATCCCCGGTCGGAGCGTTTCGGCAAGCGCGTGCGGGTGGAGCGCGAGGCCTGTACCCGCAGCATCCGGCGCATGAGAAGATTGGGAGTCGCCCGACCGACCGCGACCTCGATGTCGTAGACCGCTATAGGGCGTCAGCGGGCTCTTCGTCACGCGGACGGATCGTCATCATCACCTCCAGGGCGTCCTCCGGGACGGGGACGGACAACCGAAACCAGACGTCGATGGGGCTCGAGCCCTCGTGTCGGATGGGGTGCGCGAGGCCGCAATACACTGCCGCATGGTGGGACTTTTCCTGAACGAACAGGTGGATGTTCGCAAGGCCGGGCGTCACCAGGCGGCGTCCAGGCTCCGACTCGGGCGTGTTCTTGTTCTGGCTCTGCCATCGGAAGGTCTGGGCGTCTTCGAAGGCGTTGGTGTAGTGGAACTGAGCTTGCGCGCCGGCGGTATCGAGCTTGGTGATGATGACGATGTCGTCCCGAAAGGGCGCATCGCGGAAGAGAATGATTCCGGCGTTGTGTCGCGCCGGGTCGAACTGACGACCAAAGTGGTTGATGATCTCGGGACGGCGGTACCGGTTCCACAATCGGAGTTCCTGGGGCGTTCGGAGGATGCCGCCGTGTCGTGCACGGAAGTCCTTCTCGAGGTGATATTGGATCCGCCGCTCGACCTCCAGCAGCAGTCGGTCCGAAGAGAGATCGGAGAACACGCGCGGGTCGAGATGGTCTGACTGCCAGATGTCGCCGAGCTTCTTCGCCAACGTCGTCGCTCCGGAGGCTCGTGCCAGGTCTCCCTGCTCCACCCGCCAACGCCGGAACCGGTCGAAAAAGCCCCGGAAGCCCTCGGCGGGATCCGCGGGGTTTGCGACCGCGCCCCAGAGGAGTGCGTAGGGGTAGACGCGTTGAGCCTGCCAGTTCGACTCGCAGCGCGCGAGGAGACGCCGGAGCGGGTTGTCATGTGCGAGGGCGAGCTCCCATGGCTCGGCGTCACCCATCTCCGTCCGGACCGTGATCCAATCGCCGAATGCCGCTCGGAAGTCCTCCGGCAGGACCTCGTCGTCTCGACCGATGAAGTCCACGGGGTAGGGGGTAGCGCCTAGCTCTTCGCGGATACGTTGCCAGGCGTCGGTGCAGCGGGCGCGCTTCGAGCCCACGAAGCGATCGATCTTGCCGAGGATCGACCTGGTCTGATCATCCAGGATCACCTCGCAGCCCGGGGGAGGGGTGATCGGCGTCTGGAGCCCCTGGACGCTGGACGGGCCAGCGAGTGTCTGGGGATCTGCGAGGCTTGTGAGGGGCAACCAGGCACGGCGATGATGGCCGACGAGATCGACCACCGTCAGGACCTCGCATCCGGGATGGAGACGCAGTCCGCGTCCGAGCTGCTGGATGAAGATGGTCGCGGAGTCGGTCGGTCGGAGGAAGAGCAAGCTGTTGATGGCTGGCAGGTCGACGCCTTCGTTGAGGACATCGGCGACGAAGAGCCACTCGAGGGGATGAGTCGGGTCGACGAAGTCCCGATAGATTTCCTCGCGCCGAGTGATGGGGATGTCGCCGGTGACGGCCTCCGCCCTGAGACCGCGTGCGTTGAAGCGCTCGGTCATGAACAACGCGTGTCTTCGTCCCGCGCAAAAGCCGACGGTCGCGCGTCGCGGGCCATCGAAGCCCTTCTCGATGGCGTGATGGATCGCGACATCGACGCGCTCATCCACCGCGAGCGCATTCTCGACGGCGGTCGGGTCGAAGCGGCCGTTGCGCCAGGGAATGCTCGAGTACTCGACGGTAGCGTCGGCGACGCCGAAGTAGTGGAACGGGATGAGCCATCTGCGGCGAATGGCCTCATGCAGCCTGACCTCCCACGCGACGTTGTAGTCGCACAGGCGGAGCACATCGTGTCCATCCTGGCGCTCCGGAGTCGCGGTGAGGCCGAGTATGAAGTCGCTCGTGGCGCCCTCGATCAGTGCGCGATAGGACGGCGCATGGGCGTGGTGGAACTCGTCGATGACGATGTAGTTCCAACGTCTCGCCTTCAGCTCAGGCGACCTGGAGAGTGACTGGATGGACGCGAAGACGAAGTCTACGCTGGCGGTGTAGGCAGCGCCCCCGTCCAGGATGGCGGAGCGCCGTCCGGGGAAGACTCGCGCGAACGTGCGCTGCGCCTGACGCAGGTGCTCCAGGCGATGGGACACGAACAGCACCGTCCCTGCGCCGGCCTGCGCCGCGTCGAACGCCGCGAGGTAGGTCTTTCCGATTCCGGGCGCCGCGATGATGACCGCGCGTCGCTCGCCACCCTGACGGAGTTCGCGAAGGCGCTCCATCGCTTCCCGCTGGGCTTCGTTGGGGGTGACCGGCGCTCGGGCGTCGTCGGTCGGGTGGCCGAGCCAGGTCGCTTGCGAGTCGGCAAGCACCCAGGCCTCGGAGGGCTGGGGGTGAGGTGGCGGGGTGGGGGCACGAACGTCGAGGCGCGCGGCATAGGCGTCGATCACCGACGGGCTCGGCCAACGAGAGAGGGGGTCGTGCCAGAGGAGCTCGAGCTCCTCATGAATCGCTGCAACCGCGGTCGGGTCCTGCTGGCACACATTGAGCTCGAGGTTCGAGGCGAGGCCTCCCTTGGTGAGATTCGACGAACCGACCCAGCAGGACGATAGCGTGCCGCGCCGAAAGGCAAACAGCTTCACGTGAAAGCCGGGCGAGGAGCCGTCGTAGAGCTTGAGCTCGCAGGGCTCGAGCAACGATGCAAGGACGCGGAGGGCGTCGGGTTGGGTGACGCCGAGGTAGGTCGAGGTCAGGAGCCTGAGACGGCCGCCGCGCGTCCGAAAGCGGATGAGGTCGTCGAGGATGAGGCCGAGCCCCGAGAATCGGAGGAACGAGACCGCGATGTCGACGTGGTCGGCCAGTCCCAGCTCGCGCCGAATGACATCGAGCATCCGCTGACGCAGCGGGTGGTTCGACGCAGTGCTTAGCGCGTGGCTGGACCGCATCGCGAGAGTGTCCGCTAGCGCAGTTCGTCCTGCAAGGGCGTGACCCCAACCGCGTGAGGAGCTCTCAGCCGTCGCGAGCTGTGGGACCAGGGGCTGCGGGGCTTCTCGCGGGCGAGAGGGTGCCTATGTCGTGAGCCCATGGGGTTCTTCAGAAAGTTGATGTTGCCGCTGGCCGAGCTCTCGGTCGTCGGCAGTTATGGGCGCGGTGGGTATCGGCTGCGCTCGCCCGACTTCGACCCGGCCGATCTCGCGGTCGACCTGCGCGGCGAACGACACGTCGTGACCGGCGCGACCTCGGGCCTCGGGCTCGCTGCCGCCCACGCGTTGAGCGCGCTCGGGGCCACGGTCGTGATGGTCGGGCGCGATGCCGAGAAGCTCGCGCGCGCGGTCGAGGGCGTGCCCGGGGCCGTCGGCGAGCGCTGCGACCTGTCCGACCTGGAGGAGGTCGGGGCGCTGGCTGCGAGGCTCGGGAAGCAACCCCTGGCGAGCCTCGTGCACAACGCGGGCTTCATCGTCCCCGAGCGACGGCTCACGCGGCAGGGGCACGAGAGCGCCTTCGCGACGCACGTGCTCGCGCCCTTCGTGCTGAGCCATCGGCTGATGGATCGGCTCGCGCAGGCGCCGCGCACGGGGCGCCTCGTGTGGGTGAGCTCGGGCGGGATGTACTCGCAGAAGCTCGACCTCGCCAAGGCCGAGGCGCTGCACGGCACCTATGACGGTGTCCGCGCCTACGCGCAGCACAAGCGCGCCCAGGTCCTCTTGAGCGAGAGCTTCCAGCGGCTGTTCGAGGCGCGTGGGTTGGGTGTCGCGTCGAACGCGATGCACCCGGGTTGGGTCGACACGCCGGGCGTCGAGGTCGGGCTGCCGCGCTTCTATCGACGCATGAAGCGGTGGCTGCGCACGCCCGAGGCCGGAGCCGACACCATCGTCTGGCTGTGCGCGCGGCCGACGCCGCCGGCGGCGGGGCGGTTCTACTTGGATCGCAAGGCGCGCCGTACCGAGATCGTGCCCGGCACGCGGCACGACGACGGTGACCGCGCGCGGCTCTGGGAGCTGTGCGCGCGCCTCACCGGCATCGACGTCGCCGCGCCTCGAGGGCGCGTCAGGGGTCGAGGACCTTGCGGCCGTTCTCCATGATGCGCTCGGGGTACTTGCGCATGACCTCGACCCGGGTCTGGGGGATGAGGTCGTCGAAGGGCGGGTTCAGCGACTCGATGGTCAGCGTGCCGAGCTCGATGCGGTCCTGGCCGTCGCCGTGCGCGGGCGTGGTGATCGGCAAGCGCTGTCCCGAGCCGCGGAAGTAGATGCCGGCCACGACCTTGTAGGTGCCCGTGCGCATGTCCCAAGGGACCTGGAAGAGCACGCGGTGCTCGAGGATCTGCCCGGGCTGCCAGCGGTCGGCCGGGTACATGAAGTCGCCGGGCAGCGTGTCGAAGGCGGCGCGGTAGCCCTTGCCGTCGTCGGTCGTGCGCTCGACGTGGAAGAAGATCCAGGTGTCGGGCGGCAGGGGGCCGGGCAGACGCCACCAGGTCGTGAAGAAGGCCTCGTAGCGCTGCTTGGTCGAGGGCTGGATCTCGGCTCCCAGGAGCTCGACGCCGCGCTCGAAGGTGGCCTTCGGGCCGGAGAGGTTCGCGGGCACGGCGTCCAGGACGACCTCGCGCGGGGTCTGGACCCAGAGGTCCTTGCGACGATAGAGCGAGAGGTAGTAGCCGGCCGAGCGCGGCCAGGTGCGCACGTGCACGTACTTGCGGTTGAACTCCTCGTTGACGATGCCGAACTGGTAGCCGTTGCTGCGCAGGTAGGGCTCGAGGACCTCGGGGTTCGGGTTGGCGGCGAAGCGGCGCGAGACCTCGCCAGCGATGGACCCCGGGATGTAGGTCGTGAGGATCGTCCACTCGGGGTTGCGCTCGTAGAAGTAGCCGCGCATCTCGGCATCGAACTTCGGCTGGTTCTTGGCCGACTCGGTCGCCATGAAGGCGTGCAGCCCATAGTTGTAGCGCGCATGCGCGACGGTCGAGTCGACGAGCCCGATGAAGTCGAGGAAGTCGAGATCGGGGGCGTAGTACGGGGTCGAGCCCATGTCCTGGAACGCGACCAGGGCGCGCGGGCGCTCGTGCCGGGTGATGAACTTGCCGAGGTCGGGGTGGTAGTTGCCCGACAGGTCGCCGCGCCCATTGAAGCCGCCCATCTCGCGATAGGTGAAGCCGAAGTTGGCGATGGCCGAGGCCGCGACCAGGAACCAGCCGACCGACCACGCCACGGCGCGGCGCCCCGGGATGGGCGCCCAGGCCGCGACGATGCGGAAGAGGTTCATGAGGCCGGTGCTGGCGAGGAGCACCAGGAAGGGCAGGGCGGGGAGGTAGAGGCGATGCCACTCCATCTCGTCCACGCCGACCTTGACGATGAAGACCATGAAGCCCACCGCGATGGCGAGCGAGACGAGCTTCTCCCAGCGGAGCTCTTTGCGGATGAAGGCGAGCGGGGCCAGGGCCGCGAGGACGCCCGTGACGTTGAAGCCGAACATCTCGCGGAGCTTCTGGAGGCCGGTCAGCCACACGAGCGACGAGTTGCCGGTCTTCACGTAGAAGGTGTTGGGCACGAGCGAGCCGTAGTAGGCGTAGCGGAAGGCGTGGAAGGGGACCACGATCGCGAAGAGGCCGGCGAACCAGAAGAGGACCGGGCGCGAGATGCGGCGCTCGCGGATGACGCGCCACAAGAGCGGCAGCCCGAGGCAGAGCGCGATGGCGTGGATCTCGGGGCGGGTCGTGCAGCCGAGGCCCATGAAGATGCCCGACCAGAGGGCGCCCTTGGCGTCCCAGTCGGGGTTGCCGTAGACCGGGTCGGGTCGGGTCGCGGCCTCGAGCTCGCTGGGCTGGGGCTTTCTGCGCCAGAGGAGCCAGGCCGCGAGGATCGGCAGGAACATGGCGAGGGCCTGTTCCATCCCGGAGTGCGACCACTTCGCCATCGACGACGAGGTCGCGAGCCAGACGCCGCCCCAGAGGATGGCGCCGCTGCGCACCGTGTCGGTCGCGCCGTCGCTGGTCGTCGTGAAGAGGCGCGAGAGACGCACGAGGTAGACGAGGATGCCGGCCCAGAGGGCCAGACCGAGCCACTCGGAGAGGATGAAGAGGTCGATCTTCAGCGCCTCGAACGGGGCCATGAGCACCGTCCAGAGGAAGTTGGTGATGCCCTCGACGCGCTCGCCCGGGTTGAAGACGAGGCCGTGCCCGTCGACCAGGTTCCTGGCGTAGCGGAACGAGATGTAGGCGTCGTCCTTGATGAAGTCCAAGCCCGCGAGCAAGGACGCGATGAGCGGCACGCCGAGGACCGCGATGAAGACGGCCGCGCGGATCCTGCGCTCGCGACGGGTCGGCGGCGCTTGGGGCAGCTCGGGCTCGCCGGAAGCGCGACGGCCGAGGACGGTCGTGCGGCGCGCGAGGAGGATCGTGAGGGCGGTCGCGATCAGCACCGCGATGAGCCAGCCGTACCAAGGGCGCAGGTGTGCCCAGAAGGCGTGCCCGCTCATGTCGGAGGGGAGGACGGTGCGGAGCTCGCCGGCCGGGGTGCCCGCGGCGCTGATGTCGATGGACGCGGCGTGGATGCGGTCGTCCATCGAGCGCGGCTCGACCACTGCGACGCGCGGGCCGGCGCGGCGATCGTAGAGGCCGGTGTAGACCTCGAGGGTCGAGCCCGCGCACTTGCCGTTGGTCGGGACGCGGAGCGTCATCGCGTGGCGGACGATGCCGTCGACCGGCTGGGGCGGACGGCGATCCTCCACGATGCGACACTCGGACTCGAGGGACTCGAGGTGCACGAAGGCGAAGAGGTCCGTGGAGAGCGGGGCGGTGGCCTGCGAGACCTGGTAGACGAGCTCCAGGTGGATGTCGCCACCCTCGGGCGCGGAGTCTTCGAGGGTCGCGCCGAGGAAGGTGATGCCCCCGTCCAGGACGACGCGGTCGTTGGCATCGAAGCCTTCGGGGAGGGCTGACGGCGCGGCCAGGGCGATGAGCGTCGCGGCGATCCCGATCACAGCGCGGACCAGGCCTTTTCCATCTCACCGGTCAGGTTGGCCAGCGTCTGGAGCACGCTCTTTACATTGTACTTCGCGCTCGGCCCCTCGAGCATGACCGCCTCGGGGGTGAGGCGCACCAGGCCGTCCTCGTAGCGGAGCTCGCCCTTGTGCTTGTTGACGAACGAGCTCAGGTTGCCGCGCGTGCCGGTGGGCAGCGCCTTCCAGAGGTCCATCATCACGTCGAGCTCGGCCGGCTTGCCCTCGGCGAAGAGGCCGTTGGTGACCTGGCGACGCTCGACCCCGCGCTCGAGCTCGCGCTGGCTGGCGGGCGAGACGAGGAGGAAGAGCGGGCCGCCCTCGAGGCTCGACGAGAGCTCGATGATGGCGCGCATCCCGGCCGCCTCGAAGAGGAGCTTGGCCTCGCGTCCCTCGAACTTCGCCTCGAGGAACCAGTCCTCGCCCTCGGGGCGCTTCTTGCCGCCGATGTCGCCCTTCACCTCGCCGCAGAGCCGCTCACAGAGCTGCGACGGGGTCTCGGCCGGGGGCTTGAAGCCGAGGATCACCCGCGCTTCACGATAGAGCATTCGCCAGATACCCATGGGACCACCTCTTCGATCGCGGCGACCCGACTCCCGCCAGGTCCGCGCGCATTCCAGCGAGGTTCTACCGGGTGAGCCGGCGTTCGTCCATCACCGCCGAAGGCCTGGCGGAGCCAGGCTGCCCTCGGGCACGGGCACCGCTCTCGGCGCGGGCCTCACTCGATGCGGTAGCCGACCCCGTGCACGGTCAGGATGAGCGTCGGGTTGGCGGCGTCGGCCTCGACGCGCTTCCGGAGCTTCGAGATGTGCTGGTCGATGGTGCGCGAGTTCGGGAGGTACTGCATGTCCCAGCACTCGTTGAACAGCATCTCGCGCGTGACGACACGACCCTTCTCGCGCTGGAGCAGCAAGAGGATGCGGACGTCGCGCAGCGAGAGATCGATGACCTCGTCGCCCTTCTTGGCGCGGAGCTCCTGCGGGAAGACCTCGAGGTGCCCGACCTTGACGACCTCGGGGTCTTTCCGGTCCGAGGGGCGTGCCTTGATGATGCGGCGCGTGACGGCGCGCATGCGGGCGATGACCTCGCGCACGCCGAACGGCTTCGAGATGAAGTCGTCCGCGCCGAGCTCGAGGCCGACCACGCGATCGATCTCTTCGCTCTTGGCCGAGATGAAGATGACCGGCAGGGTCGGGCGCTTGGCGAGCAGCTCGCGGCAGACGTCGTAGCCGTTCTTCTTCGGCATCATGATGTCGAGGAGCGCCAGCTCGGGCTCGGCGGCGTCGAAGCGCTGCACGGCTTCCTCGCCGTCGGCCGCCTCGATGACCGTGTAGCCCTCGGACTCGAGGACCTCTTTGAGGCCCTGGCGGATCCCCTCGTCGTCTTCGGCGATGAGCACCTTCATGCGCGGTCCTTGTCGTGGGTGTGAGCGGCGTCGCCGGAGCGGGCGCCGGCCGGAGCGATCTCGATCGGCGCGGTCGTGATGGTGAGCTCGAATACCGCACCCGGTCCGTCGCCGTCCACGACCCGGAGCTCGCCGTCGTGGAGCCGCGCCAGGCGACGCGCGATGTCGAGCCCGATGCCGGTGCCGGTGACCCCGTCCGAGAGCTTGTCGGAGGCGCGCCAGAAGGGCTCGAAGACCTTGTCGCGCTGCGCCCTGGGGATGCCCGGGCCGCGATCGCTGACGCGGATCACGGTGCGGTCGCCGTGCTGCGAGGTGGCGAGCCCGAGCCACTGCCCCTGGCGCGCGTACTTCTCGACGTTCGAGATCAGGTTCGACACGATCTGGGCCAGGGCGTCGGGATCGCACATCACCGGCGTCTTGGCGGCGAGCGTCGTCTCGACCGCGATGCTGGCCTGCGCGAGGCTCGGGGCGTGGGTGGCGAGGGTGGCCTGGACGACCTCGTCCGGGACGGTCGGGCGCAGGCTCACGGCGAGCTTCTGCTCTTCGCCGCGCGCGAAGGTGAGGACGTCTTTGATGAGCCGCGAGAGGCGGTCGCTCTCGCGCATGATGACCGCGAGGTGGCGCGCGGCCGGGTCGCCTGCCTCGATGTCGGCCGCCTCGTGCGCGCCCTCGAGCAGCTCTGCGTAGAGGCGGATATTGGTGAGCGGGGTCTTCAGCTCGTGCGAGACCTGGTTCACGAACGAGACGCGCTGCGCGGCCAGGCGACTCTCGCGCGTGCGCGCCCGCCAGATGAGGAAGGCCCCAGCCGAGAGCGCCAGGGCGAGCCCGCCGAGCCCGCCGAAGAGCGCGGTGCTGAGGGAGTCGGCGATGGCGCCGGGCAGCGCGCTCTCGCTCGCGTAGTGACGGAGACTCCACGACTCGAGGGGGGCCGAGAGCCCGAGCACGGCGCGCGGCCGCTCGTTGGCACCGACCTCGCGGTTGCCCCATTGATAGACGGTGCGACCGGTGGCGTCGGCGAGCACGGTGCGCTCGGTCTGGTCGGGGTCGTCGCGCGCCGCGGTCCGCGCGAGCCCGGTCGCACCCGTGCCGCCGGGGGAGGCGTCGGCCTCGAGCGGGGTGTCGGGGAGCTGGGTCACGAGCTCGGTCATGAGATCGATGCCCGAGACCTCCAGCGCGATGACGCGCCGCGCGTCGGTGCGCCACCACAGGAAGTGCTGCCCGCCGCCGTGGAAGAACGACATCCAGCCGCGCTCGGGCCCGATCGAGGTGCCCTCGAGGGCCCCCTTCAGCGCGACCGTCGTCAAGAGGCCGCCTTCCCAGATGGGGCGGGTGCGCTCGAGGAAGGCGACCTCGCGCTGCGACATCTCGCCGGTGAGCGGCGGGTGCACGACCTTGCCGGTCTCGTCCAGGACGAGCACCATCGACGAGCGCGGCAGGCGCCCCATCGCGTCGCGGATGGCGGACGGGTCGTTGCTCTTGGGGAGCTCGGCCGAGGCGCGCGCGAGCTCCCTCTCGAAGCCGCGCATGATGGTCTGGACCGCCTGGTCGAGGCTCTTCATGCGCTCGAGGAAGCCGCGCTCGATCTCGTGCTGCGCCAGGGCGCGCTGGTCGGTGACGAGGCGCGCGCCGACCAGGCCGAGCGCGGTCAGAGGGACGACCACCATGGCGGCCAACAACAGGCCGAGCCTGAGGTTGGCGCCCTCGCCGCGCCGCTTCCTGGTCTTCGCTCGCGCACTCACGATCAGAAGTTATTCTTCTCGAGCGAATATGGCGACTGGCTATTGCGGCGCTGGATGACCTTGCGCTGCTTGTTCCACTGCTCGCCCTTGACGTTGGTCGCGTCCAGCTCGTTCTGCGAGCTGAGGTCGTCGAGCGCCTTCGAGCCGTAGCGCGAGGCCCCGTCCTTCAGGCGACGCGCATTGCCCTCGAGGACCTTCTGCGCTTCCTCGACCTGGCCGCGGTCGCGCAGCTCGACGGCGCGGCGGCTCTCCTGGTTGGCGAGGCGCTCGATGACGGCGACGCGCACGGCCGGGATCTCGCTCTCGTTCCAGCGGCCGATGTCGGTGGTGACCTCCGCGGACAGCGCCATCGAGACCTTGTCGGCGTTCTGCGTGGCGATGTTGTGGTAGCTCACGTCGACGGTGGCGACCTGGAGGGTCTGCGGGGCGAGCGCGCGGGCTTCGACCTCGATGACGATGTCGTCCATCTGGCGCGCGTAGAGCGCCGGCATCTGCACGGTCACGGTCTGGCCGACGATGTCGGCGTTGTCGGTGGCCTCCGACGAGCCCCCGCGGGCCAGCACGCGCACCGGGCGGAAGCCCTCGGCGAGTTTGACGCGCACGACGACTTCCTTGGCGACGATGGTGCCGAGGTTGCCGAAGCCCTCGCGGAAGATCCCCGCGAGCTGCTTCTCGCTCTCGACGAAGACGTGCTGACCGCCGCTGGCCTGGGCGAGCCCGACCATGAGGTCTTCGTTGTAGCCCAGACCGAGGCCGACGGTCGTGACGGAGACGCCCTCGCGGCGCAGGTTCTTGCCGAGCTGCGAGAGCTCGCCGGCCGAGGCCGGGCCGACGTTGGCGGCACCGTCGGAGAGCAGGATGACGCGGTTCACGCGGTCCTTGGAGAGGAACTTCCGGACCTCGCCGGCGCCCTTGACCACGCCCGCGAAGAGCGCCGTCATGCCACCCGCTTGCAGGCGGTTGATGCCGCGCTCGATGACCTCGCGATCGCTGACCTTGGTCGCAGGGACCAGGACCTCGACCGTGTCGTCGTAGGCGACGATCGACACGATGTCGTCGGCGCGCAGCTGGGACAGGGCCGCGCGGGCGGCGTCCTTGGCCTGGGAGATCTTGTCGCCCTGCATCGACCCCGACTTGTCGATGACGATGGCGACGTTGAGCGGGGCGCGGGCGCGCTCGCTCGCGAGCTCGAAGCCGGTGAGGGCCACGCGCAGGTGCACGGTCTGCTTCTCGTTGGCGCGCAGCAGGCGGTGGTCGAGGTCGGTCTCGACGCGGACCTGCTGGGCGTGGGCGGCGCTGCCGAGGGTCGGGGCGAGGGCAGGGAGGAGGAGGGCGAGCAAGGCGAGAGGCGTCTTCATGGCGGGGCCTCCTGGGGCGGGTGCGATGCCATCCGCACACGGCCAGGTGGATCCTGGCTGCCGGCGGATGCGTGGGGCGCCGAGTCCTGTGTGCGAATGCACGGGGTCGACCTCGGTCGTCGTGGGAGCATCATGGCGCATGCCGACGCTCGAGGGGTCGCCGCGCCGTGATGCGGCTGTAAAAGGTTTGTTCGTGCGCGGCGGCGCGAATCGGGGTGGTGGGTTTGCGGGCGCCAATCGGAAGCGTACAGTAACCGCGCGGGCGCTGCGCCCATAGGTCCCCGTTGCGATGAGTGAGAGACCATGACGAGCACCCCCGACGCGCCTCGCCTCCTCGGCGAAGGCAAGTACGAGCTGCTGTCGCCCATCGGCAGCGGCGCCATGGGCGAGGTGTGGCTCGCGCGGCATGTCGCGCTCGACCGGATGGTGGCCGCGAAGCTGCTCGCGCGCTCGGGCTCTGGGGCGCGGGCGGCCACGCCTGATGCGGCTGAGCGGTTCGTGCGCGAGGCGCGGACGGCGAGCCTCCTGCGCCACCGCAACACGGTGCAGCTCCTGGACTACGGAGTCGACGGCGAGGACCACTGGCTCGTCATGGAGTACCTCGAGGGGCGGAACCTCGCGGACGAGCTCGCGGAGGAGCGGCGCATGCCGGCCACGCGCGCCATCGCGATCGCGAGCCAGGTCCTGGCCGCGCTGGCCGAGGCGCACGACTACGGGATCGTGCACCGCGATCTGAAGCCGGCCAACGTGATGCTGATGCCCTGGGTCGACGACGACGGGCGCGAGTCGGAGCTGGCCAAGGTGGTCGACTTCGGCATCGCGACGTTGTTCCGCGACCCGGTCACGGGCGAGGTCGCGGGCACCCCCGAGTACATGGCTCCCGAGCAGGCGCAGGGCCTCGACCTCGACCCGCGCGCGGACGTGTACGCGGTCGGCGTAGTGCTGCATCACATGGTCGTCGGCGATGTCCCGTTCCGCGGCAACGCGCCCATCGACGTGATGCTGGCACACGTGAACGAGAAGCCGCGCTCGCTGCGGGCGGCGAACCCGGCGATCTCGGAGCGGCTCGAGGCGGTCATCCTGAAGGCCCTCGAGAAGGCGCCCGCCGATCGGTATGCGAGCGCGCGGGCCTTCCGCACCGCCCTCTTGTCGCTGCCCGAAGCGCAGGGGTTGAAGCCTGACTCCGCGCCGCAGCTGCCGCCGGTCGTCGCGGCGGTGACCGGGTCCGCGAGCGCCGCAGCGCCGGTTGGCCTTGCGAGTGGCGCGGTGGCGACCGGGCTGGCGAGTGCGTCGTCGCCGACCTCGGGCGCGCCCGAGACGCCGCAGCGCAGTCGTGGGTGGGTCGTGCCGGTGGTGGGCCTCTCGATGTTGGGTGCCGCGATCGTCGCGCTGGTGGTGGCGAGCTCCGGCTCGGGCGCGGCGGAGCAGACGGCAGCGCGGGGTGGGACGGCGGAGCTGCCTGCGCACACGCCGGCGGTGACGGTCGCGCCGGTCGTGACCACGGCGCCGGTTGTGGCCGCGGCGCCTGTGAAGGTCGAGGCGGATACAGCCGTCGCGCCGACGACACCCGACACGAATGTCGTACGTTCGGAGCCCGATGCGCAGGTCGCGATCGTTGCCGATGCGCAGGTCGCGATCGTTGCCGATGCGCAGGTCGCGCAGGTCGCGGTTGCTCCCGATGCGCAGGTCGCGCAGGTCGTGGCGCAGATACCCGACACGAATGTCGTACGTTCGGGACCCGACGCGGTCGCGCCGAATGCACGTGACCCGCACGAGCGCGCCAAGCGTCTCGCCGAGGCGAAGCTCGAGGCCGCGAAGCTCGAAGCTGCGAAGCTCGAGGCCGCGAAGCTCGAAGCCGCGAAGCTCGAGGCCGCGAAGCTCGAGGCCGCGAAGCTCGAGGCCGCAAAGGCTAGGCCCGCGAGCATCGATGCCAACGCGACGAGCCAGGCTGCTGCGCGATTGCCGGGCGAGTCGGGCTCCAAGGCGTCGTCCGCAGTGAGCGCACCTGAGCTTCGCCCATCGGGGGCGATCGCACCTGAGCTTCGCCCATCGGGGGCGATCGCGCCCGAGCCGGCCAAGGTCGAGCCGGTCGCCCCCAAGCTGGTGCCCGCGCTGGCGGCCAGGGTCGCCGTGACCCAGCTCGCCGTGCGTGGTTCGCTGCCGCGATCGTCGGTGCAGCGTGCCCTGGATGGGGTCACCCCGGCGCTGGCCGAGTGCTACCGTCGCTGGGCCGCCGACGCCGGGCACGACCAGGCCGCCACCGGGACGGTGAGCCTCGGCATCGACGTCGACGGCGGCGCCACCCGCATCGCCGTAGGCGCGTGGCCGCTGCACGGGATCGCGCCGTGCATCGCGCAGGCCCTGTCCCGCGCGCGCACCCGGGACCGCCCCGACACCGGCACCGTCGAGGCCACGTTCGCGCTGGTCTTCTCGCCGCTTCCGCCCCGAGGACCCTGACCGAGATGAAGTGGACCCTCCAACCCAACGTCCTCGGGATGCTCGCGGTCGGGCTCGTCGGCTGCATCGACCCCCTGGTCTCGGACGTGGTCGTCCGCGCCGACCTCCTCCTCGCGCCCGGCGCCGAGGTGCCCGCTCTCGTCGATGACCCCGCGGCGCGCGCGAGCCTCGACCGGAGCGACGGCATCGACGGCGACTATGTCCCTCTGCGCTCGGCCTTCGCGCACGGCAAGCTCGTTCGCTTCTGGGACCTCGGCGCCGCCTCGCCTTACCCGATCCCGCTGTATCTCCTCGTCACCGAGGACGCGGCCGGCACCTTCGAGGTGGGCAGCAAGCGCTACGCCGCCCTGCCCGAGCACCCGCCGATCTTCGACGCCATCCCGGGCGACCCCGGCTACAGCCCCTGGTGGACCGTGGTCCTCGTGCCGGTCACCTCGGCCTATGCGGGCCAGGTCTTGCCGTCCTTCGCATCGGTCGACGAGGCCCTTCGCCGCGGCCTCGTCGAAGCGCCCATCCCGATCACCGCGACCATCAACTGCCCGGTCGTCCTGCCCGAGGCCCGCCTCGAGCTGAGCCCTGGCGACAGCGAAGGCGCGCTCGCCCCATCGGTCGCCTACTACCGGATGAAGACGGTCTACTACTTCACCTTCGACACCATCACGGTCGACCCGAAGGTCGGCGAGGTCGCGTCACCCCCGGTCTACTTCCTGCGTCGCGAAGGCGGCGAGCCCCTCTCCGAGTCCCTCCGCGGCGTCGACATGACGGCCGACGGCGACCTCCTCGACGCCAATGACCTCTTCACCATGGCGCCCGGAGACGCGGACTACACCGGCATGGTCTCGGTCGTGGACGCGGTCATCTCCCCCCGCATCGACGCCATCGACACCTATCGCGCCGAAGACCGCACCGACCTGTCGGCCGCCGAGTCCCTGTTCACGAGCCCGGGCTCGGCCGACCCCGCGGTGCTCGTCGCGCTGCACGCGCTCGGCACCACCCTCAACCGACCGATCCAACCCCCGCCGGAGGCCCGATGAGCCCACGCTTTGCGACCTTGGCGCTCATCGTGCCGGCTCTCGCGGGCTGTGAGCTCGAGCCCGACGTGGGCCCCGCGTTCGCGGATCGCTGCACCAACGCCGACTCGGATCCCGCCAAGTCTGTGAGCTACACAGACGACATCGTCCCGCTCTTCTTCCGGGACGCCGCCGGCTGCACCCCGTGCCATGACCCCTCGCAGAACGACGGGGCCCTGGGCGTCCAGCTCGGCGGCCTCGACCTGTCGACCTACCAGAGCCTCCTCCGCGGCGGCTTCAACAGCACCGGCAGCATCGTCGTGCCGGGCCGCCCCTGCGAGTCGGTGCTCTTCCTGAAGGTTTCCCCCGGCCAGCCCTTTGGGAGTCGCATGCCCTTCAACGGGCCGCCCTTCCTCACCGCCCCCGAGCTCCGCAACGTCCACGACTGGATCGCCGAAGGCGCCAAGGAGAACTGAGCCATGCGCCCAAGCCGTCCCCAGGGACCCGCCCCCCGGCGTACGCTGCGATCGCCCAAGGCCCTCGCCGCGCTCGGCCTCGCGTCCATCGCGTGCGGGGTGGCCGTCACCGCCACGACCCACGCCAGCGAGGTCAACTTCGCGGGCAGCGTCCAGCTCGACTACCTCTTCGTGCCGACCGACGAAGCCGCGCGCCGCTTCACCTTCGATGGCTTCACGACCGAGCTGTCGCTGAAGCTCTCTGCCGACGTCAGCGAACACATCGCGGTGCAGGTCAAGACCTGCTACGGGTGCCACGGCTTCGAGATCGGAGCGGCCTATGTCGACTTCCGACCGGCCGACGACGTGGTTCTGCGCGCGGGTCGATTCACTCCTGCTTTCGGCGACTTCCCGGTCCGGCACGACCCCGCCAACCACCTCACCAGCGATAAGCCGCTGCCCTATGACATGGGCCGCATGCTGCATCTCCGCGACTGGAACATGAGCGTCCTGCCGGCGCCCTATGTCGACTCGGGGCTGCAGGTCGGCTGGACCCCGCGGCTCGGCGACGACGTCGATCTCGAGCTCGAGGCCTACGTCGTCGGCGGCCTGCGCGGCAACTCCGACGCGACCGACGTCGACTTCGTCCAGTCGCGCTCGGGCGACTTCTACTACGTCGACAACAACTCGAGCCCGACCGTCGGTGGCCGCGTGGCCCTGCGCGCCAACGTCGGCGACGGCCTCCTGGCCCTCGGGGCCTCGGCCATGTACGGGACCTATGACCCCGACAACGAGCTCGATGTCCTCCTCCTCGGCGCCGACTTCGTGCTGCGCTTCGAGTCGTGGGCACTGCGCGCCGAGTACCTCGTACGCCGGACGCGCATGGCGCTCGGCGCCGACCCGGCCTCGAGCTTCCGCTACGGACCCGGCGCCGACGGCACCTACGATCCGTTCTCGCTCAAGCAGGGCTTTTACGGCGAGCTCAGCTTCCCGCTCGGCCCGGTCGAAGGCGTCGCCCGTGTCGACGGCCTGCGCCGCACCGGCAACGTCGCGCTCTCCAGCGAGCTCCGCAAAGACTCGCTGGTCGTGCGCTACACGCTCGGCACCAACTTCACCATCCAGCGCGACTGGCGCGTCAAGCTGAGCGCCGAGCTCTACGACTTCTCGGACTTCGACGACGAAGTCGCGCTGCACCTCGGGGTGGTCGGCGCGTTCTGAGGCAGGCGCAAAGCGCCGCGACTACCCGCCTTTCTTGGCCGGGTCCTTGGGGGGCTCGGCGGGTTCCTTGGCCGGGTTCTTCGGCAGCTCGGCGTACAGCGCCTTCACCTGGAGGCGCATCTTGTCTTTCTGGACCGCCTTCAGGTCCTTCATCGATTCGATGACGCCCATGACGTAGCTCTCGGTGAACATGCGCGACTTGCACATCGCCTCGACGTCGCGCCAGAGCTGCACGTAGCGCTCCATGCTCTCGTCGCGGATCACCCCGCCCAGCATCTTCCGACCCTTCTCGGCAAGCGCCGGCATGATGCCCGACTTCTCCTTGTCGGAGTCGGTCTTCTTGACGTTGAGCAGCGCGTCCTTGGCGGGCTTGTCGCCCTTGTCGGTGACGCCCGGGATCATGCTGCCGCGCGCGGCCGCGAGGCGCGCCAGCGGGAACTGGAGGTGGTCGCCCGGATGGCCGATGCCCTTGCTCTCGAAGGTGAAGACGTCACCCTTGGTGAGCTTCTCGCCCGCGGTGTGCACGAGGTCGCCCGAGGCGCGGTAGTGGCTCGACTTGATCTGGTCGTTCGGCGACTCGGCGTTGTGCTTGGCCACGGCATCGGCCGCCTTGGCCGAGACGGCGGGCGCCTGAAAGGTCACGATGCGTTGGACGGCGCTCGGGAAGCGCGCGGCCGCGAGCTGGGCCAGCGCGCCACCGAGGCTGTGACCCGCCACGATCGCCTTGCCACCGGCGGCGCCGAACATCTCTTGCACGCGGCCGACGTTCGACTCGAACTGGTAGGTGCCGATGCCCTCGCGGTTGACGTCGTCCTGGGCGCCGCGCTTCTCCTGGGTGCCGCGGAAGGCGAGGACCGGCGGCGGCGTGCCGCCATGGATGGCGCGCGCGATCTTTGCCCGGTCGGTCTTGCCTTCGAGGACCTCGGCGGTCGGCATGAAGAGCACCGCGCGGAAGCCCGACTCGGGGTCGGCCACCGCCCCCGCCTCGCGATAGCCCCACTGGCTCAAGAGCTCGCCGGAGATGGCCTTGTTCGCGCCGCGATGCGCGAGCTGCTCCAGGACGACGTCCTGGTTGCCGATCTCGTGCGCCGCCCCGAGGACCTTTTCCTGGCGCTTCTCGTTCGAGCCCTTGCTCGCGACGCTCGGCTTCGGGGCTGCCTCCTTCGCCATGGACTCCGGCCCGCGCTGGTCCTGGCCGGGCTCGAGGGCGCGGTCCTGTTCCGCCAGCGGCAGCCCGCGGAGCGCGTTGGGCTTGGCCTTCGAGGCGGCCGCGGGGCTCGCGTCCTTCTTGGAGGAAGACGGCTTGAGGAAATCGAACACGGGCCTGACCTCGTCTCGTGGAGGCCGGGACCTTATCTCTCACGCGTGCGGAGCGCCAGCGCCGGGTCGAGTCGCGACCCGTCGTGCGTGGTCACGTCAGAACCGGAAGGCCTGGCAGATCACCTGCGAGCACACGCCGCTCGTGTAGGGCGTGCGGCAGATGAGGCCGGGCTGGCACTCGTCGAGGAAGCACTCGCCGCCCAGCGCGGGCTTCGGCGTGCAGCGGAAGTCGAAGAGGGCATCGGGCAGGCACGCCGCGTTCGCGCCGCACTCGTTGCCATCCTTGCAGCGGTCACCGAGCGCGTAGGTCGCCATGCACTGGTTCACCGCGAAGTTGCAGAAGGTGCCGGGCTTGCAGACGAGATCGTTCTGGCACGCGCCGCCCGCGTCGAGCTTCGCGCGGCACACGTTGTTCTCGCCCTCGAAGGCGCAGCCGAGACCGTCGGCACAGTTCGGGGCCCCGAGCGCGCAGGTCTCGCCCTCGGTCGGCGGCTCGGCGCACGTGAAGTCGACACACGCGAGGCCGTCGGCACACACGACCGGCCCGCTCGGCCCTTCGGCGCACGGCGCGCCGAGCCCGGGCTTCGGGCCGCACACCCCGTCCTTGCAGGCGAGCCCCGTGCCGCAGACGACCCCATTGACGCACGCCTCGGTCGCGGCCGGAGCCGTCTTGCACAGGCCGTTCTCGCCGCTCGCGTCGGTCGCGCAGTAGGCGTTGGCCGGGCAGTCCTCGTCGAAGCGACAGGCGTCGTTCAGCGCCGGCGCCTTGCACACCTTGCGCGCGGAGGCGAGGCACGCGGTGTCGCCGCCGCAGTCGGTGTCGCCGCTGCAGGCCTTGCCGGCGTCGGTCACGCGCGGGGCGGCGCAGTGATCGACGTCGCAGACGAGGTGGGTCGCGCAGTCGGTCGGGCCCGTGCACGGGGCATCGACGTCCCCGGGCGTGACGCACTTGCCCTCGCTGCCGCAGCGCAACCCGTCGGCGCAGATCGCCTCGCCGCAGGCGCGGCCGACGCCGACGCGCGGCTCGAAGCCGCCGGGCGGGGCGAGGATGGGGCAGATCAAGAAGTAGAGGTCGTTCGGCAGGGTGACACAGCCCGCGGCGACCGCCTCGTAGGCCGCGACGCAGGCCGGTACGCCTTCGGGATGGGGGATCGCCTCGCCGCGCAGGACCGGGATGCGGTAGCGCTCGAGCTCGCGCAGGCACTGGGCCTGGTACTGAGCCTCGCAGTCCGCTGGGAAGCCGGGGATGCCGGTGCAGGCGCAGGCCTCGACGCGGCCGCAGTTCGCGGCGGCCATCGCGGGGCAGAAGGCGTCGGCCAGGGCGTTGAACTCGGACAGCGGGGTCGAGGTGTCGACGGTCTCGCTCGCATCGCGTGTGTCGCCCGTCGTGTTGTTGCCGGCGTCGTCGCCGCAAGCTGCGAGCGTCGTCGACAGCGCGAGGCAGAGGCCGATGCCGAGACGGGGGAGCGCGTGAAGTCCGGTGTCCATCGCGTCCGCCTACCAGAGAACGCCGGCGATCGGAACACCAACGTCCACCGCGTGGCCCCGGCCCCCGCGCCGCGTCAGCCCCGCGCCGCCGCCCTGTGCGACCTCGTCCGGTTGACCCCTCGCGTCGAAGCGGGCACAACCTCGGCATGCAGCTCCGCGCCACTCTCGCTTGCTCGTTCGCCTTTGCCGCCCTCGCGGTCCTCCCGGCCTGCGGCGATGACGACCCCCAGTCGGACACGACCGACACCGCCGACACGACCGACACTGCGAACCCCGACGGCTCGGACGGCAACGACGTCGACGACGCCGACACCACGCCCGAGCCGCGCGCCCTTTTCGCGTTCCGCGCCGCCCCGGGCCAGACGATCTCCGAGGGGCCCTTCCCCAGCGATGGACTCCTCGATGCCAACGGCTTCGTGTCGCTGGCCGCGCTGGGCACCGACCCGCACTTCGGCGCCATCGCGAAGGCCCCGCTCTTGGCGCGCACGGACGCGCAGATCAAGAAGAAGAAGGGCTTCGGCTTCGTGTCGGCCGCCTTCTTCCCGATGAGTGAGGAGCCCGACCTCGCCTCGTTCGAGGGCAAGGTCCACTACGTTGCGCTGACCGGTCCCGAGAAGGACCAGGTCTTCCCGGGTCAGGTCTCCTGGTTCGCGCCGGCCTCGGCCCTCTCGGTGTTCCCGGCCTGGGGGCACTACCTCGTCCCGGGCGCGAGCTACGGCATCCTCATCGACGTCGGCGTCAAGTCGAAGGACGGCCTCCCCATCGCCCCGACCCCGACCTTCACGCAGGTCATCGCGGCCGATGTCGGCGACGTCACGGCCGAGGTCGGCCTCTCGCGCCAGGCCTTCGCCGGACTGCGCGCCTTCCTCGCGACCCGTGACCAGGCGGCGGTCGTCGGCACGGTCTTCACGACCGAGGCGACCATGCCCTTCGTCCATGACCTCTTCGATGCGGTCGACGACTTCCCGCTCGTCACGCCGCTGCGGCACGTGCGCCTGGCCGAGGACGGCCCCATCTGGGACGTGGCCAGCGACATCCAGGGTGCCGAGCTCGACACCTACTTCGGGGTGCCGACCGCCCCCTTCGAGACCATGCCGACCTCGTGGTACGGCGGCTCGCGCGAGGACGCCAAGGCCTTCACGAGCGACGGCAAGGCCTATACGGGCGGCAGTTTCCGCGGCGGCATCGCCTACGTCGTCAACGGGTCCTTCCTGGCCCCGAGCTTCGGCAGCATCCCGAACGCCAACGGCCAGGTCGTCGCCGGGCCGATCAACGTCGAGGCCGGCAAGCCCAAGCCGCGCACGCGCGTGATGGTGCCCTTCACGGCCTTCCTCTGCCAGAGCCACATGGTCGGTGGCGCCCTCGACACGAGCAAGCCGATCCCCTTCGCCATCTTCACGCACGGCGGCACGGCGCTGCGCTCGGATGCGCTCGGCTTCGCGGTCGCCAACTGCGCGGCCGGCTATGCGACCATCACCGCCGACCTGCCCTTTCACGCGGGCCGGCAAGAGGTCCGCTACCTGCCTGCCGACGACCTCATCGCCCCGACGCGCGTCGACAACGAGAACGCCTACTCGGGCAAGAAGCGCGGCGAGGAAGGCTTCATCCCCGACGGGATCGGCGACAACGGGCCGGCGACCACGACCGTCGGCGGCCTCTTCGCGCTGCCCTCGGACTTCGACCCCGAGGTCCTCGAGGCCAACCTCATCGCGGTCGCGGTCGAGTCCTACAC
>JAEUKJ010000787.1 GCA_016792665.1 Deltaproteobacteria bacterium | reverse complement strand
GCTCGGGACGGCGAGAATCCGAGCCGTCGGCCCCCCGCGCGTGGCGCACCCGCGGCGAGGCGCGAGGTGGGCCAAGGCCACCGCGGGGGGCCGCGCCCACGCGTTGTGGCGGGCCCGGCCGGGGGGTGGGGGGGAGGTGGCGCGCCCCCCCCGGGCCACGCGCGCCTCGGGGGGCGTCGAGAGTCAGGGAGGAGAAGCCCCGAGGCCGCCTCGCCCGTGCCCTGCTGAAAGTGCATGCGCGCCCGACCTTTCTCGCAAGCACTGGCACGGGCAGCCACAACGCGAGGGCGAGGGGCGCCTCGGAGGCCTTCGACGACCTCGAGCCTCGACGCCGGTGAGCGAAGCTCGAGGCGTCGACGGCTCGGATTCTCGCCGTCCCGAGCGCAGCTCGGGGCGCCGAGAGTCAGGGAGGAGAAGCCCCGAGGCCGCCTCGCCCGTGGGCCATGTGTGCGCACGAGATCGCTCGGATTCTCGCCCCCCGAGCTCGTCCGCTCAGTACCCCGCGATCCGCGCCCACCGATCGCGATGAAACGCCCCATCGCCGAGCGTCATCGCCAGCACCCGCGCCCGCTTGAAATAGAGCCCGATATCGTGCTCGTCGGTCATGCCGATCCCGCCATGCATCTGGACCGCCTCATCGGCCACCAACAGCGCCGCGTCACTCGCCCGCGCCTTGGCCAGCGAGACCATCTGCACCGCCTCGCCCGCACGCGTGCCCGCACCCGCATCGACCGCCCGACTCGCCGCCATCACCGCCGAGCGCGCCAGCTCGAGCGCCATGTACAGCCGCGCCGCGCGATGTCGCAGCGTCTGGAACGTGCCAATCGCGACCCCGAACTGCTGGCGCTCTTTCAGATACGCCAGGGTCATCTCGAACGCCGCGCCAGCCACCCCGAGCAGCTCGGCCGCCGCCGCCACGCGCCCCCGATCCAGCACCTTGTCCAGCACGCTCGCGTCACCGATCTCGGCGCTCGCCGCGACCCCGCTCAGCCCGACGCGCGCCACCGACACGCTATCGACCCGCCGCTGTGCGCTCACCGTGAGGCCAGGCGCCGCCTTCTCGACCAGGAACAGCGCCACCTCGCCGCCATCCTTCCGCGCGCTGACGACCAACACGTCCGCCTCGGCCCCGGCGATGACGTCGCACTTCTCGCCCTCGAGCCGCCAGCCGTCGCCGTCACGCCGCGCCACCGTCCCGGTCCTGGCCGTCTCCCCGCGCATCGCCCGCTCGTCCCACGCCAGTGCCGCCACGGCCTCACCCGAGGCCACTTTCGCAAGCCACCCGAGCCCCGCCTCGACCCCGCCGAGCCCCAGCGCCGACGCCCCCAGCACCGCGCACCCCAGGAGCGGCTCGGGTGCCAGCACGCGCCCCGCCGCCTCGCTGACCACCGCCATCTCGGCCATGCCGAGGCCCGCTCCCCCATGCGCCTCCGGCACGATGAGCCCTGCCCAGCCCAGCTCGGCCAGCTCGCGCCAGAGCCCCACGCCGACCCCACCCGCATCGCGATACGCGCGCATTCGCGCCACGCCCCCGCGCTCGCGGAAGAAGCTCGCCGCACCATCACGAATCATCCGCTGCTCGTCACTCAGCACGAGGTCCATGTGTCACTCTCTCCGGAGTCTCGCGAAATGTTCCTCGGAGCCCCAGTCCAATCGTCAGGGCAGTCCCAGGGTGTGCTTGGCGATGATATCGAGCTGGATCTCGCTCGTGCCGCCCTCGATCGTATTGCCGCGCGCCCGCAACCACTCGCGCGTCGCCGTCAGCGCCTCGGGCGGGTAGTCCTCGCCCTCCCAGCCGAGGCCGTCCGTCCCTGCGATCCGCACCGACAGCTCGCGCCGCCGCTGGTTCAGCTCGGTGCCGTAGACCTTCAGGATGGAGCTCTCCGGCCCGGGCCGCTGCCCCGCCTTCGCCCCATCTTTGATGCGCTTCACCGTCAACATGAACGCGCGCTCGTCCATCGCGACCTGCGCCAGCTCATGCCGAATCAGCGGATCGGCGACCTTTCCGTCCGCATCGGCCCCGATGTATCTCCGAGCCGCCTGCGCCAGCTCGGCTTCGCCGCCCGCCACGCTCTGCGCGAAGACCTCTCCGACCATCGTCCGCTCGTGACCGAGCAGCGCCTTGGCGACCGTCCAGCCCTGGTCGATCCCGCCGATGACATTCCTCGCCTCGGCCACCACGTCGGAGAAGAACACCTCGCAGAACGGCGAGGCCCCGCTGATGAGCGGGATCGGCCGCGTCGTCACCCCCGGCATGTCCATGTCGACCAGGATGAACGTGATCCCCTGCTGCTTCGGCACCTGTGTATTGGTCCTGACCAGACAGAAGATCCAATCGGACTTCTCCGCATACGAGGTCCAGACCTTCTGCCCGTTGATGACGAACCGATCTCCGTCGCGCACCGCCGACGTCCGGAGGCTCGCCAGATCCGACCCCGAGCCCGGCTCCGAGTAGCCCTGACACCACCGGATCTCGCCGCGCACGATCGGCGGCAGGTGCTCCCGCTTCTGCGCCTCGGTCCCGAACTCGAGCAGCGTCGGCCCGATCATCACCAGCCCGAACCCGATGAGCGGCGGCGGCAACTTCAGCCGCCGGAGCTCGCTCTTCAAGACCTCGTCCTCGGCCTTGCTGAGCCCGCCACCGCCATACTCGGTCGGCCAGGTCGGCGCCGTCCATCCGCGCTCGGCCATCATGCGCAGCCAGCGCTCGTGGTCCGGACTGTCGAACTTCACCTTGCGCCCACCCCAGGTCCCCTGCAGGAACCCCGCGGGCGCCCCACGCAGGGACGCTGGCGCTTCGGCCTCGAGCCACGCCCTCACCTCCGCGCGAAACGCGTTCAGCCGCTCGCTCATGGACACCTCCGCCGCGGACTCTACCCGCCGCCGCCCAGAGCGCAAGCCAGCCCACTCACCGGACGACCGCGTCCCAGTGCGCCGTCCCGCCGTTCACGCCGACCGTCAGCCGCCAGGTCCCGGCCATCGACGGCGTGAGGCTCGACACCCGATAGACGCCATCGCCCATCGCCTCGACCGCTGGCACCGTGGTCCCGCCATGGCCGTGCGCGACATGGATGAACGTCGCCGTCGGCGCGAGCCCCGTGACGCCCACGCCGCCTCGCGTCATCGTCACGGTCACCTCGCTCGCGACGCCGATTGCCCAGGTCCCGGGCAGCGTCGCGACCACCTCGACGTCGCCGATGTGCTGGGTCCCACCGCGCTCGTCCGCCGTGTCACAGCCCACCGCAACGGATCCCACGCCGCCGGCCACGCACGCCGCCACCCACACCCTCGTCAGCGCCATCCGCCACATCGCCCACCCCCAAATGCATCGAGGAGAGGCGACCGAAATCACCCCTCCTCGAATATGCCACATTCATGCTCACGAGAGTGCCACTCTCACGCGAGAGTGACACTCACGCCGCTATCACCAGAGGCTGCGGACGAAGTTGCCGACCGCACGACCCGCCGACTTCACGCCATCGACCACCGCGTCGCCGACCAGCGCCACCACCGCGCGCAGCACCGCACCGCCGACCGAGCGGCAGATGTCGAGGAAGTCGCTGAGGCCGAAGTTGCCCGACAGGATGTTCCGGATGACGCGTGCGATGGTCTGGATGACCGTTGTCGCCACGTCTGCCAGGGCATCGATGACGCGCCTCGCGCTTGGGAACGTCCTGTTGAGCCAGTCGCGCATCGTGTTGATCATGTCGACCAACAGCTCGTCGAGGCTCTTGCCCTTGATCTTGTTCCAGAGGTTCACGAGCCACGCAGGCAGCAACTTCGTGATGCCCGACAGGTCGATGCTGCGGATGAGATCCCAGACTGTGGTCGCCGCCTTTGTGATGTCCTGCAGTGTGAGCCGCCCAGAGATGATCTGATAGGCGAGGTATCCGCCCGCCACCGCGAACCCGAAGGGCGGTGGTATTGTCACCATGAACATCAGCGAGCTGACGAGCGGCCCACCCACCTTGGCGATGGCGCCGATCTTCGCGGCCCAGTCCTGGATCCGGTCGATCTTCTGCATGAGCTCGCCCATCGGCCCATCGCGCTTGCTCGATTCCTTCGAGTCCGTGTTGGCCTGGTTCAGGTCCGGACCGTCCTTGACGGGGGCCGGCCGGCTCGGAGCACCGGACGTCGCCGGGTCGCGACCCGGATTCGTCTTGCGTTCCGCGCTCTTGACGGACTGCGCCGGGGCCGCCTTCTGCGGCGCCGCTCCAGCACCACCCTCCTGCGGAGCCGCCGGCTGGTCGCCGAACGGGAACGAGAAGTTGTAGTTGTAGCTGAAGAGGTTGCCGAGGTCGTGGCGGATCTCGGTGAGGTCGTACGGCCAGCGCTGACCGAGCAGCTCGGCGTAGATCTGCGGCGTAATCGCCAGAGAGCCACTGCCGACGATGCCGAGGCCGATGCCGACCTTGCCGCTGTAGACGCCGCCCTGGCCCTTCAACTCCGCGTACGGGTTGATGTTGAGATCCACGCCGACGCTCGCCTCGCCCTGCAGCGCCAGACCCGCGCTCGCGACGCCCGCGACACCCACGCCGATCGAGAACCACGGCTTCAAGCTCGCCGCGAAGCGGAGCCCCGTGTTCATGTCGGCGCGCGCCTGGAAGTCAGGCACCTGGACGTTGCGACTCAGTGGTCTGAAGTTCGAGATTCCGATGGACGCCCCGAAGGTCAGCGGGCGCATCGAGAGCCCGAGCCCGACATTGACACCACCGGACATGGCGATCGGCACCGGACCGGCCGCCACTGTGGTTCTCAGGAGTGTGAAGTCCTTGCCCCACTTGAACAGGTCTCGTCCCTGGACCAGTGTCACATTCGATATGTTGAGTGTACCACTGAGGATCGGATCGAGTGTCTGATCGACTTGTACGCCGAGCTTTCCACCGATCATGTGGTTCAGCTTGTAGTCGATCTCGCCCTTGATATTGAAGGTCTTGTCCTTGTTGTACTGACCTTCGACGCGACCGCTGACCGAGCGCCCCTTCGACTCGTCCTTGAACAGGGTGAAGTCGATCCAGCCCTTGCCCCAGAAGAGGTCTTCGCTCGCCGTCTTCTGCCAGCCACCTTCGAAGTGGCCCTTCATGTTGTTGAGCTTGGGCAGGATGATGTCGAGCCCGCCCTCGATCTTCTTGAGCTCGTTGTTCTCGACGAGCGCCGAGCCCTGGAGCTGGGTCACGCGGATGAACGCGTTGGACCCTTCGCCGCCTATCTCGATGGGTCTCAGCAGCTTGGCCGAGCCCTCCACCCGTTCGAGTGTCTTGGTCACCGCGTTGAACTTGCCGCTCGCCGCCAGCGCGACCATCGGCCCGTTCCGGTCGTGGATCTCGACCTTGAGTGTGCCCGTGAGCTCCTTCAGCTCGTTGTCGGTCACGCGCCCGCCGCCACCCGAGCCCTTCTTGAAGACCAGCTTGCCGCCGCCGATGGTGAACTCGACGTCTCGACCGAGGTACACCTCACCGCTGCCGCTGAACTTCTTGCTCGTCGAGTCGTAGCGACCCTCCGCCTTGCCCTGGATGAGTGGTTCAGGCTGATTGTCGTAGACCTTGAACGGCACCCGTCCTGTCACTTCGGTGAGCTTGTTCGAGGCTATTGTCGCACTCGCACC
>JAEUKJ010000515.1 GCA_016792665.1 Deltaproteobacteria bacterium | reverse complement strand
TGGTTGAACGCCGCGCGCGCGAAGGAGCTCGGCCTCGTGAGCGGCGACCTCGTGACGCTCGTCAACCAGGACGGCGCTACGGCCGGACCCATCGCGGTGCGCGCCACCCAGGCGATCCGCCCCGACTGCGTCTACATGGTGCACGGCTTCGGACACACCGCCCGTGGCCTGAGGTTCGCAAAGGGTCGAGGTGCCGACGACACCGCGCTCTGCACCCGGGTCGCCATCGACCCGCTCATGGGCGGTACCGGCATCAACGTCAACTTCGTCAAGCTCGAGAAGGTGGCCGTATGAGCCCCGCCAGACGATACGGCATGGTGGTCGATACGCGGCGCTGCGTGGGGTGTTCGGCCTGCGTGCTGGCGTGCATGTCCGAGAACGATGTGCCCGAGGGGTATTGCCGCGATTGGATCGTCCACGAGATCCGCGGCGTGTTCCCGAACCTGCGCCAGGAGATCCGCAGCGAGCGCTGCATGCACTGCTCGAACCCGCCGTGCGTGGACGTGTGCCCGACCGGGGCCAGCCTCGTCGGCGAGGGCGGCGTGGTGCTCGTCGAGGCCGACCGGTGCACGGGCTGCAAGGCCTGTATCGCGGCGTGCCCGTATGACGCGCGCTACGTGCACCCGAGCGGTCATGTCGACAAGTGCACCTTCTGCCTCCACCGCGTGAAGCGTGGCGAGCTGCCCGCGTGCGTGACGGTGTGCCCGACGCGCGCGCTCACCTTCGGCGACCTCGCCGACCCCGACGCCGAGGTCTCGCAGCTCCTGCGAACGCGCAAGTCGAAGGTGCTCCTGCCCGAGGCCGGCACCGAGCCCAACGTCTTCTTCCTCGAGTGATGAGGAGCCCCGCGCCATGACCCCCGAAGTCCTCGAAGTCCTCTCCAATCGCCACAATCCACAGATCGATCCGCGCTTGGATATCTGGGAGTGGCAGATCCCTGCCTATCTCTTCGTCGGTGGTCTCGTCGCCGGCCTGATGGTGCTCATGGCCGCGCTCGAGCTCCGCCGCAAGGCCCCGGCGCCCGCCCGCGCCGCGCAGTGGATGCCAGTCGTCGCGCTCGTCCTCATCTCGCTCGGCATGCTCTTCCTCTTCCTCGACCTCGCCAACAAGCCCCACGTCTACCGCTTCTACACGGCCTTCCGCCCGACCTCGGCCATGAGCTGGGGCTCGTGGATCCTGCTGCTCGTCTACCCCGCCCTGGCACTCCTCTGGCTCGGTGGGCTCGACCGCGACCGCCGCGCATGGCTCGTCGGTCTGCGCCTCGTCCGTGCCTTGCGCCTCCCGCGCCTCATCGCGTGGCTCACCAAGCTCGCCGACCAACATCGAAGGAAGATCGTCTGGACGACGCTCATGGTCGGGGTCGGGCTCGGCGTCTACACCGGCCTCCTGCTTGGAACGATGGTCGCGCGCCCGGTCTGGAACTCGGCCGTCATGGGTCCGCTGTTCCTCACCTCGGGTATCTCGACCGGCGCCGCCTTGATGTTGCTCACCCCTCAGGACGAGACCGACACGCACACGCTCGTCCGCTGGGACATCGTCGCCATCCTGGTCGAGCTCGCGCTGCTCGTCGTCCTGCTCATCGGCTTCTCGACCGGCAGCGCTGCGGCCCGCGCCGTCGCCGACGGCTTCCTCGGCGGCGCCTACACAGCGACCTTCTGGTCCCTCGTCGTGATGGTCGGGCTCGTGACGCCGCTCGTCCTGAACCTGCTCGAGGTCCGGCGCAAGACCCCGATGACCGCGTTCGCGCCCGCCTTCGTGTTGGTCGGCGGCCTCGTGCTCCGCATCCTCTTCGTCGCGTCGGGACAGGCCACCGGAATCGGCGGGTGACCTCTGCCATGGGAGATCGATCATGACCCCCTCCATCGAAAGCACGACAGCCACACCCGAGGTCCAGACCTCCGAGGTCGTCGTGACCACCTCTGACCCGGGGACCCTCACCTGCCCGACCCAGCATCGCGGTGACTGGAATCCTTACGTCGCCGGCGTGGCCCTGGGCCTCGTCCTGCTCGCGACCTACGCGCTCATGGGCTTCGGGCTCGGCTCGTCGTCGGCGGCCACACGCGTGGCCGTGGCCGGAGTCCACGCGGTCGCCCCGGGCCTCATCGAGGACAACGCCTACCTCGGCCAGTACGTTGCCAACGGCGCCAACCCCCTCGATGACTGGATGGTCTTCGAGGTCATCGGCGTGCTGCTGGGCGGCGTGCTGGCGGCCTACTCTGCCAAGCGCATCCGTCGCTTTCATCTCATCAAGGGCCCGACCGCGAGCCGCGGCATGCGCATCGCGTATGCGATCATCGGCGGCGTCCTCATGGGCTTCGCCGCGCGCCTGGCCCGCGGCTGCACGTCAGGGCAGGCACTGACCGGCGGCGCGGCGCTGGCGCTCGGCTCCTGGATCTTCATGTTCGCCGTCTTCGCGGGCGGCTACCTCATGGCGCCCTTCGTTCGGAGGCAATGGCGATGATGCCGCTCTACCAGACCGGTGGCTTCGACTACCCGGTCGCGATGATGCTCGCGACCCTCCTCGGCGTGGGCTTCGGCTTCGTGCTGGAGCGCGCCGGCTTCGGCCGTGCGGACGTGTTGGTCGCGCAGTTCCACGGCACCGACATGCGCGTCTTGAAGGTCATGTTCACTGCCATCGCGACGACGGCCGTCGGCATCGCGCTGCTGGGCGGTGTGGGCGCGATGGACCTCTCGAAGCTCGTCATCCCCGAGACCTTCCTCTGGCCTCAGATCGTCGGTGGCCTGCTGCTCGGGGTGGGCTTCGTCGTGAGCGGCTACTGCCCCGGCACGGCGGTCGTGTCGGCCGCCTCGGGGCACATCGACGCGCTCTACAGCCTCGGGGGCGTGATGGTCGGGTCGCTGCTCTTCGGCTTCGTCTATCCGCTCGTCGAGTCCCTCTACACGGCAGGCGCGATGGGGCGCGTGGTCTTCCCCGATCTCTTCGGCGTGCCCTGGGTCGTGGTCGCGTTGCTGGTCGCCGTCATGGCGATCGGCAGCTTCGTCCTCGCCGAGCGCCTCGAAAAGGTCTTCTCGCGCCGCGCACGGATCGGCCCGCCGATCGACGCGAAGGCCACGCGCAACCGCACGCTGGGCGGCCTCCTCGCCGTCGCCGCGGCCGCCCTACTGACGATGCTCATGCCGAGCCCCGAGGTCAGCATCGCGTCGACTCCGAAGCTCGCGGCCCTCGATCCGATCGACCTCGGGCTGCGGCTGGCCGATGCCCCCGAGCAGTACTACCTCGTCGACGTGCGCGCGCCGGCCGCTTGCGCAAAGGGGACCGTACCCGGCGCGCAGTGTCTGCCCGCCGAAGACCTCGCGGGCGCCTTCATCGCCAAGCTGCCGCCCACGCGCACGCTGGTCCTCGTCGGTGACGCCGAGCTCACCCACGTCCCGGCTGCGGCCCTCGACTATCAAGGTCCCAAGCGACAGCTCGCAGGCGGCTACGCGGCCTTCCAACGCGAGGTCCTGACGGCCCCCACGGCGCCGCGCGAGGCGGGCCCCGGGGCGCACGCGCGCTATCGCATGCGGGCCGCGCTGCACGGCCGCTTCACGGGTCAGAAGGCCAAGGTCGAAGCGCCTGCCCCGACCGTGAAGCCGGTCACGCGCGCGACGAAGAAAGGCGGCGGCTGCTGACCTGGGCTCGGCTCGAGGGATGCGGCCAGTAAGCCAATGGCGGACTCAGCGTTCGAGGCCCAGGCTCACGAGCGCCTCGCCGATCCGCTGCACAGCGTCGACCTCGGCGCCGAAGGTCGCGAGCATCCGACCGGGTCGAAAGGGCGGATAGTCCGTCGCCAGGCGCCGCGCGTGCTCCAGCGCACGAGCGTGGTCGCCGATGCACTGGGCACTCGCGGCGGCGAGCACCCGCGCGAAGGTGTAGTGGGGCGCGAAGGATGCGGCCGTCTCGGCGTTCTCGAGCGCGGCCTCGTACTCGCGCCGCATGAAGTGCAAGAGCGCCAGCCCGGCCACGAACGCGCGCGGTCCGAGCCGCAGCGCGTGGCGCATCCGTGCGAGCCCCTCCTCACTGCGTCCCGACAGGTGAAGGGCCTGCGCCAACAAGGCGTGTCCGGGTGCGAAGCTCGGATTGCGCGCGATGGCGGTCTCCAAGATCGGCACGACGCGCGCGTGGTCGCCGCGGGTCTGGAACCACCGCGCCTGGAGGAAGTAGCCCTCGGCGATGTGCGGGGCGATCTCGATACAACGCGTGGCGGACGCGATGAGGCGCTCGCGCGCGGCGTCCGGGGAGGTCCATTGGTTGAGCACGTCGTCGTAGGCGCTCAGGCCGAGCCCGTAGTGTCCGAGGACCAGCAGCGGGTCGCGGGTGAGGGCGCCCCTCAGGAGGTCGGCGGCGGTGATGGCCGCGGCGCGCTCGCGACGCGTGACGAGCTGCAGGCCCTGGTGGGCGAGCTCCCAGGGCTCGACCTCGTTCGCGCGGCCGGGTCCGGCGAGCTGGACGCGGCTCATGAGCACCGGATACGCGGACGCGACGATGCGCTCGCAGACGTCGTCCTGGACGGCGAAGAGCTCGCTGGCTTCGAAGTCGTAGCGGTCCGTCCAGAGGGTGTGGCCGGTCTCGGCGTCGTCGATGCGCACGTTCAGGCGGCAGCCGTCCGCGCCCAAGCGCACCGATCCATCGACGAGAAAGCGGGCGCCGAGACCGCGCCCGATGGCCTGGGTCGAACCGAAGGCGCGGGCCGAGTCGCTGGCGGCAGAAGCGATGACCGGGAACCAGCACC
>JAEUKJ010000483.1 GCA_016792665.1 Deltaproteobacteria bacterium | reverse complement strand
GGCACCAGCAAGAGCGTCGCGGGCACCAGCGTCAGGAACTGCGGACACTCGGCGAGCGTCCCGTGGATGCGGCTCGCGAGGCCGACGACGAAGGCGCCGAGCGCCGCGCCGAGCTCGGGGCCCATCCAGTCGGCGCCCAGCCGCGCGCCGAAGAAGCCCAACGCAGAGACGACCACGATCGGCACGAGGCGCTCGGTGCGCGTGTTCGAGAAGATGCCCATGGCGATGGCCGACGGGGCCAGGAGGGCGAGGTCGGTCCAGTCGGGCAGCGGCACGGGCGCGAGCGTCGGGGTCGGCCCGAAGAGGGACTCGGCGATCTTGCCGCCGAGCGCGATGCCGACCGCCATCTGCAAGAGCGTCGTGGCCGCGGCGGTGGCGCGCGCCGTGCCCGAGGCGAGGTGGCGGGTGGCGAGCTCGGTGACCGCGACCGTGAGCGTGAAGCCGGGGAGGAGGCCGACGACGCCCGAGAGCATGGCGACGTAGCTCGATACGTGGAGGTCGGACCTGGCCGCCAACGTGGCGGCGCCGCCCGCGATGACCGCGGCGACGGTGGCCCCGAGGAGCTCGAAGATCGGGGCGCCCGTGGTCATGCGCGGCCACGCCAGGCCGAGCGCGCCGATGACCGCGCCGATGACGGCGCCGACCCCGATCTCAAGGAGGCCGCCACCGAAGAAGCGTGCCGAGGTCGCCGACAACAAGAGCCATGTGAGGACGAGCCCGAGCTTCGAGAGGCGCTCGGGATTGGCGGCGACGCGGTCGAGCTCGAGCTTGCCGCGAGAAGGGGTCCATGCCCCCGAGAGCACGCGGCGCGCGATGGTGTCCAGGCGGTCCAGACGGCCGAGGTGGACGTCGACCGGGGTCACGCGCAAGAGCACGGTGCGCTGCGACTCGTAGGGGCCAAAGCCGATCATGAGCATGGTCGGGGTCGAGAAGACGACCGTGTCCACGCCGAGGCGATGGGTCACGTCCTCGAGCATCTCTTCCAAGCGGTGGGCGGGCGTACCGGCCGCGTGCAGCGCGCTCGCGAGGGCGATGATGAAGGCCTCGGTCGAGCCGAGTGGGGCGTCCTCGTCGACGCGCATCGGCATCAGTGGACGGGTCGAGCGCTGGGTCGCGGCCGTCATAGGAGCCGCATCAGGAACCCGACGGTCGCGGTGTAGCCGGCCCCCTGCCAGGCGATGCGACCGTCGGCGTCGATGATGTAGTGGGTCGGGTACGACTCGACGCGATAGGCCTCGCGCACGGCTTCGGTCCCGAGCAGCACGGGGTAGGCGCCGCGATCGTCGCCGATGAAGTCGACGACCGCGTCCCGGGTCTCCCACGAGAGCGCCACGGCGATGACCTGGACGTCGTCGCGAATGCCCTGGACGCGAGCCCAATTGTCGGACTCCAAGCGGCACACGCCGCACCACGGGGCGAAGAAGTCCAGCACCACGACCTTGCCGCGATAGTCGGCGAGCGAGTGCTGACGCCCGTCGAGGTCGCGCAGGGTGAACGGCGGGGCAGGGAGGTCGTCGCTCAAGAGGTGGCGCGATTGGTAGCGGCCGAAGGCCCAGAACGCGACCATGATCAGCGCGATGTCGAAGGCCCAGCGCCGATACCAGCGCGCGCGCAGCCATCCCCAGGCCCGGGACACGGGTGCGAGTCGGCTCGGGCGCGCGGGCGCGGCAGGCACAACAGGCACAGACGTCGGTTCGGGCGCGGACACGGGACGGGCGATACGGTTCCCGTGCGGGCCCGTCAAGGTCCGAGAGTCCTTCATGTAGCCCGCGATCCCGCGCGCACGCCTCCTGTGCTATGGCGGCCTCATGTCTTCTCTGCGCTTCGTCCTCGCCTTCGTCCTGACCGCCTGCGCCTCCGCCCCGTCGCCGCGCGAGGCCGCGCGCCATGACCCGCACGGGCCCACGCAGGAGCCGTCGCCAGAGCCGCTCGAGCCGACGCCCGGCCTGCGCCTGCCGAGCGATGTGCGCCCGCTGCGTTACGGCCTCGACCTCCACGTCGTCCCGGGGGCCGCGCGCGTCTCGGGCACGGTCACGATCGACCTCCAGCTCGACCGCTCGCGCCGCGTGATCTGGCTCAACGCCGAGGGCCTCGAGGTCACGGCCGCGACCCTCGATGGCCGTCCCGTCCGCTTCGAGAGCCTGCCCGAAGGGATCGCCAAGGTCACCTCCGACCTCGTCATCCCGGCCGGTCCGGCTACCCTGTTCGTTGCGTACACGGCCCCGATCGGCCACGGCGGCGACGCGATCTTCGGCGTCGAGGAGGCCGGCCTCGACTACACGCTGACCACCTTCGAGCCCATCTCCGCGCGCAAGGCCTTCCCCTGCTTCGACGAGCCCGGCTTCAAGGTCCCCTTCGACCTCACCCTCACCGTGCCGCGCGGCCACGTCGCCCTCGCCAACACCCCCGCCGTCGAGGTCACACCCCTCGACACCGTGCCCGCGACCGATCGCGTCCGCTTCGCTCGCAGCGGCCCCCTCCCGACCTACCTCCTCTCTTTCGCGGTCGGCCCCTTCGACCTCGTCGACCTCCAGGGCGGCCCTCTGCCCGCGACCTCCGCCCGCCCCGCGCTGCCGATCCGCGGCGTCGCCCTCCGCGGCAAAGGCCCGCGCCTCGCGCACCAGGTGGCCGAGGCCGCGCGCTTCGTCCTCGCCCTCGAGCAGTGGTTCGGTCGCCCCTATCCCTACGCCAAGCTCGACCTCGTCGCCGTCCTGGGCTTCCCGGGCGCCATGGAGAACGCCGCGCTCATCTCCTTCGATGAGCGTCTCATGATGGTCGACCCGGTCGAGACGAGCCTCGCGCGTCAGCGCGGCGCGGCCAACACCCTCGCCCACGAGCTCGCCCACCAGTGGTTCGGCAACCTCGTGACGATGGCCTGGTGGGACGACCTCTGGCTGAACGAGGCCTTCGCCACCTGGATCGCCAACGTCATGGTCGACGCGGTCCGCCCCGAGCTCGACGCCGAGAGCCGCCGCCTCTCGGAGTGGAAGTCCGCCATGGCCACCGACGCGCGCGCCGCCGCCCGTCGCATCCGCCAGCCCATCGCGAGCCACCACGACATCTACAGCGCCTTCGACCTCATCACCTACTATAAGGGCTCGGCCGTCCTCGCGATGTTCGAGCGCTGGGTCGGCCCGACCGCGTGGCAGGCCGGTGTGCGCGCCTACCTCGGCGCCCATGCCGACGCCAACGCCACCACCGACGACCTCGTCAGTGCCATCAGCGCGGCCGCGGGGCGAGACATCGGCCCCGCGTTCCGATCCTTCCTCGACCAACCCGGCGCTCCGCTCGTCACCTTCAGCGCGAAGGCCGCGCCGGACACCCGAGGCTCCACCCTGAGCATCGACGTCCAGCGCCTGCGCCCCCTCGGGTCGAGCGCCCCCGCCTCGACCTGGATCTTGCCGCTGCTCACCGAAGGCCTCGGCCTGCCGCGCGAGCTCCAGCGCCTCCCGCTCGCCACGTCCCACGCCGAGGTGCCCGTCACCGGCGCCATCGAGCTCTTCCCCAACGCGGGCGGCCGCGGCTACTACCAGGTCCAGTTGAGCCCTGCCGCCCTCCTCGCGAGCGCCCTCCGCTCCGCCCGCGACGCCGGCGAGTCGGCCGTCCTCGCCCAGGGGATCCTCGCCGCCTTCCACGCCGGAACCCTCCCTGTCGACCAGGCCCTCGGCCAGTTCGACGCCCTCCTTGCCAGCGCGCGCGGCGCCCCCGATTCCCGTCCCATCGACCCGCGCGCCGCACCCGGCCGCGAAGGCTCGGTCGCGCACCCCGACGTCGCGGTCGGAGGGGTCGACCCCGAGGTCATCCTCGCCGCCCTCGAGCTCTACCGCTGGGTCGCCGACCGCGTCGACGCCCTCGGCGATGACGCCCGCGCCCGCTTCGAGCGCAAGGCCCGCGCCACCTTCGCACCCTTCGCCAAGCGCCTCGGCTGGAAGCCGCGCACGGCCCAAGAGCCCATCGCGCTCCAGCTCCTGCGCGCAGATCTGCTCCGCTTCCTCATCGACGACGCCCGCGACCCGGCCACGCGCATCGACGCCATCGCGCGGGCCAAGAAGCTCTTCGTCGCTGTCGACGGCGCCGACGATCGCGTCACCGGGTCCCGAGCGCACACCCCCGTCCGCCGCTTCGAGCGCGGCACGCTGGCCCCCGAGCTCGTGTCGCTGACGCTCGGGGCCTATGTCGCCGACGGCGGGCGCGCCGCCTTCGACCAGGTCGAGGCTGCGCTGTTCGCGAGCACCGACCCCGCGACCCGCGCCGATCTCCTGGACGCCCTCGGGCGCGCCCGCGACTCGGTCCCCGTCTTCCGCCTCCTCGGCATGGTCCTCGACCCGCGCCTCACCGAGACCGAGCTCTCCGGACCGCTCTCCGATCTGCTCGCCTCACCGCGCACCCAGCGCCTCGCCCTCTCGTGGCTCGAGCTCAACTTCGACGCCGTCCTCGCGCGCCTGCCCCCCTTCGAGGCCGGCTTCCTCCCCGGTCGCCTCGAAGCCTTCTGCGATGCCGGCACGCGCGCCCACCTCCAGGACTCCTTCGCCGCGCGCGTGGCGTCTCTCCCCGGAGGCCCTCAGTCCCTGGCCGAGTCCCTCGAGTCGATCGACCTCTGCGTGGCACTCGTCGAGGCCCAGGGTCCGCACCTCGCACGCTGGCTCGCCGCGCCGCGTTGAGGACCGGAGATCAGAGGGTCTTGGCGACGATGCGCCACTTCCCCTGGCGCCGCTCCGCCCACGCCACGCGCCGCCCGTCGGCCGCCAGGTTCGAGGTCGTCCCGATCTCCGCCCCATCCCCACTCAAGCGCCTGACCTCGCCCGCGGGTGTCGCGCTCATGACGACGTAGTTCCCTTCGCCGCGGTCGATCCAGACCAGCCGATCGCCCGCCATCGCCGGCCCCACGAAGCGCGATGGGTGCGCCTCGGGAAGGATGGCCTCGGCCTCGCCGCCTTCCAGTCGGAAGAACCCGAGCACGCAGTCGGAGCTCCAGCACCCGCCCTGGCGCTCGTAGGCCTGCGCGATGACGACCCCATCGCCGCGCATGAGCGGCGACCGGAACATGAGCTCGCTGTCCGCCGCCTCGGTCGTGATGGTGCCCGCATAGGACCAACTCATCACGCGTGAGCGATCATCGAAGGTGCTCCACACGAGGCGCTCGCCCGCCGCGAACGGCTGCCGCCGCCCGAGCTCGTAGAGGTTCGTCCCGTTCGAGCTCAGCTCGTCGCGCGCGTTCGCCTCGAGCTTCCCCTCGCACGTCGTCCCGCCGATGCGGCACGCCCTGATCATGTAGTTCTGCCGCGTCGGGTCGTAGCCGTGCAACCACACCGCCCCATCATGAGGCACGCCCGCCCACGAGGTCCCACCCGAGGCGGTCGAGAACCGCGTCACCGCTCGCGTACCGAGATCGAAGACCGCGAGCTGCCCGGTCTCGTCGCGAAAGCTCACGACGCCCTCGCCGACCCGCGCCGCCCCGATGACCCGCGGGGCCGCGTACACCGTCACGACCGGCCCGGCCGGCAGGCGCCGCGTCAACACGTCGGCGCGGCACCCGACGCAATACGGGCACGCCATGCAGTCGGTGTCGCTCGTCGCCCCCGCCACGGTCGTGTCGAGCCACACGCTCGTCCACACCAGGTCCTCGCCCGAGAGGTCGGGGAACAGGTCGTCGCGCGGCCCGGATCGCGGCGAGGTGCTCACCACCGTCGCCGCCGCCACCACCTCGCGGGGCCCCACGTCCCCCGAGTCGCTCGCATCACCCGTATCGCCGAGCTCCGACCGCGCGGCCTCCGGCTCGGCATCGCACGCCCCGACGAGCAAGACCATCGAGAGACCGCACGCGCCGAGCCAGCCCACCTCGCCCTCCGCTCACGGCCGAACGACGAGCCGCACCGGCCGCGTCTCGGCGCGCACCGCGCGGTTGTAGTACGCGTACGCCTCGGACTCGGGCGCGGTCGCCTCGAGCGGCTCCTTGGCCCGCAGCGCATACTCGAACACGGCCGGCGCCGACGGCTTGATCGGCTCGAGGTACACCACCAACCGCAGCGCGGTCTTCTCGTAGCGCGCCACCGCCCCCTTGCCGAGGATCGCGTCGAGCTTCGTCGCGTCGAGGTCGAAGCCCGGCGGCAGCCCGAGCTCGGCCATCATCATGCCGGTCTGCCCCGCGTCGCTGTTGGAGACCGTGACCTTCACGTTGATGACGTCGTCGCTCGCCAGCGTGGTCTTGTCGTAGGCCACCTCGATCGCCAGCGGCCCCGTGACCGCGGGCGCGACCTCGCTCCACGGCACATAGTGCGTCGTCGCGAGCTGCCACATGAGGTTGCCCTGACCCTCGTAGGCCAGGCTCACCGCGTGCTCACCCGGCCCGACCCGGTCCGACAGGTCGACCTGCCAGAGCACGTCCGCGTTGTTCGCATCGAAGCGTCGCGACCCGACCTCGACCCCGTCGAGCATCACCTTCACGGTCGCATCGGTCACGTCCGAGCCCGCCGACAGCGACGCGATGAGCGCCTTCAGCGTCAGCACCGTGGCCTGCGTCGAGTAGCCCCAGTTGCCCTGGCGGTCCTTCTTCGCGATGAGCCAGTCGAGCGAACCACCGACATCCGCCGCATAGGCCTTGGCCTCCATCAGCGCCAGCGCCACCACCGCGGTCGTCTCGATGTCGCCCGAGTTGTCGTAGCCGCCGACCATCGTCTGCTGGTCCGGGCTCCAGTGGATCCGCTGCCCGTCCTCGATCCGCGCCGCGTGAAGCTTCTGGACGAGCCCCGCCAGCAGCGGATCGCTCGGGTTCTTCTTCGCCAGCGCGATGGTCACGAGTGCCGTCGTGTAGACATCGCCGCTCGTGCTCAGCGTCCCGACCTGCGAACGCAGATAGGTCAGCGCCCTGTCGACCGCCGCCGCCTCGCGCCCCGCATGCTGCAGCGCCCACGCGATGTAGGCCGTCGCGCGCACGCTCCCCGCGCCGAGGTTCTCGTTGCCCGCGTGCAGGTGCCGCTCCTCGGTCCAGGTCCCGTTCGACTGCTGGGTCTGCGCCAGGTAGCGCGCCGCCCGCACGATCACCTGGTCATCGACGAAGGCCACGTTCTTCGTGTCGGTGAACATCATGATGCCCACTGCCGACAGCACCGCGTTGCCCGGGTCGTCACCCTCCCACCAGTTGAACCCACCCGACGCGCACTCGAACGTCAGGAGCCGCTGGTAGCCCTCGGTGATGTAGTGCCGCGCCTTGATGTCGACCTCTTCGGTCAACGCCCCGGTCTTGGCCAGGTAGTCGGTCGCCAGCACGTTCGGCCACGCCGTCGACGTGGTCTGCTCGAAGCACCCACCCGGCAGCTGGAGGAGGCTGTCCATGCCCTCCACCACCTGCGACATGAAGCCCGGGTACACCTTCACCAGCAGCGCCTGCGATCCTTCGATGCTCGTCGAAGGAATCGTCACGACCCGGCTCACCGTCTCGCTCGCCACCCCGTCCGCCGCCGCCGCGAAGCGCGCCGACTCGCTCGCCTCGATGGCCTTGCCGTCCGGCTTGACCTCCACCGTGCGCCGCACCGCGTCGGCCTTCGCCGAGCCGCGCCCGAGCACCGTCAGACCCTGCCGCCCGACCGCCTTCGCCTTGATGGCGAAGTGCGCCGCCTTGACCTCACCCGGGGCCAGGGTCAGCGACTGCGACGTCGCCCCGACCGCCTCGAACCAGCCCTCGCTCTGCAGGTCCAGCGTCACCGTCTCGGTCGTCGGCAGGTAGTTGTACACCGCCACCGGCACCCTCAAGACGTCGTTCTGCGTGACCGCCACCGGGAAGTCGACGTCGACGAAGAAGTCCTGGAACACCACGATGCCGCCCGTGCCCGACCCGAGCAGGCCGTCCTGGCTCGACGCGAGGCCACTCATGCGCCACGTCGTGATCGAGTCCGCCAGCGGCACCTCGATCGACGCCTTGCCACTGCCGTCGGTGATGACCGCCGGGTTCACGTACAGCGTCTCGGGGAAGTCCTGCCGCACCTTCACGGCCTCGCCGCCGCTCTCGCCCTCGTTGACCGTACCGCCGCCCTCGGCCGCGGGCGCGTTCGGCCCCATCCCCGGCATCGCGCCGCCGAAGTCCGCGTCGGCGTCCCACTCGCCGCCCCAGCCGCGGTTCTTGTAGAGCGCCTCGTAATACCCGACCTCGAAGCCGAGGTCATCGGCCGTGCCGGTGCGCTCGTCCGGTCCGCTCGACGTGAAGGTCGCCTTCTTCGCCGCATCGTCGACCAGCACCGCGTAGAGGTGCCCCCACGGGTCCACGCCCGCGACCTCGGCCGAGGCGACCGCCGCCGCGATGTTCTCGTCGGTGATCATCCCGGCCTGGGCGCGGTCGAAGACCTCGTCGATGACGCGCTGCTTCTCGGCGTCGAAGCGCGCCTTGAGCTTCGTCTTCACGGCGTCGATCTGCGCCTTGAAGGTGTCCTTGTCGACGCCGTGCAGGGCCGCCTTGCCGAGCGCCGCGAAGGTCACCTTGGCCTTGTCCTCGTAGCTCGGGCTCTCGGCTTCGTCGCCGCGGATGATCGACGTCGCGTCGCAGCCGCCGCACCCGGTCGACACCACCGGCGCGGCCAGCTCGCGCGCCAGGTCGAAGAACACCTTCAAGAGGCCCGGCTGGTTCTCCTGCAGCGCGAAGACCGCCTCGTCCACGATCTGCAGCCCCACCGCCGCCGCCACGCCGCGCCCGTCCTTGTCCTTGACGACCACGTCGACCGTCGCGGTCTCGCCCGGCGTGTAGCTCTCCTTCTTCGCGGCCAGCGTCACCGCCAGCTCGTCGTCGGGCTGCACGAAGACCATCCGCTGGTCGCGCACCAGCACGCCGCGATCGGTCACGTACCACGCCCCGATCTGCACCTCGCCGCCCAGCCCCTGGTCCACGTCGAAGCGCCAGCTCGCCTTGCCTCCGACGACCGGCACGGTCTCCAGCATCGCGGTCCGCCCCGCGTGCACCACGTCGAGCCACACCTTGTCCTGGGCGTCGGCGACCAGCACCTCGATCGTCGCGGTGTCGCCGCTCCGGTAGATCGCCTTGTCGCTGCGCACCAACACCGTCTCGGTGTCGGCCCCGAGCGCGATCGTCTTGTCGAAGACGACCTTGTCACCATTTGCTGTCACGGTCGCCTTGACCGCCGCGCTGCCCTTGCCCTCCGGCACCAGCTGGACCTGCCCGAGTCCGGTCGCCCCGGTCTCGAGGCTCAGCGTCTCGCCGCCGATCTCCAGCTCGACCTTGGCCGCCACCGGCCCGCCCTCGGGATCGGTCGTCACGACATAGACCGTGTTCGCCACGCCCGCGACCAGGCGCCCGCCCTCGGGCACCAGCGACACGTCGACCGCGCCCTTGGCGATGGTCGCGGTGCGCGTGCTGGTCTCGACGTGCTCGGCCCCGTCGGTGACCGCCACGTCGATCTTCATGAGCCCCTTGCCCTGCTCCAGCGGCAGGCCCACCACGCGCTGCGGGATCTGCACCTTCGCGGCGTAGCGTCCCTCGGCATCGGTGCGCGTCGTCACGCTCGCGAACGGCGTGAAGTCGACGTCGAAGGTCGAGGCCGTGATGGTGACCTCGGCGTTGGCGACCGCCTTGCCGAAGAAGTAGCGCGCCTCGCCGCCGATGTTGACCTCGGCCCCCGGGCGGTACCAGCGCTGGTCGAGGCCGGCCTCGACCTTGAACTTCGGCAGCACGTAGCGGTCGACCGCGATGGTCTTCTCGCTCACCGTGTCGCCCATCGTGATGCGCAGCTTCCACGTGCCGAGGTTCACCTGCCGCGCGATCTGGAAGGTCGTCGACGCGACGCCGAACGCGTCGGTCTTGATCGTCTCACGCGTGAGCTTGTTGCCCTTGGCGTCCTCGATCTCGACGACCGCGTCCTGCCCGGCCTCGGGCCGCTTGTCGTTGGTCTTGAGCGCCAGGGCCCGCACGTGCACGGTCTGGCCCGGCTGGTAGAGCGGCTTATCGGTGGTCACGAGGACCTTGCGGCTCCGGACGATCAGGACCGGCAGCTCCTCGGTCTGGGTCACGCCCTGGCCGACGACCCGCACCGTCAGCGTCCCGGTTCCGGTCTCGCCCTCGGGCAGCGCGACCTCGACCGCCGCATGCCCGGCCGCGTCCGTCGTCGCCAGGGCGGTCCGCGTCTTGCCGTTGGCGCTCAGCACCAGCTCGACCCTGGCCTGCCCGATGGGCTTCGACGTCGCCGGGTCGAGCGCGAACAGCGACACGTGCTGCGCCTCGCCGAGCTCGCTCGTGCTCTCGGTCATCAAGAGGACCTGGAGCTTGCCGAGCGCGTCGAAGGCGCTCCGCGAGCCGCGCGCGCGCCCACCGTTCCAATCGACCGCATAGGTGAGGACGTAGTCGCTGAGATCGGCCGCGACCGTCTCGGCCGGCAGCCCACGCAGCGCGACCTCGACCGTCGTCCCACCCGGCGGCGCCGTGAACGCGACCTGCTTCTTGTCGAGGCGCACCCCGCCGAGGTCCTTCAGCGCCAGCTCGAGGGTGCCACGCACCGCGTTCGAGCCGGGGTTGCCGATCGGCACCTGCACCGTGAGATCACCGTCCGCCATCGTCAGCGCCATCGCCTTCTCCTCGAAGACGGCGGTGTCGGTGGTCATGTCGGGCGGCTGGGTCGTCGAGGTCGTCTCGCTCGAGCACGCGGGCGTCAACGACGAGAGCGCCATCACGGCGGACGCGCCGAGGACGGGCAGGCGTGAGCCTCGCAGCAGATGGGGAAACAGGCGCATGGGAACCTCCTGGGGAACGGGCGTGGGGAGTCGCGGCGATCTCAGCAATGCCCGTGCCGCCGGCTCGTCGGCGCGAACTGCGCGCCAATCCAAGCCTTTGCGGCGCGGCGCAGCACGCGCTCCACACACGCCCTTCGCAAAGCGATCGCGCGTGGGAAAAAATTACTCACGACGCCTCACAGCGCGAGCACGGCCGCCCTCAGCGCCTCGGCCCGGGCGGCCCAGCCCTGACCCGCTTGAGACCGACGCCGTGCCGCACGCGCGTCCGCATCGTCGTGCTCGGCCGCGGCGAGGAACGCCAGCACCTCGTCCGTCGCACTGACGACCGTGACCTCCAGGCCGTCGACCTCGGGCAGGGCGGTGGCCGCGGTCATGAGTCCGGCCGCGAGGTACTCGCGCAGCTTGAGCGGCGAGAGTCCGGCCATGCCGTCCACCCGGAAGGGCATCCACGCGGCCTGCCAGTGGGCCGCGGCCTCCGCCAGCCGAGCATGCGGCACGGGCGGCAACAACCTCACGTTGCTCAGCGCCAAGAGCCGCGACACGTCGGTGTCGACCGGGCCACGCAGCTCGAAGGTCCAGTCCGGCCGCGCCCTCGCAACCGCCATGACGAGGTCCTGATCGAGCCAGCGCGAGAGCATGCCCCAATAGCCCAGGACCCGCGTCCCGGGCGGCTCCGCGGGCACGGCCGCGAAGGCGTCGAGGTCCACCCCTTGAGGCAGGATGAGCGTCCTCCGGGCCGCGCTCGGCACGAGCCGCGCGCTCGGCGCGACGACCAGATCGGCCCGCGCGATGAGCCCCGGCTCGGTCGCGTGCACCATGCGCGGGTCCACCCCCGGCAGCGCGGCGAAGTCGTCGAGGCGCAGGTAGACGAGCTTCCGCGGCGCCGCGAGGTCGACATAGGCGCCCGCCACCGGATGTCCGAGCACGGCCACGCCGCCCGCGATCCCGGCCTCGCGCAGGAGCCGCGCCATCGGCCCACACAGCATCGTCCGGTTGGCCGCCTGCACGAGGCCCACGTGGTGCCAGGGGGCGACCACCGGCGCGAGCCGCGGGAACGGCGCGGCCTGACCCGATGTCGTCGCGCGCTGCCGTTCGGCCAACCCGCGCACGACCCGCCCGACCCGCTCGACCACGCGCCGCACATCTTTGGCCGTCAGCTCCGGCGTGCGCGCCCCGAACGAGTCGACCCACGCGAAGCGATCGGGCTCACCACCTCCGTCCTCGACCGCCGCCGACCGCGCGAGCAGCGCCCGCGTCAGGTGCTGCGTGGTCGACGGATGCCGCCCCCAATCATCGCCGAAGAAGACCCAGTCGATGCGCTTCACGCTCCCGGCGTAAGCCACTCGCGTCCGCTTGTCGACGCCACTCGCGTCCGCTTGTCGACGCCACTCGCCTCTGGTTCTCGACGCCACTCGCGCGGCGACCGAGCCCACCCGCGCCGACCCGGTTGCGCTCGCCCTCAAAGCGCCGCATGGTGCGCGCGTGCTTGCCGTCATCGACTCGCTCCGTCGCTTCCAGGTCCGTCTCGCTCGCGCCTTCGCTCTGCCCGAAGACCGCGTTCCGACCTGGCTCTTCGCCCTCCTCCTCGTGGCGATCGTCGTCTTCGGCGCGGCGCTCCGCTCGGCCTGGTACCTCACCTCCGAGGTCCCGCCCTCCTACTTCTGGAAGGGCGAGCTCATCCTCACCTCGCCCGACGGCTACTACTTCGCGACCGGCGTCGGCCACACGCTGAGCGACGCCTGGGGCGATGGCATGCGCCTCCCCATCGCCCCCTACCACGCGCTGGTCGCCCTCACCGCCGGCCTCATCAAGGTCTTTGGCTTCTCGCCCGGCACCCTCTACACGTGGCTCCCCGTCGTCCTCGGCCCGCTCGTCGCCCTGCCGATGGCCCTCTACGGCCGCTTCCAGCGCCGCTCGTGGTTCGGCCTCGTCGCGGCCCTCTTCGCGGTCGCCGTCCCGACCTACGCGTACCGCACCTTCATCGGCTACTTCGACACCGACGTCTTCACCCTCACGGTGCCCCTCCTCGCGGTCATCTACCTCGTCCGCGTCCTCGAGGCCGCCCCACCCGCGTCGGACCCGGCATCCCCTGCAAAGCCCATCGACCCCGCGGCCTCGCGCTCGCGCGCTCTCCTCACCGGCGCCCTCATCCTCTCGCTCTACACCTTCTTCTATGACCAGGGCGTCTCCATCGCGCAGGTCACGGGCCTTGTCACCGCGCTCGCCCTGGCCGCCCTCGCCTGGCTCGACCATCACCCCATCGCGGCTCGGTCGCTCCCAGCGGCCGCCCATCCGAAAAAGAAGAAGAAGGGCCCCGCGCCGCGCCCCGCCGCAACCCCTTCGATCCCTTCGCTCACGCTCCCCGCAGCCCCGCAGGCGGCGACCCTCGCGACCGTGCTCGCCTTTGCCAACCTCCCGGTCTTCTGGGCCTTTCGTCCCTTCGCCGTCGTGCTGGCCCGCCTCGGCCTGCCTCGCCTTCCACTCGGTCCGCGCCTCCGCGCGGGGCTCGCCGTGGTCGTGACGTTGGGGGTCTTCTTCGGGGCGATGACCCCCCAGCGCGTGAGTCGCAAGGTCGACATCTATGCCGGCGCGCAGGCCCCGCAAGAGGCCGACCTCGCCCCGGCCGCATCCGGCGTCCCGCTCGACAAGCCCGCGCCCTCCGACCCGACCGCGCAAGCCAGCTGGACCGACAAGGACACGACCGGCCTCGTCGCCGAGGCCAAGGTCCTCTCACTCGGCACCATGGGCCGGAACGCCGCCGGTCACCTGGTCCTGCTCGTCCTCGGTCTGCTCGGCTTCCTCGCCCTCTACGTATCGCGACCGAGCCTCACCCCGGCGCTGCCCCTCCTGGCGGTCGGTCTCTTTTCGTTCTTCGGTGGGCAGCGCTTCCTCATCTACCTCGTGCCCTTCCTCGGTTGGGGTCTGGCCTGGCTCGCGCTCACCCTCGGCCGCCTCGTGAGCCGCGCCGTCGGCCGCCTCGCGGGTCGCGACGGGCTCCTCGCCGGGGTCGTGATCGGCGCCTCCACCGCGGTCCCCGGGTCGCTGGTCGTCCTCGCCGTGGTCCCGCCGACGACGCTGCACACCGACGAGATCGACACCCTCGAGCGCCTCGCCAAGCAGACGACCCCCGACGACATGACCGTCGCGTGGTGGGACTACGGCTACCCGCTCATGTACCACGCGCACACGCGCACCCTCACCAACGGGTCGTTGCGCGGTGACGACGCGAGCCTCGCTGCCGAGATCCTGCTCACCAAGGACCCCGAGCTCGCGCGCCGCCTCTCGCTCCTCGCCGTCGACGCCCTCGATCACAGCCCGGGCTGGGGCGCCGCGCGCTACCTCATCAAGGCCGCCCAGGCCAAGGCGATGTCTCCGCAGCAGTTCCTCGACACGGTCGGCGCGGGCCTCTGGCCGGTCCCGCCCGCGAAGTCCGACGTCTTCATCTACCTGCCGCTGCGCTTCCTCTCGGTCCTGCCGGCGCTCGACGCCTACCGCATGGCCTCGCCCGGCGTCACCCGCCGCGTCCCCTTCCTGCGCGTCCTCCGCGCCGAGAAAAGCGTCGGCTCGAAGCTCTATCTCGAGGGCGACGTCCAGGTCGACGCCGACGCGGTCGCGATCCTCGGCCCCGAGGTCGACGGCGCGCGCCCCAAGATTCCCCTGTCGACGCTCTGGGTCGTCACCGGCGGCGGCGCTGCCCTGAAGAAGCACTCGCGACAAGGGGATCCCAAGGCCCCCGTGGCCGGCGTCTTCCTCCGCGACAACGCCCTCTTCCTCGAGCTCGACCCGCGCCTCCTCGAGACCACGTGGGCCTCCCTCTTCCTCTTCGAGAGCGCCGACCCCACGCGCTTCGAGCTCGTCCTCTCGACCGAGGCCGCCAAGGTCTACAAGGTCCGCCCGCTTCCCTGAGACGCCCGCCGCAGCCCGTCCCCGAAGCCTCCTCCCGCGCTGCCAGGGCCGGGCGACGATACCTTCAAAGCCTTCGCAGCCTCCGCGTGACGAGGCGGATGCCGGTTGTCTCACACCCTGCTAGACTGCCCGCGTGCGGACCTTCCTTCGTCGCTCCCTCGAGCTGCAGCAGCGCGTCGCCTCGGTGCTCGCCCTGCCGCGCGATACCCTTCCACGCTGGGCCTTCGTCCTGGCTCTCCTCGCGATCATGCTGCTTGGAGCCTGGTTGCGCGCCGCGTACTTCCTCGGCCACGACCTCGATCCGGCCTACCTCTGGAAAGGCCAGCTCATCCTGACCTCGGCCGACGGCTTCTACTTCGCCACCGGCGTCGGCCACACCCTCACCGACGCCTGGAGCCAGACCGCCCGCGTCCCCACCCCCGATCTGCACGCCCTCGTCGCGCTCACCGCGGGGCTCGCCAAGCTCACCGGCCTCTCGGTCGAGGCCCTCTTCACCTGGCTCCCGGTCGTCCTCGGCCCCCTCCTCGCGGTGCCCGTGGCGCTGCTCGGCCGCCTCTTCGGGCGCTCCCTCTTCGGGTTGCTCGCGGCCCTCTTCGCGGTGGCCGGCCCGACCTATGCGATCCGCACGGGGCTCGGCTACTTCGACACCGACGTCTTCACGGTCACGGTCCCGCTCCTCGCGGCCGTGTTGCTGGCACGCGCGCTGAGCCCCGACTCCCCGACCGCCATCGCCCAGCCCCTCGAGACGCTCGAGCGCCTCCGCACCCGCGCCGGTGCGGCTGGCGCCCTCGTCCTGTCGGT
>JAEUKJ010000785.1 GCA_016792665.1 Deltaproteobacteria bacterium | reverse complement strand
GGCAAAGCGCTCGGCCAGGTGGGCGCGCTGTCGCTCGAGGACGTGCTCCAGCACGGTCTCGAACACGTGGCCCATGTCGCGAAAGTACCAGTAGAGCGTCGAGCGCTTCATCTCGAGCGCTTGCGCGAGATCGCTCATCGTCATGCCGTAGCTGCCGCGTTGGCGAATCGCGTCGAAGGCGGCGAGCGCGACCTGTCGCCTTCGCTCGTGGCTGATGGGGCGCGCCATGGCCTTCCGAGAGGGTTGGGAGGTTTATCGACATTGTGACGAGGAATGGTGGCGGGTTTCTCGTCACGGTGTCAAGGAATTCGCTCAGCGAGGGCTCGACCGCGTTCGCGCGGGCCTGCTCGCGGCGGCGTGTTCGACCGCTTCCTTGAGTCGAAGGACGTCGAGCCCTTACGGTCCGTCCCGTGGAGGTTCTTGTCCTCGGTCAGAGCTACGAGCCCCTCGAACGGGTGGGGTGGAAGCGCGCGATGGTGTGGTGGGCGGCGGGCCGCGTCGAGATCCTCGAGGCGTGGGAAGGCCGCACCATCCGGACGCCGCGTACCGAGCTGCCGATGCCCTCGGTCGTGCGCTTCTTGCGTTCGCGTCGGCGTCACGGCGCGCCGACCATCCGCTTCTCACGCGACTCGGTCTTCGCGCGGGATCGCGGCGCATGCCAGTACTGCGGCAAAGAGGTCCCACGCCGCGACGGCACGTACGACCACATCACGCCCAAGAGCCGGGGCGGCCAGACCCTCTGGGAGAACATCGTGCTGGCGTGCCGCCCCTGCAACCAGCGGAAGGGCAACCGCACCCCGAGCGAGGCCGGCATGCACCTTCGCGTCGCGCCTCAGCGGCCGTCGTTCGCGGCGATAGGGACGTGGCAGGTGTTGGTCGGCTTCGGCGACACGCTGCCGCGCGCGTGGCGGCCCTACCTCGGGCTGGACGTCTGAGCCAGCCGTCGGGTGGCCTGGCGCGCCAAGGCCTTCGCGCTCGATCGAGCCGCGAGATGCCGGAGCACGTCGTCGATGATCAGGGGCTCGCGGTCTTCGAGACGATGTGCGTGTCGATGATCTCGACGCACGCCCCGTCGGTCACGGGCCTCGAGCTGAACTGGTCGTCGATGATGACCTCTTCGAGGACGACGCCCTCGAAGGTGAGGTCGACCTTGCCGTCGACCCCCGGCACGCCGAGGGGCTTCGAGGCGGGGTCGATCGTGAGCGTGCCCTGGCGCTGGAAGAACTCGGTGCGTCCATCGACGACCAGGCGCAGGCACTGGTTGCAGGTCGAGTAGTTCTTGTTGTTGCCGCCCGTCAGGGTGAAGACGCCGGTCGAGTCCTTGTAGAACTCGAACTGGAAGAAGTCGGGGGCGGCGAAGGCGCCGAGCTGGACGCTCTCGGCCGAAAGGCGGAACACGCCAGGCTCCGTGTTGGTGAGCTCGCCCACGAGGGCGACCGGGGTGCAGACCGTGCTGTCCTGGCAGCTCTTGCCGTCGAGCGCGCAGGTCTTGCCGCCCGTGCAGCGTCCGCATTCGCCGCCGCAGCCGTCCGGACCGCACACGTGGTCGCCGCACTCGGGCACGCAGGTCGCGGTCTCGAGATCGATGGGGCCGCTGCGCTGGTAGCAGACGCCGTTGGGGACCTCCGTGGACTGGAAGTCGGCGGCGCGGATGATGACCTCGACGAACTTCACGTCGGTCAGCGTGACCTTCAGCGAGGCACCGTTGGGAGGGGTGGCGGCATCGATCGTGATCGTGCCGGATTTCTGGAACAAGTTCTTCGACTTCTGGGCACCGGTCGTGTCGATGTCCTGCACGAAGCGCACGCATTGGCTGCACGACATGTAGTTGGCGTTGTCGCCCTTGCCGAGGTCGAAGGTGCCGGTCGCGTCGCTGTAGAACTCGAAGACCACGGCGTCGGGAAGGGGACCGCCGAGGCCGAGGTCGCGATCGCCACCGAGCTTGAAGGCGCCTCCCGCCTCGTCGGGGACGAGGTTGCCGGTGAGGGTCAGGGTCGAGCACGAACCGGTCGCGTCGGGGTCGACGGCGGTGTCCTCGGTGTCGGCGGTGTCGACCGGGCTGTTGGTGTCGCCGGTGTCCGCGGTGTCGGGGGTCGTGTCCGTCGCGTCGGTGTCGGCCGCATCCGTGGCGTCGGTGGTGTCCGACGGGCTCTTGTCCGGGTCCGGGCAGCCGAGCTGACACGAGAGGGCGACAAGGGCGGACGCGGTGACCAGGATTCGACGCATGCGGACTTCCCCTCTGCCGCGACGAGGGTCGAGGTGGCCGAGGCTACGGGCGGCCGGCCACCTGGGTCGCGCGACGAGCCGGGAAGATAGCGCGTGACGTCGTTCGTCGAAAGTCGCCAACCACGAACTCGTGGTCCGAGGTTACGAAAGCCCTGCGGGCCGCGCGAGTTCGAAGTGAACGCGGATCCCCGGGGCGACTCGGGCAGGTGGCGTGTCCTCACGCGACCCCGGGCGACGGGCAGATCGGCTGATGGTCGAGGCTCTGGGCGGTCAGCCCGCGGTCGTCGCTGCGTCGACGGCGGTGAGCACGGCTTCGGCCACGCGCAGCCCATCGAGCGCGCTCGACACGATGCCGCCGGCCTGTCCGGCCCCTTCGCCGCAGGGGTAGAGCCCGGGAAAGCCAGGGGTGGCGAGGGTCGTGTCGTCGCGCAGGATGCGGATCGGGCTCGAGGTCGTGGTCTCGACCCCGATGAGGACGGCCTCCTCGGTGAGGAAGCCGCGCATCTTCTGTTCGAAGCGCAGGACCCCGCGGGCGAGGGTGGAGTGCAGACGCTCGGGCAGGACCGTGCGCAGGTCGCTCGGCGTGAGGCCCGGGCGGTAGCTCGTGCGGTCGGGCAGGGTGCCGGAACGGCCCGCGAGGAAGTCGGTGAGGCGCTGGGCCGGGGCATGATAGGCCCCGCCGCCGGCCTCGAAGGCGCGCGTCTCGAGGTGGCGCTGGAAGGCGAGGCCCGCCAGAGGACCGAGGTGGGCGAGGTCGCCGGGCCGGTCGATCCAGAAGTCGGCGGGCTCGACCGTGACGACCAGCGCCGCGTTGGCGAAGTCCGAGCCGCGGCGGTGGTTCGACATGCCGTTGACGTTCAGGCGCCCGAGCTCGGTGGTGGTCGGGATGACGAAGCCGCCAGGGCACATGCAGAACGAGTAGACGCCGCGTGGGCCGACCTGGGCCGTGAGGAAGTACTCGGCGGGCTCGAGGGCCGGGTTGCCTGCGTGGGGGCCGAACTGGAGCTGGTCGATGTGGGCCTGCTGGTGTTCGCAGCGGGCGCCGATCGCGAACGGCTTCATCGCGAGCGGGACGCCGGCCGCGTGCAGCCAGTGATACACGTCGCGCGCGGAGTGGCCGGTCGCGAGGATGACCGCGGGGCTCGGGAGCTCCTCGCCGGTCTCCATGCGCACGCCGGCGACGGTGCCAGCGGCGTCGCGCACGAGGCCCGTGACCTTGGCGCCGTAGCGGATCTCGCAGCCCGAGTCGCGGAGGAAGTCCTCGAGGCGCGCGAGCATCTTGATGAGGCGGTTGGTGCCGACGTGGGGATGGGCTTCGACGAGGATCTCGGTCGGGGCGCCCAGGGCCGCCAAGTCCTCGTAGATGCGCTGGATCTCGGGGTCTCTGCGGCGCGTGTAGAGCTTGCCGTCGGAGTAGGTCCCGGCCCCCCCGGCGCCGAAGCAGAGGTTCGACTCGGGGTCGAGCACGCCATCGCGACGCAGGCCGCGGACGGCGGCGTGGCGGTCGGGCAGCGCGCCGCCGCGGTCCAGGAGGATCGAGGGCAGGCCGGCTTCGAGTAGGCGCAGCGCGGCCCAGAGCCCGGCCGGGCCGGTGCCGACGATGACCGGGAGACGGCCGCGAGAGCCCTCGGGGAAGAGGCGGGGCGAGCCGCGGCGCAAGGCCGGCGTGCGGTCGGGTGGCGCGTCCTCGTCGGCGCGCCAGGCATCGACGGTGTAGACCTTGCGGAGGTGCTTGCCGCGGGCGTCGACCGAGACCTTGCGCACGCGCACATCGCCCAGCGCGGAGAGGTCGACGCCGAGCTGGGCGGCGGTCGCGGCACGGAGCTCGGTCGGGCCGGAGCCGAGCGGCAGCGCGAGCTCGCGCACGGTCTTGGGAGGGGGCGCGTCGGTCATCGGGCGGGCTCGGCGTCGAGGGGCAAGAGGCCTTGGGGGAGGCCGGCCTCCAGCAGGGAAAGCGGTCGTCCCGGGGGCCTCTGCAGGAGGTCCAGCACCTTGCGGGTCAGCGTCGAGAGCGGGACCTCGTCGGGGCGACTGCGCGGAACCCAACGGACCTCGTCGTAGTGACTCAGCGCGCGAGGGGCCGCGGGAGCGCGCGCGGGGCGGACCAGGTGGATCTCGAAGAGCTCGAGGGTCAGCGTGCGGTGCGTGAACTGGTGCTGGACGGCGCCGAGGCTCCGGCCGACCTCGACCTCCCAGCCGAAGCGCTCGCGGAAGCCGTCGATGAGGGCTTGGGTCGAGCGCGCGCGCGATGTGCGTCCGGGCTCGAGGTCGAAGGCGGGGAGCTCCCAGAGGCCGCCGAGCAGGCCTTCGGGTCGACGCCCGAAGAGCAGGTGATCGTCGCCCGCCACCTCCGCCGGCAGCCTGGCTCTATCAGGCCTCGCTTGGAACGCCGAGCGACTCACCAGCCCTGCGGCAGCGGCGATCGCCTTTGGGGGAGCCTTGGGCGACTTGAACGGGAACGCCTCGGGGCGGCCCTGGGCGCGGGCCTGGCAGCGATCCTCGAGTGGACATGAGTCGCAGGCCGGGGCACGCGGCGAGCACACCAGCGCGCCGAGCTCCATCAGGGCCTGGTTGTGGGTCGAGGCGTCCGCGGGCACGAGCGCTTCGGCGAGCGCCCAGAGGTCGGCCTGCCCGGCCGTCGAGTCGGCCGGGAGCTCGACCGCGAAGACGCGCGAGAGGACGCGCGCGACGTTGCCGTCCAGGACCGGCGCGCGCAGGCCGAACGCGATCGATGCGATGGCGCCCGCGGTGTAGCGGCCGATGCCGGGGAGGGCGAGGAGTCCTTCGACGGTGTCCGGGATCTCGCCGCCGTGCTCGGCCATGACGAGGGCCGCTGCGCGGTGGAGGTGGCGCGCGCGGCGGTAGTAGCCGAGGCCCGACCAGGCGGCCATGACGGCCTCCTCGGGGGCGGCCCCGAGCGCGGCGAGCGTCGGGAAGGTCGCGATGAAGCGCTCGAAGTACGGCAGGACGGTCGCGACCTGCGTCTGCTGGAGCATGATTTCCGACACCCACACCTTGTACGGCGTCGGATCGTCGCGCCAGGGAAGTTGCCGCTTGCGCGTGAAGTACCAGCCTCGCAGCCCCGCGCGCAGGTCCTCGCGCAGCTCGGCCCCGA
>JAEUKJ010000478.1 GCA_016792665.1 Deltaproteobacteria bacterium | reverse complement strand
ACGCTGCCCGTCGGTCGCGGCCTTGCCGAAGCCGCCGCGGACATAGACGGTGTGGAGGAGGGTGAGCCGGATCCCCGCCTGGCGTGCGGCCCGGAGGTGCGCTTGCGCGGCGGCGGTGGGGTCCGGCCAGGGGCTGCCGTCGGGCGCGTGGTGGAGATAGTGGAACTCGCCGACGGCGGTGTAGCCGCCCTCGAGGCCCTCGACATAGGTCAGGCGCGCGGCGGCCTCGATCGCGTCGAGATCCATGCGGTTGGCGAGCGAGTACATCGCCTCGCGCCAGGTCCAGAAGGTGTCTTCGCGGTCGGGGTCGCGGTGCTGGACCTCGCCGCGCAGGAGGCGCTGGAAGGCGTGGGAGTGCACGTTGGCGAATCCGGGAAGGACGAGCGTGGACATGGAGGCGACCTTGCCCGATCTTGTCGCGCACGGCGAGCCGCGACGCTCGACGCGAGGGATGGCGATGCGTCGAGCGTGGGGTCTCTGGGGATTGTTGGTGTCGGGCGCGGGTCTCGGGGTGCTGTCCGGTGCGGGTTGCGGCACGAGCTGCCCGGACATCGTGAGGCATCGCGAGGCCTTCTGGGAGGCGGAGCGAAGCCCGCAAGCGCAGGCAGTCGATGCCCAGCTCGAGGTGCCCTTTCCCCTCGTGAACGAGATCATCGCAGGGCACCTCGCGCGCCGTCCGCCGGTGCGCATCGAGCTGCCTCTCGGTCGCTTCGGGCTCGATCTGCGCCTCTCGCTCGGGCTCGAGCGCGTCACCGTGGAGGAGGCCGACGGCAAGGTCCAGGCGACCGCGGTGCTCGCCCTCATCGACGGCGCGGAGGGCGGCACGCGCATCGCCGAGCTCGAGGTCGAGAGCGAGCTCAAGCCGCGACTGGCCGACGGTGGTCGCGACGACCCGCGGCGCGCGCTTGCGCTGAGCCTGTCGGCGGCCGATCTCGGGGCCGTGCGACCCAAGACCACGCCGGAGGGGGCGCGCGCACTGGCCCGCTGGCTACGCGCCAAGCTGCCCGCGGTCGCAAGCGCGCTCGCCAGCGACGAGCTCGTGCAGGCCGTGGCAGACGAGGCCCTCGGGTTCTTCGCGAGCGACCTCTGGCCCGACGTGAAGGGGCGCCTCCTGGGCGATGCGCCGCTCTTCGATGCGCGCGTGGCCCTGCCCGAGCTCCCGATCGCCAGCGCGACCATCGGGGCGACCCGGCGCGTCCTGGTCGTGTCCTTCGTGACGTCCGTGGCCGGGGCGACGGCGCTCGGCACAGCGCCCGAGAGACCGCGCGCGGGGCGCATGGTGCTGCGCATGTCGGGCGGCACTGCGATGGGCCTCATCAACCGCGGGATGGCGCGCGGCGAGCTCCCGCGCCGCTTCGATGGACGCGGCCAGCCCGCGCCCGAGGACGGGATCTGGGAGGCCGGGTTGGCGTGGCGCGGCGGCTCGAGCCCGCTGCTCCTGAACCTCTGGCGCACGCGCGAGAGCTGCGAGCGGGCCGAGGTCGCGGCGCGGGTCGACGTCTACCCCGAGGGCGACAAGGTGCGCGTCGAGGTCCGCGAAGGGCGGCTCGTCACGGTGCGCGGACCGGCCTTCGCCGAGGCCTTCGCCTGGCTCGACACCTTGTTCGGCAAGGCGCTCGAGACGACGCTCGCGGCCGATGCGCTGGTGCGCTTCGACGCCGGCCCCGACCGCGTGCAGCTGCGTCTGGTCGGGGCGGCGGTCGGACCGGAGGATGTCGTGCTCGAGCTCGAGGTCGGAGTCGCGGCGCGGGACCAGGCGCTCGCGCCGCCGCGGTGAACCCCTCACGCGCTGGACCTCCCCTTGGGCCGCCCTCACGGCCCAGGGGTTGAGGCACTGACCAGGGCTTCCGGCACTCGCGTTGCGGGAGACGCCCGGCCCAGGTCAGTTGCCGTCGCCCTTGACGGCGCGGAACGGCTTGGGCACCCAGACCCAGTGGTTGTTCACGAAGGCCAGGCCGTCGAAGGCCATGCCGAGGGTCTCGCCGGGCTTGACGAACTTCCAGCCGCACCAGAGGACGCCGGGCTTGAGCTTCTCGGCGATGCGGGCGTAGCCACCGGGGAACTTCTTGGCCGCGTCACTGGCGGCCTTGAAGTCCTCGGGCGTCGCCGAGAAGAAGAGGACCTCGGTCTGGCCTTCCTTCGGGCCGACGTCGCCGATCTGGCTGTACATCTTGTCGACCTGGGTCTGGATGTCGGCCACGATGCTGGCGTCGAAGAGCGCCTCGAGGTCTTCCTTGGCCGGCTTCAGCTTGGCGATCAGCGCGGGCCGGTCCGACGACTTCACGAGCGAGTCGATGAGGGCCTTGCCTCCCTCGGGCGTCCCGGGGAAGTCGAGCTTGGCGGCGCCGCCGCAAGCGGACGCGAGGAGCAGGGCCGCGAGCAGCGGCGCGAGTGAGTGTGCGGGTCGGAACATCGGGGACCTCATGCGATAGCGGGGACGGCCGTCGTCGCGGCGCGCACGCGCCAGGAGTCGACGATGGAACCGATGGCGCGAGGTTGAATGAGCAGTCACTCGCCGTCAACCGGGCCTCTCCCCGAGCGCGGGACGGCGCCGGCAAAGGCCTCGGTCACAGACCTCCGCTCGCCTCCGCCAGGCCGACAGATGCCGTCCGACGACCGCGTCAGTTGGCCTTCTCGAGCACGTCGTCGAGGACCACCAGGCGGCTCGAGGGCTTGCCGCTATCGACCTTGATCTTGAACGTGTACGCGCCCTTGTAGAACGGGTTGGTCACCGTCACGGTGTACGACCCGGGCTTGACCGCCCCGGTGAACTCGCGGCCGGACGCCTTGCCATTGACGCTCACGTTGCCCCATGGCTGGACCCGAATCGAGAGGTGTCCGGGCGCGGTCGGCTTGGGCGGCTCCACCGCGGCCGTGGCCTCGACCTTCGCGGTGTCGGGCGCGGGTCCGGCATCGACCGCCTGCGCCGTGTCTGGTGCGGGCGCCGTGTCGGGCGCGGGCGTCGTGTCGACGCGAGCGACCTCGGTGTCGGCCGGGAGCGCGGCGGCCGGGGCGGCATCGGCCTTGGCCTCGACTCCCTTCGCGCTGCCGACCGCGTCGGGCCCGACCTTTCCCTTGTCGCCGACCTCCGCGGCCTGCGCCACGTCCGGCCCCTTCGCGACGCTCACATCGTCCGCGCCCGGCACCGTCGCGCCGCTCGCGATCTCGCGCGGCTCGTCCTTGCCGGTGGCCAGCATCACCGCCCCGAAGCCGCCCCCGGCCAGCGCCAGGAAGCCCACCGCGAACCAGGCCCAGTGCGGCCCGCGGCGCGCCCTCTCGATCCCCTGACGGCCGGTCTTGACGCGCGTGTCGAGCGGCGCGGGTTCCTCCTCGGCGGGCGGCAGGCGGGAGCGCCGCGACGGTGGCGGCATGCCGCTCGCCAGCCGACGCGAGGGCGAGAGGCCGTCGCCTGGGCCGGCCGAGTTGCGCGCCTGGGCGCCGGGCCGCTGCGGGATGGTCGCGGGGCGGGCTTTGGCGTCGCCTTTGCCGATGGCCTGGAGCAGCGCCTGCTGGAAGTCGAGGATCGTATCGAAGCGATCGTCGGGGTGCTTCTCGGCCGCGCGTGCCAGCACGCCCTCGAGCAGCGGATACTCCGCCATCAAGCTGGCCGCGGCCGAGAACGGCGGCGGCGCCTCTTGCACCTGTTGTCGCAAGAGCTCGAAGTGCGAGGCGGCTTCGAAGGGGCGATGGCCCTCGAGGGCTTCCCACAACATGATGGCGAGCGAGTACTGGTCGGCGCGCCCGTCGATCGGCATGCCGCAGATCGCCTCCGGGCTCATGTACTCTGGCGTGCCGAGCAGCATGCCGGTGCGCGTCATGGCGCGCTGGTCGCCGCTCGACCCGTCGGTCGCGACCTTCATGATGCCGAAGTCGATGAGCTTGGCGAAGTACGGGTCGTGCGACTGCGGGCACACCATGATGTTCGACCACTTCAGGTCGCGATGGATGATGCCCTTCTGGTGCGCTTCGTGGAGGGCCGAGCACACCTGCGCGACGACGTGCACGAGGTCGCCCAGCGCGGGGCGGCGGTCGCCGTAGACCAACTTCGAGCCCGGGTAGCCGGCGAGGAACTCCATCACCAGGAAGGGGAGGCCTTCCTCGTCGCGCCCGTAGTCGTGGTATGTGATGATGTTCGGGTGCTTGAGCTGGCAGACGGCGCGCGCCTCGACATCGAAGCGCTTGATGAGCTCGGGGTCGGATCCGCGCTCGAGGATGACCTTCAGGGCGACGTCCCGCCCGAGCGACACCTGCTGCGCGAGGTAGACCGCACCCATGCCGCCCTGCGAAAGTGGGCTCGTGATCCGATAGCGTCCGGCGATGATGCGTCCCGGGCGATAGTTGATCGCGTCTTCCGACATCGGGTTCTCTCGGGTGGGCGGGCACGCCGCGTGCGACGTCGAATACGTATCGGGCACAACGCGCGCAATCTCAAGACGAGATCACGCGCTTGGCGCTGAGCCGCCCGCGGCGTACCCTGCGCCCGTGAAGTTCGGGGCGATCGCCATCTTGCTCGTCGTTGCGCACCCCGCGCTCGCCGTCCCGCGCGCCCCGCCTCGCCCGCTCGAGTCGGTGGCCCCGCCGCGCACCGAGCCGGGCATCGCCGTCGACGGGCAGCTCATCGCGATGTGGACCGACGGCGAGGTCGGCGTCGAGGGGGCCCAGAGCGCCCCACCCGCGCGCCCGATTCCTGGCGAGGTCTTGTCCCCGCCCGCCCGCATCATGGTCGCGGCCGCCTCGCGCCAGGTCCTCCTCCTGGCTGGCGATCGCCTGGTCGAGCTGCGCGGCCCGGGGGCGTGGTCGTTCGAAGCGGGGCGGCTCATCCCCGAGGCACGCCCCGGCGGCGGGCCGAGCGCCGAGCCGCGCGTGGAGGCGCTCGAGGCCTATCGCGAGGGCCCGCTGCCGACCCTCATCCCGCCGCTCTCGCAGCCCATTCTCCAGGACCTCTCGCTGCCTCCGGCGCTCCTCATCCTGCAGCCAACGGCGCCGGTCCTGCGCAGTGACCAGCCGACGATCCGGTGGCACTGGCCCTACGATGGCGGACGCTTCGACCTCCTCCTCGAGCGCGTCGAAGAGACGGGCCGGGTGCTCGGCATCGTCGAGCGCTGGCAGAACCTGGCGGGGCTCTCGCATGCGCTGTGGGCGCCGCTGGAGCGCGGTGCGAGCTACCGCGTCAGCCTGCGATATCGGTCGGGGAGTGACGCCAGCCCGATCGTCGATCGCCAGGTCTTCCATGTGCTCGCAACCTCCGAGGTCGCGGCGGTCGACGGTGCCCTGGCGAGCCTCGACGCCCTCCAGGTGAAGGCCGCACGCCAGCGCCCCGAGGTCGAGGTCCTGCGCGCGCGCCTCCTCGAGAGCCACGGGCTCTGGGCCGAAGCCGAGGCCGTCTGGACCGCGCTCGCCCTGCGCTATCCCGACAACGAGTCGCTGCTCCAGCACGCGCTGCGCCTCCATGCCCAGGGGCTCGAGCCCGATCACGAGCTCCGCTGAGTCGGCCCGCGCGCCCGGAATCGGTGGTCTCGCTCGGCCCTTGAGCCCGCGCGCGAGTCCGCGTATCGAGGTCCCCATGGTCTCTGTCTTCGGTGTCGCCCTCCTCATCCCCCTCCTCGGACCGCTCGTCGCACGCGCCGATCGCGGGCCCGAACCCACACGCGACGGAGCCGCGGCCCGCGCGGTCACCGACCTCGTCGGCGACCCAGCCATGAAGGACCTCGACCTCGGCGTCGCCGTGCGCTGCACCGCCGACCGCGCCCTTTGGGGCGCCCATCAGGCCGACCAGAAGCTCAGCCCCGCGAGCGGCGCGAAGCTGCTCTCGACGGCCGCCGTGCTCGAGACCTTCGCGCTCGACCACACCTTCGCGACGGTCGTGCGCGGTCAGAAGGTCGGTGCCGTCGTCGAGGACCTCACCCTGGTCGGGGGCGGCGACCCGGCCTCGACCGCGGCCGATCTCGGGCGCCTGGCCGACCGTCTGAAAGAGCTCGGCGTCGAGCGCGTGCGCGGCGGCGTGGGCGTCGACCTGGGCCGCTTCGCCGGCTCGGCCACCCCGCCTGCCTATGATCGCAAGAAGACCGACGCGGCCTATCGACCCGAGGTGCCCTCCCTCGGGATCACGTTCGGTGCGCTGGTCGTCACGGTCCGGCCGGCCAAGAAGGTCGGCGACCCGGTGCGCGTCACGACCAGCCTGACCGCCCCTTCGATCGTCATCGACAACCGCGCGACCACAGTCGCCGGCAAGGCCTCCGACAAGCTCGAGGTCGCGGTCGCGGCCGGTGCGGGTGGCGTCACGCGCGTGGTTGTCAGCGGCGCCCTCGGCGACAAGGCGCAAGCCATCGGCCTGAAGAAGCGCGTGACCGATCCCGCGCGCGTCGCGGCCGAGGTCTTCGTCCAGGCCCTCTCGGCCCGCAAGATCAAGGTCGAGGGCGGCCTCCGTGCCGGGGGCTCGACGGCAGGGCGTGCGGTGCTGACCGAGCTCGCGAGGGTCGAGAGCCGCCCCGTGGCAGACCTCGTGCGCGAGACCAACACCACCTCGAACAACTACATGGCGGAGACCCTCTTCAAGCAGCTCGGCGTCGACCCGGCGACCAACAGCGCCACCTGGGAGCGCGCCCAGAGCGCGACCACGGCGGCGCTCACACGCCTCGGGCTCGAGGCCAGGGCCTTCGAGATCGTCAATGGTTCAGGCCTCTACGAGGGCACGAAGGTCAGCGCCTCGGCCATGACCAGCCTGCTCGCGATCGAGAGCAAGGACGACGCGAAGGCCAAGGCCTTTCGCGCCAGCCTCGCCGTCGCGGGCGAGTCCGGGACCTTGAAGAACCGCCTGAAGTCGCTGAAGGGCAAGGTCCGCGCGAAGACCGGCACCCTCGACGACGCGCTCTCGCTCTCGGGCTACGTGCCCGCTGCGCGCTGCCTGCTCGCGTTCTCGGTGCTCGTCAACGGCGACATCGGCGACCGCGCGCCCAAGGTCATCAGCGGCATCGACACCTTCGTCACGGCGCTGGCCAAGCTCTGAGTCGCGCGCTTGCCTCCGAGCGATCCGTCCTCGCCCCTCATCGCGCCGCGCTCGCCCGACAGCGTCGGCGCGGCCGGCGCGGCCACGCTCATCCTCGGCACGGCGGGTCACGTCGATCACGGCAAGACCTCGCTCGTCGCCGCGCTGACCGGCATGGACACCGACCGCCTGCCCGAGGAGAAGGCGCGCGGGATCTCCATCGAGATCGGGGTCGCGTGGCTCGACCGTCCCAACGGACGCATCGCGCTGGTCGACGTCCCGGGTCACGAGCGCTTCGTCCGCCAGATGGTCGCGGGCGCGGTCGGGATGGACGGCGTGCTGTTCGTGGTGGCCGCCGACGAGGGGGTCATGCCGCAGACGCGCGAGCACCTCGACATCTGTCGACTGCTGGGGATCGAGCGCGGCGTCATCGTGCTCACGCGTGTCGACAAGGCCGAGCCGGGCCTGGCCGAGCTGGCCGCCGCCGAGGTCCGCGAGCTGGTCCGGGGCACCTTCCTCGCCGACGCCGAGCTCGTGTCATTCTCGATCCATGCGCCGGAGACGCGCGACGCTGTGGTCGCCGCGATCGACCGCATGATGGCCTCGTGGACCACGGGCGCGCCGACCGATCGCGTCGACCGCCCCTTCTGCATGACCGTCGACCGCGCCTTCTCGCGCCCGGGCTTCGGCACGATCGTGACCGGCACAAGCGCGAGCGGCACCGTCTCGGTCGGTGACGAACTCGCGATCCACTTGCCTGGATCGGCGGCGCAGAGCGCTCGCGTCCGTGGCCTCGAACACCACGGTCGGTCGGTGGACGCGATCGGTCCGGGTCGTCGCGTCGCCATCAACCTCGTCGGTCCGAGCGTCGACGAGGTCCCGCGCGGCGCGCGTCTGGCACTCCGCGACTCGCCGTTGGTCTCGACCGCGTGGCTCGAGGTCACGATCGAAGCGCGTACCGAGCTGCGCGAAGCGATCCGCGATGGCGAGCGGGGGCTCGCCCACTTCGGCGCCACGACCCTCGAGGCGAGCCTCCAGCTTCGCGATGGCGTGCCAGCTGGCGAGCGCCGCGTGGGCATCTTGCGCCTCGCCGAGCCGCTGCTCCTGTGCCCAGGAGAACGCTGGATCTTCAGAGGTTTTCGGCGCGATGCGGTGCTCGGCGCGACACTCGGCGGCGGCGTCGCGTGGGTGCCGGCCCTCGGGCGTCGCCGCTTCCTGGCCTACGACGCCCTCGTCGCGCCTGCCAACTCATCGGCGGACCTGGGGCGCTGGGATGGGTGGCGCGAGCGCACCGTCGGCGCCGACGCCGCACTCGTCCACGCCGCCGTCGAAGCGCGCGGCGAGCAGGGCGCGAGCGTCGCGAGCCTCGAAGGGACGCTGCCGCTGACGCGTGGATCGATCCGTCGCGCGTTGGCAGATCTGCTGGCCCGACATGCGGTGAGCGTTGTCGGGCAGCCTGGCTCCGCCAGGCCTTCTGCGGTGAGCGTTGTCGGGCAGCCTGGCTCCGACAGGCCTACTGCGAGGGTCGGTCCTGATCAGGTTGTCGCCGACAGGCCTTCTGCGAGGGTCGACGAGGTCTTCGTCGGAGGGGCCACCCTGGAGCATCTCGGCCAGGCGATCGTCGCGCGGCTCACCGCCATACACAGCGACCACCCCGAGCGACCCGGTGTCGCGCTCGACGAGCTGCGCTCGCGGGTGCGTCCCGACGGCCTGGATGGCGTCTTCGACGCGGCCGTCGAGGGCCTCGTCCGACGCTCACGCCTCGTCCGCGTGCCACGCCCTCCCGGGTCCGACGCGCGCGCCGTCGGCATGGTGAGGCTCGCCGAGTTCACGCCGCGCCTCGGTGACGCCGAGCTCGACCGACGCCTCGTCCTCGCGCTCGACCTCGCCGACCTCGCGCCCCCCGATCCCGAAGCGCTCGCCACCGCGCTGGAGGTTCCCCTCGTCGAGATCACCCGGGCCATCAACCGCCTCGTCCCGCGCGCGCTCCTCACCCGCGTCGCCGGAGCGGATCGCGGGCTCGTCTTCGCGACAACCTCCCTCGAGCGCTTCGAGGCGCGCGTCCGCGATCACTTCGCGCGCGACATCTGGCTCGACGCCCAGCAGCTCAAGACGCTCGCGGCGACCACGCGCAAGTGGGCGATTCCACTCGGTGAATGGCTCGACAAGCGCGGGGTGACGGTGCGCGTCGGCGATCAGCGACGCCTGCGCCGGCCTTGAGGTCTGGCTCGGCGAAGGTTCGACGTCGACGCCATGGAATCAGCCCCGTGAGGGGCGAGCAGCCCACGCGACGTCAGTACTCAGGGACCTGCAACCACGCGTCCCAACTTCCATCGCCGTTCTTGACCCGATACTTCACCGGGACGAATCCGCGATGGAGCAGCTGCTTCGCGAACATCTCGATCACGTTGTCGAGGTCACTCGCGTCGCGGATCACGAACTGGATGAGGTGCTGGAGCGGGTCATAGCACTGGGTCTCCGCGTAGAGACGCGACTTGTTTCGCTCCTTCTTCTCGAACACGGTGATCTGGAAGACCACATTGCGTCCGAGCTTCGTTGCTTCCAGCTGGAAGCGATTGAATTCGCGGATATTCACGCTAAGCCGTGGAATTGTCTAGGGTTTACGCCATTTCTGACAAAGCCTGCGCCATCATAAACGTCATGGTCCCGGTGTCAACCCGTCCCGGGTCATCTCTCGCCGAGTAACTCCTGCTCAGATTTCGAATCCTCGCCGGGCCGCGTGGCGCCTATCGCGCGGACGTCATGGAGGCGGGCACGACGTCTCGTGGAGCCGGACCCCGACTCGCGTCGAGCCATCGATAGAAGGTCGAGCGGCTGACGCCGAGCGAGGCCGCCGACCGTGTCCGATTTCCGAGATGTCGATCGAGGGCCTGGTGCGCGAGCTCGACGCGCGGGTGTTGGGTCCCGTCGACCGGGCGCGCCTCTCGTCGCACTTGAGGCGCGAGCGCGCTCGGATCTTCCGCGGCCACGGCGCGCGCGACACAGTTCCGGAGCTCGCGGATGTTGCCTGGCCATGTGTGCCGGGCGAGTCGTTCGATCATCGCCGCCGAGGGCGCGAGGTCCGGGGCGCCCTCGAGGCGCAAGAGGTGATCGATCAGCGGGGCGATGTCGCCGGTGCGGGCGCGGAGCGGCGGCAGCTCGACCTTCAGGACCCACAGTCGGTGGAGCAGATCGAGCCTGAAGCGACCCGCCTCGACCTCGTGCTCGAGATCGCGCCAGCTCGCGGCAATGACCCGGACATCGACCTTGATCGTCCGCTCCGCGCCGACGGGCTGGACCTCCTGGGTCTCGAGCGCGCGCAGGATCTTGGCCTGGGCCGACGGTGGCAGCTCGCCGAGCTCATCGAGGAGCAGGGTCCCACCGGCCGCTCTCTGGAAGGCTCCCGCCCGCGTTCGCGTCGCGCCGGTGAAGGCCCCACGCTCGACGCCGAAGAGCTCGGCCTCGAGGAGGTTGTCAGGCAGCGCCGCGCAGTTGACCGCCACGAAGGGGCGTCCGGCCCGCCCCGAGGTCTCATGGATGGCGCGCGCCGCGAGCTCCTTGCCGGTCCCCGACTCGCCCGCAATCCACACCGGGGCACGGGCCGGCCCGACACGCGCGAGCTCGCACAGCGCCTCCAGCGAGCACGGCTCGGCCGCGATCATCCCATTCCAGAGGACCGCGCTGCGCGCTCCCGAGCCCACGCTCTCGGCAATGAGCACCCGCTGTCGACCGACCGCGACCGCCTCGCCCGGACCGACCACGTGCCGCCGCTTGCGCTCGCCGCGCACGCTCACCCCGTCACCGCTCTCGTCCTCGATCTCGACGCGATCCGCGCGCACCGTGACCGCGACCCGGCGTCCCCCGAGGTCGCGCCGCTCACGCGGGTCGGCAAACGTGAGGCGTGTGGTCGGGCCGACTTCGAGCGGAACGACGCGGGTCCCATGGACGAGGCAGAGCGGTGGCATCGACGATCTCCGGCTGTGGACGGCGACGATCGCAAACATGTGCGCGGGGTTGGCCCGCAGGCTGCGATGGTCTTGATGTCGAGGCGGTAGTACCCGCGCCACCTCGAAAGCGACGCGCGGTCGTGAAATTTACTTTTGTTGCGGTCACGGTTTGGCGGCGTCCCGCGCCCCGCCCGAAACGCCCCCGGCCCCGCGGGACCGCTTTGACAGCCGCCAGAGCCGCATGCTAACCGCGCCGCTGCCGGTCTCGTCGCTACGAGCCCGCGTTGTCCCCATGGTCAGCATCGAGAAGGAACCCGCATGGCGCTCTGGTCTCTTGCTCCGCTCGCCTCCGTTGGCAGCCCGCCAGGTCTCGTGCACCTCGCGGCCGTCGCCGCGGACACCAAGACCGACGTCTTCGGACAGGTCTTCGAGTCGCGGGGCGTGGTGCTCGCGGTCCTCCTGGTGCTCATCGCGCTCTCGGTCATCTGCTGGTTCATCATCGGCCTGAAGACCTTCGCCATCGCGCGCGCCACGGGCAACACGCGCCGCTTCATCCAGACGTTCCGCTCGGCCACGCGCCTGGCCGAGCTCTACCAGGTCTCGCAGACGATGCCCGTCTCGCCCGCACGCGACATGTTCCGCGCTGGCTACGAAGAGCTCGACCTCATCCTGCGCGAGCGCGAGGGCCGCGCGGCACGTCCCCGTGGCGATGGCCCGGCGGCCGCCCCCGAGAGCGCCTCGGCCGCCTTCGAGAACATCGAGCGGTCGCTCAACCAGGCCGCTCAGCTCGCGACCTCGCGCCTCGAGAAGTCGGTCGGCTTCCTCGCGACGGTCGGCTCCTCGGGCCCCTTCATCGGCCTCTTCGGCACGGTCTGGGGCATCATGAACGCCTTCGGGGACATCGACCCGAACCTGCCCATCCTCCAGACCGTGACGCCGCACATCGCGGAGGCCCTGGTCGCCACCGCCATCGGCCTTCTCGCCGCCATCCCCGCGGTCATGGCGTACAACTTCCTCGTCGGCCGCATGAAGCAGCTCGAGATCCACCTCGATGACTTCTCGACCGACTACCTCAATATCCTGCGCCGGCATTTCTTCAGCTGACGACCGGGTTCAGGGGGTTCGTCGACCCGCGCGTCGAACAAGGACATCTGCATGGGCATGTCGGGACCGAAAGAGGGCGGGAAGAAGGGCAAGCGGGGCCGCTCGGTTCTCTCCGAGATCAACGTCACGCCGCTGGTCGACGTCATGCTCGTCCTGCTCATCATCTTCATGGTCGCCGCCGGCGTGCAGACCGTCGAGATGCAGCAAGAGCGGCAGCAGGCCCAGGAGGAGGCCGAGGAGAAGATCGAGAAGGCCGAGGCCGCCATCGCCGAGCTCGAAGCCAAGGTGAAGCACAGCCAGGTGCCCATCGATCTCCCCAAGGTCGACTCCGAGCCGGTCAAGCTCTCCGAGGTCAAGAAGCTGAAGCTCGAGGTCTCCGACAAGCTCGTGTTCACCATCGACCAAACCGTCATCCTACGCTGTCTTGCCGTCTCGCCCGACATGGCGCGCTACCTCGGGAAGGACCGCGACGAGAAAGACCCCGACGGCGAGCAGAAGGCCTTCGAGCCGTGCCTGAAACAGCTCGGCGAGAAGCTGGTCGACAACAAGAAGCTCCAGGAAGACAAAGAGCTCTACGTGCTCGCGTCACGCAGCCTCCACTATGGTCAAGTGCTGCGCGTGATGGCGGCGGTGCGCCAGTCCGGGGTCACCAAGTTCGGGCTCGTGGCCGAGGCGGACATCCTGGGCGGCGCGACCGTCGAGAAGACGGCCCCCGTCGTCCCGTGAGATGCTGAGCCTGATGCACCGTCCCACCCCCAGGTTGGTCACTGCGCGCGGACCCTTTCGAGCGTTCGGGCGTCTCCTGTCGGGTCATCCTCGGGCACTCTGGCTCGGCCAGGCCCTCGAGCGTGAGCGACCGCGGAGGTCCCCGTGAACGGACGCGTCATCACCATCATTGCGGGCATCGGCCTGACCGTCCTCGTCCACGCTGGCCTCGCCACGGGCTATGTCGTGTACCGCGGCACGGCCGATCTCGAGTCCAGGGCCAAGCTCGGCTCTGCGGGCAAGGTCGAGCGTCACTCACCGCCGCTCTTGTGCGGCAAGCTCCGCTGCCGCCAGCTC
>JAEUKJ010000462.1 GCA_016792665.1 Deltaproteobacteria bacterium | reverse complement strand
GCCCTGAGGCGGGTCGAGGAGCTCGTCGAGGACATGCTGCGCGAAGACGAGGGCAAGCGCGGGGCCGACCGCAAGGTGGAGAGTTCGGTCGAAGCCTACAAGAAGGCGCAGGAGCCGAACTGGGTCGATGCCCTGTCGCTGGTGTTGGACATGGTGTCGCTCATGAAGTCCGCGGGGAAGCTGACGCTGCTCCTGAGGGACAAGGGCGGCAGACCGGGCAACCTGGGGTCGATAGGGAAGGTCGCCAAGAAGGGCGCGGCCGAGGGTTCGAAGAAAGGGCTCGAGGCGCTCGGCGAGGGCTTCGATGGCACCAAGGGCGTCAAAGACGTCGGCAAGGGAGCCAGCGACTACGATGCGAAGCAGGAGAAGGCCTTCTCGGGCGACGAGGTGACCGCGATGGTCGGCGCGCTCGATGGGAAGATCGACGCCATCAACGGCCAGCTCGGCACGCTCGCCACGTTCGCGGTGAACGAGGCGCTCTCCGATGTGGGGCGGGCGACGAGAGACTCGATGTCGCACCAACGCCAGGCAGTCGAGATGGTCGGGCTCCTTGGGTCGACCTCGGAGGCGTCTGAGCAACTCGCACGCCTGTTCGACGCCACCGAGTCATTCAGGAACCAGGCCTCGGATCGCGTCGCGACCATGAAGTTGCTCGTCAAGGCCCGCGGAGCCCCTGGCTCGGCTCAGCTGGCCAAGGGCACGCGAGGCCGGTCGGTGTTCGACCTGGTGACCGCCAACAAGGGACTCTGCTCGGTCCAAGAGGACCTCACCCTCGAGATCGAACTCGACGGCCAGTCTGTGAGGTCAGAACGAGAGGTGACACAACGACACTGGCTCAGATGCTCCGAGCCGGATCTCCGCGGCAAGATTCGGAGCCAGGTGAGCCTGCTCCCCCTCCTTGCGCTAGAGAGCTCGCCCTTTGGAGCTCGGGAAGACATTGCGTTGCCCCCTGAGATGGGTGGCCCGCTCGCGAATGTCCTCCCCCATGTTCGTCACCCACCTCGCATGGCCAAGATCCGCGGCCTCAACGGGACGCGCTTCGTGCCCGTCGAGCAGTGGCGGGACGACAAGGCGCGAGTCCGACTCATCAAGAACCTCAGCTTCGAGCACGAGCCGGTGTACTGATGGCGCCACGCATTGCATGGCTTGCGCTCGCTTGTGGGTTACTCTCCATCGAGACGCGCGCGGAGCCCCCTGCCCCGCCGAGCGACGACGACTACACCTGGGGGCAGGATGTCTCGGCGCCGCAGGTTTTCAACGCGCGAGACCAATGGTTTGCGACGTGGACCCGCGAGAACGGACGCAATCAAGAGGAGTGGCAGATCGACTTCGCGTTCGACGCTGGGTTTCGTCGCTATCGGAATCACCAGGAGCAGACGCTTGGATTTCGGAGCAGCCTTGGGACACCCCGCGCCTGCGTACATGCCGCGCCCGGAGTCGACCGCACGTTCATCGTCGGTCTGACCGGTGACTCACCAACCTCGTCGACCGCGGGAACGCCTTGCGGAGAGGCAGTCCTCGAGGTCGCTGTGAAGACCAGTCGTCCGGTCACGCCGTTTCGTGACCTTGGGGTCCCCGACCATCCCGAGTGCGGCAAACGAATGGTCGCCTTGACCGAGCACGAGTCGGGCGTCGACTACTACAGCTGCGTCGACCGACCTTGGCCGCGACACCCAGACCTTACGATGATTACCTACGTCCTCGAGGGCGGGCGGCTCACCTGGGTCTATAGCTCGGCGCCGTTCGCGGTCGTACCCGACTACGCGGAGGTCGACGCGATGCCGCAGTTGCCCTGGTCCCTGCCGGCGACCTGCCACCCCTACTTTCGGACCTCGCCCGACGAAGGCTGGCGCTCCGAAGACCCGACCTGGGAGTACGCGCGGAAGAACCTCGCCTTCAACTTCGCGTGGGACGATGCCGGCGAGCTCGTTTGGGCGCAGGTCTGGCAGGACGACACCGAGACCGGCCCCTTCGTGGTCTACTACCCCGACGGCATGCCGCAGGTGATCGGCGCGCGCTATGACGGACAGGCGCACGGCCTCTGGTACTACCTCGCGCCCGACGGCACGCTCATCGA
>JAEUKJ010000442.1 GCA_016792665.1 Deltaproteobacteria bacterium | reverse complement strand
CACCCCCGCCTCCCCCGATCTTGGCCATGGCTTCGCCAAACGGCCACCACTTCGGCTCGCTCATGTCTCCCCCTGTTGCAACCGGTCTCGCGACCGTCCCACAGCGAAGCGTAAACGACTGTCCCGCGGTCGCCAAGACAGCAACACGATAAACTGTGAACCGCCCCCGCGGACCGCTCGGCCCAGGCGTTGACAGCGCTTGGCGGAGCGCTACCGTGGCCGCGCTTCTAGGTGCTGGGGGCCCACCTGCGCCCGCGCTCGCGCGGACGTGGGTCTCCCTGCGCCCCGTCAGAGCCTTCACTTCGACCCGTCCCCGGATGAACTCTCATGGCTGACACGACCGACAACGACGACCTCGCCCCCATCGACCCGAACGATGCGCCGAGCGGGTACAGCCCGGACCGCGCCCAGCGTGCCCTGGACGCGCTGAGGTCGCGCATCGCGGGCTCCTCGCCGCGCGCGGGTCGCACCGTTCGTTTCGCGGACGCGGCCATCGCCGCGAGCCGGCTTCTCCAGATCGCCACCTCGACCGAGGTCGCGGCGCGCCTCGCGCGTCTCCCGCCCGAGGAGTTCTCGCCGTCGGCCGTGAGCGACCTCGAGGTCCTGAGCTGGGCGGCCTGGCACCTCGACATCCAGGCCTCGCGGCCCACGGCGCGGTCAGCGGCGCGCGTGCCCGCCGATCTGTCTGAGGCCGCCATGGAGCAACGCAAGGACCTCCTGAACCTCTTGGAGTTCGGGCTGCGCGGCGACGCCCAGATCCAGGCGGAGCTCGCCGCCATCCGCTCGGGCGGCGGCTACGTCGACCTCCTGCGTGACCTCATCCGCCTCGGCGAGCTCGTCCAGAAGCACAGCGCCCTCCTCGCCGTGCGCCTGCCTCACGACTACGCGCCGGGCCTGACGGACGAGGCGTTCCGGCTGGCCGACGAACTGCGTCAGGCGCTGGGCCTCGTCCCCGACAACGTGCAGGACGACACCCCGGCGCGCTTCTGGGGGCTGTTCTCGGCGGTCTTCTACGACGTCAAGGGCGCCATCGGCTTCCTCTACCGAAACGACTCGGCCCGCCTCGCGGGGTTGCCGAGCCTCTCGGCCGCGCGCAAGGCCGTCAGGCGCAGCTCGGGCGCCACGCCCAGGTCGGCCGCCCCCGAGTCGTGAGCCTGGCGCTTCGCCACGCCTTGGACCTGCGGGGGGAGCAGAATGCAGACCTGCGCGTCGGCTCCGCCACCTCACGGAGGGTCGCAGCCGAGGCCGGACCAGCCCATGACGCCGTCGAGCCCGGCCTCGAGCCGGCCCGGCGCGTACGGGTTGGACGACGTCCAGAAGTCCACGCTGGTGGCAGGCGAGTGCGGCATGCTGCGGTTCTGGCACACGTCGGACTCGATGAGGTCGGCCAGCCCGCGGAAGTCGTCGCGGCTCACGAAGTCGGGCCCGGCTTGTAGGTGGCACGAGCGGCAGTACGGCGCGACCACGTCCTGGTAGAGAGCCGGCTCGTCGACCCAGCCGGCGGGGACCCAGTGGTTGTCGTAGGTGCCGGTGAGCGGGGCCGCGGCGGCCCCATAGGCCCCGAGGATCAGCGCGCGCCCAGCGGCGGACAGCGGCGTCCCCAAGAGCGCCGAGTTCACGCCGCGGTACTCCGGCAGCATGACCGCAGGCTGCACGACGTCCAGGGTGTCGAGCGCGAAGGGGATGGTGTGCGCGCCGAGCGCGTCGCTGGGCCACTTGCCCGTCTGGCGCACGGCGGTCGCGAGCGTGTCGGGGTCTGGCAGGCTGCCGCCGTGGCAGTTCATGCACACCGCTGGCACGGGCTTCATGCCGGCGCCATCGAGGTCGATGAAGCGCACGCGCTGCGAGCCGACGTAGGCGAAGAAGCGGACGCGTGCGGGCAGGCCAGAGCTCGCGGGCCAGGCCTCCATCGCCAGCATGCGCGGCGGGATCTCGGGCTGCGGCGAGCCGGTCAGCGCCTGGAAGGCCAGGGCCGCTGGCAGGTCTTCGTACATCCCGAGGTGCAGTGCCGTGATGGTGCCGAAGTTCGGGATGGGCTGCTTGTGGACGGCGACGTGCCGGGGCAGCGAGGGCTCGCTCTTACGCATCCCGACGGCCTCGGAGTCGAAGGTGAAGGGCCCGCTGAAGTTCCACATGCCGTTGCGCCGCCAGAAGTTCGCAGGGCTTGTGCGATCGTCGCCCGGGTCGACGAGCTCGTAGTAGCCGCCCACCAGATCGCTGACGCTGACCGCCGTGCCGTCCGCGGCGGTGCCCGCGCCGAGGCTCACGCGTGAGAGGAAGTCGACGCCCGTCACCGGCCTGGGCGGTGGCAGCACCAGATCGGCGCCGCACAGATCGTAGGGCATGCGCACGCCCAGCAGGTCGGCCGGCTGCCGCGAGACGTCGCCGCTGTTCACGACGCGCGTCCAGCCGGGCACCGGCGTGTTGGTCGGCAGGTGGATGACCTCGACCCGGATGGCGCGGCGCGCGGGCAACGGGGCGAGCAGGTCGAGACCCGGCGTGATCGGCACCAGCGTCGCCGGCCCGAGCGGGGGCCCGAGCGTGCGCCAGCGCAGCGCGTAGTTGGCGCGGTGGTGCAGCGCTCCGAGCCACAGGCGCACACATCCGTAGCCATCGTCGGTCGCGCCCGCGGCGGCGCCCGGCGCGGTGAGCGCGAGCTCGGCGTTGGCGCCGACGAGCTTCAACGGACCGGCGCTGTGCCAGCCGCCGTCGGCGTAGGTGTAGGACTGCGCTGTGCCGACGGTGGCGATCTCGTCGGCCGACAGCGCGATGCTCACCACGGCGCTCTTGTCGGATGCGAAGGCCAGCCGCACGCCGGCCGCGTCGCGCACGTCGACCCAGGCGACCTTGGGCGCGCTCACGACGCGCACCTTGTCGCGCGACAGCACGCCGAGCGGCTGGTCGTCGGCGTCGGGGCCGATGAGTGCGAGGCACACGTCGACGTTGGCGGTGACCGGCTTGCCGTCGGCGTCGACGAAGGCCAGCCCGGGGAAGGTCACGCTGAGCGCGTCGCCGAGGCGCAGCACGCCGCCGGCCTTGCCGTCGAGGCGCTGGCGCTCGCAGGGGACGAGATCGATCGGCAGGCTGAAGGCCGGCATGTGATCGGCCGCGACGACGCGATCGACATAGCCCGACGCCGAGATGACGAGCGCGCGATCGCGCTGCCACGCCGGCAGCGTGAACGAGCCGTCGGCCTGGCTGGTGACGCGCGTGTCGCCCTGGGTCAAGGTCGCGCCTGCGATGGGACCCCTCAAGAGACCCGAGGGCGCGGGCGGCGGGGTGGTGCGCAGGCGCAGCGGCTCGAGGTCATAGCCACCGCGGCCATCGCCCACCAGGACCTCGAGCTCGGGCCCGGCCGCACGCGGCTGCCACACGAGCTTGAGCGCGCTCGACGCGAGCGGTCCGTCGTTGTCGGCCCAGCGTGCGCTGAGGCGGTCGTTGTCGGGGTCGTCGGAGTCGACGCTCACGGCCAGCGTCTCGCCGATCACGCGCTGCTCGATGACGGTGTCGCCGCGATACGCGAGGAGCCCGCGCACGTCGGGGGGCTGGTTCGGCAGCGTGGCCTCGACCCAGGCGTCGGCCCGCGGGTCGACGCTGGTGGTCGCGGCCTCACAGGTCGCCGTGAAGGTCGCGGCGCGGTCGGCGAAGATCAGGAACTCGCCGCTCGCGTTCGTGCGCCACTCGCGCTCGCCTGTGATGACCGTGTCGACCGCCACGCCGTGCAACGGGAAGCGCCACACACACGGCGTGCCGTCGGCCAGGGTGACGCGCCCGCCGCGGGTGCCTTCCGGCGCGTCGCGTACATGGCGTGGGGCCTCGACCGCGCCCCAGTCTGGCACGAGCTCGAAGGGCGCGTCGCACTGCGTCTCGAGGCCCTCGTCGCCGCTGCACACCGCCCAGCGGTCCTTGACCAGTGCGGGACCCTCGACGCGCCAGTCGCCGTGCTCGTTGGTCCGGACCTTGGCGGTCACGCCTTCGCCGTCCTTTCGTTCGAGCCACACCGGCAGGTCCCGCGGCGCGACCATGCGACCGGCGAAGCGTACGCGCACATGGCCGCGCGCGCTCGGGATCAGGACCGGCGCCTCGGCGTCGTCGCCGATGTCGGCGCTGTCAACGACGTCCGTACCCGTGTCCTTGTCGGTGTCTTCGACGGTGTCTGGGGCGGTGTCCTTGCCCGTGTCGCTCGCGTCGTTCGTGTCGCGCGTGACGTCGTCGAGGGCCGCGTCCGGGGTGCGCTTCGGTTCGGGGTCACACGCAGTCGCCAGGACGGCGAGCGCACACGCGAGGGCTCGTTGGATCATGACCGACCCTAGCACGGGGCGCGGCGCCCGCATCTCACGCGGTTCCCACATCTCCGCGGTGCGGAGGGGCGCCCAAGTCGGGGGTCGCGCCGGTCAGGTGTGGGTGAGGAAGCGCTGGATGGTGGCGGCGTAGGCGGCGGCGCCGTGGAGCTCGTCCCGCCAACGGCGCGGGATGGCGTCGAGGCCGAAGCGCGCGCCCAGGATGGCACCGGCGACCGCGCCGTTGCTGTCGCCGTCGCCGCCGGCGAGCGCGATGGCGGTCAGGCCGCCCGCGAAGTCGGGCGCGTGCGTGAGCGCCCAGAGGCCGGCGGAGAGCGCCTTCAGGGTGTAGCCGATGCGACCCGCTTCGCCCGGGCCCATGCCCTCGTCGAGGGCCAGGGCCTCGACGCGTCCGTCGCTGGCTGCGTCGAAGGCCTCGGCGCAGCGCGGGTCGAAGAGCGTCGCGAGGTCGGCGAGCGAGGCGAAGAGGGCGGGGCGATCGGTCTCAGGGTCGAGCACCAGGGTCCGGATGGCGAGGCTCACGGCGACGCACGAGGCGACACAGCGCGGGTCGTAGTGGGTGACGCGGCAGGCGGCGGCGGCCCCCTGCGCGACGGCGGCGGCGGCCTGGGGATCGCCGAGGCGCCAGACGCCAAAGACGCTGGTGCGCATCACAGCGCCGTTGGCCGCGTGGCGGGCGCGTCCGTCCTCCCAGGCCTGGCGCGCGGCGGCGATGGGGTCGGTGGCGAAGCCGTCGCGGTCCAGGGCGCGCTGCACCGTGCGACCGATGCCGAGGCCGCTGGTCGCGCCCCAGCGGGCGATGTTCCGACCGATGTCGGGGGGGTCGACCTCGCCGCGGGCGAGGAGGCTCTCGAGGATGCAGAGCATCTGGTCGGTGTCGTCGGTGAACGCGCCGACCGGCCAGCGCGAGCGGTGGTGGTCGCGCACGATGTCGGCGTAGCCGCTGATGCCGTGCGGGTAGGTCAGGCGAGCCTCGGTCGCGGTCATGAACTCGGTCGCGAGCCCGAGGGCGTCGCCGATGGCCTGGCCCCAGAGGACGGCGCGGGCGCGGTCGAGGGTCGAGTCGTGCATGGCGGACCTCTTTGCGGTGTGTGGGGCGGCGTCGGGCCTGTCGACGCTGGTGTACGGGCGAAGGTGGGGCCGCTCAGGGACCGGCTCGGAGGAGGACGGCGCCGCCGCGCTCGAGGGCGCCGCGTCCGAGGTTGCCGCCCGCGGGGAGGGACGTGCCGAGGAGGACGGCGCCGGTGCCGTCGATGACGATGAGGGTCCCGCCCGGGACGGGCAGGCGCCAGCGCGGGAGGCCGTCGGGTCCGAAGCGCACGACCTCGTCGCTCGGCGCGTCCGGGACGGCTGCGACCCAGGCGAAGCCATCCGTCGGTGCCGCGGCGAAGGCCGAAGCGCCCGTCGGGCCGGCGCCTCGCCACCAGCGCGGTGCGCCCGCCCCGGTGAGCACCATGACGACCTGGCTGCTCTGGCGCGGCTCGAGGCCCGGGATGCCGCCGAGCGGCGTGTCCCAGTTCTCGTCGGACCGGAAGGACACGACGAGCCCGTCGGCCGAGCCGGCGAGGTCCTGGGCGTCGCCGAAGCCGAGCGAGCGCAGCCAGCGTGCCTCGCCTGCGGGGCCGAAGCGTCCGAGGCCGATCGCGTTGGTGCCGCCCGAGGCCGGTAGCGTCTCGCCCCCGAGCGTGACCGCTGCGCGGTAGGAGAACGCGACCGCGACGTCGCCGTCGCCGAGCGCCGCGAGCGCGGTCGGGATGACCCCCGGGAGCTCGAACGAGGAGGTCGCGCCTTCAGCCCCGTTCGCCCCGTTTGCGACGACGCGCATCACGAGCCCGGGGTGGCGCGTGCCGGTGTTCGGGTCCCACGCGTCGATGGCGAGAAGCAGATCGCTGTTCGCGGCATGGGTGAGGCCCGCCACCGCGACTGTGCCTCGATCGGTGGGCAGTGCGACCGGGGAGAGGACATCGCCATTAGCGTCGCGTCGCGAGACGGTGAGTGCTCCGGAAGACTCGATCAGGACCGCCGCCGAGCTGCCGTCCGGAGCCGCCGAGAGCCGCTGGACCGCGGCCGTCGCGCCGCCGTCCAGGCGCGCCCAACGCGTCCGGCCGTCGGCGTCGAGGCCGAGCCAGCCGAGCCCCGTGCCCTGCCAGGTGACGCCCGCGGCGACCTCGACCGGGCCGCTGCCGTCGAGCGCCAGCGCCGCGACGAACTGACCGCCAGCGTTGGCGGCGAGGCGGCGGATCGCAGGGCCGGCCTGACCGACCGGCGGCTCGAAGGTGCGCTGCCAGGCCAGGGCGGGCGGCTCGAAGCGCGCCACCACGGTGCGCTCGGCGGCCTCGAAGCGGCACGGGCCGCGGGCTCGGGCGCAGGGCTCGCCCCAGCCGTCGAAGCGGCCATCGGGTCCGGCGGTGGCGGTGAGCTCGACCGTGGTCAGCGCGTCGAAGGACGCGGTGCATTGGCCCGGGCAGTCGATGCCGGGTGGGTCGGAGACGACGCGGCCCGAGGCGGCGCCTTCGAGTCGCACTTCGACCTGGACGTTGGGCAAGACGATCGGCGGGCAGGTGCCGGTGGCCGCGGCCGGGGCGTCGACGAGGGGGTCGAAGTAGAGGGCCACGGCCGTCCCGCCGCCGAAGAGGAGCTGGCCGTCGAGGCGGGTCTTCTCGTGGTTCGTCGCGGTCACGATCAGGCGTCCGTCCGGGGCCACGGCCACGCCGTCGCCGGAGAGGCACGCGGCGCAGACCGGCGCGACGCTCCAGAGCTCGTGCCCGCAGGGGTCGAAGGCGGACGCGAGCCACGGGTCCAGGACGTCGTCGCTGGAGCGCCCGGTCGCGACGAGCCAGCCGCCCGGGGCCGCGGCGATGCCCGCGAGCGTCCGCATCGCGAGATGCGCCTGGCTGAGCGGTGTGCCGTCGCTGGCGAAGCGCACGAGGAAGGCGTCGTCGGGCTCGAAGAAGGGGCGGGCCGGGTCGGCGAAGGTGTTGTTCAGGGCGCCGAGTCCGAAGCTCAGCGTGGCGCCGAACTGGCCCGCCAAGAGCGGCCCGCCGAGGGCGAAGGTGCCGTCGTCCCAGGCGACCAGATCCAAGCGCTGCGCTGCGCGCCCGGGCAGCTCGGCGAAGGTCCGGCCCCACACCGCGCGACCGTCGGCGTCGAAGCGCGCGACGAAGAGGCTCTCGCGCACGGCCGATGGGTCGTCGGGGTCGGACCCGGGGTCGCGCAGGGGCTCGAGCACGACGCCAGCGCCGAGGTCGACTCGCGCCGTGAGGAAGCCCGCGACCGTGACGTGCCCGGCGCTGTCGACGGCGACGGCGGTGGCACCCTGGGCGCCAGGCGCCGCGATGCGACGATCCTCGGCGACGGCGCCGCTCGCGTCGAAGCGCACGAGGACCAGGTCGGCATTGGCGTCGTTGGGCGAGGCCCCCTGCCAGCCGACTGCGATCGCGCCGCC
>JAEUKJ010000425.1 GCA_016792665.1 Deltaproteobacteria bacterium | reverse complement strand
GCCTCGACTTCCGTCTGAGGCGCGACCCAAGCTCGTCAGAGCGCGGCCTTGCGCGACAGCTCGAGCCGGCCCCGCTTGTCCGCGCCGATGACCTTCACCTGGACCGAGTCGCCGACGCGCACCACGTCCTCGACCTTCTCGACCCGCGTCGGCGCCAGCTCGCTCACGTGCACGAGGCCCTCGTGGTCGCCGATGCGCACGAACGCACCGTACTCTTTCAGCGTGACGACCTCGGCCGTGTAGACCTTGCCGACCACCAGCTCCTGCACGATCGCCTCGATGCGGGCCAGCGCGGCCTGCGCATCCTGGGCGCGCCGCGCGGCGATCTTCACGCGCCCGTCGTCTTTCACGTCGATGCGGGTCTGAGTTGCAGATTGCAACTCAGAGATCGTCTTGCCGCCCTGGCCGATGACCAGGCCGATGCGGCTCTGCGGGATCTTCGTGCGCAGCACCTGCGGCGCGTGCGGCGCGACGTTCTCGCGCGGCTCGGCGATGACCTCGGCCATGCGGTCGAGGATGTGGTCCAGGCCGACGCGCGCCTGCGCCAAGGCCTTGCCGAGGACCGCCATCGGCACCGCGCCGACCTTCTGGTCGAGCTGCAGCGCCGTCAACCCCTTGCGGGTCCCGGCGACCTTCAGGTCCATGTCTCCACGCGCGTCTTCGACCCCGCGGATGTCGGAGATGACGACGCCGTCACCGTCCTCACCGATGACCACGCCCATCGCGATGCCGGCGACCGCGCTCTTCATCGGCACGCCCGCGTCCATCAGCGCCAGCGACGCCCCGCAGACCGTCGCCATGCTCGAGGACCCGTCGGACTCGAGGATGTCGGACACCACCCGGATCGAGAACGGCAGCTCGTCCTGGGCCGGGATGACCGGCCCGAGCGCGCGCTGCGCCAAGGCCCCATGCCCCACCTCGCGCCGCCCCGGGCCGCGCTGGGCACGCACCTCGCCAACCGAATACGGCGGGAAGTTGTAGTGGAGGAAGAACCGGTCGCTGCGCTTGGCGAGCAGCGAGTCGAACACCGCCGGCTCATCACTCGCCAACGTCACCGACACGAGGGCCTGCGTCCCGCCGCGCGTGAACAGCGCCGACCCGTGGTTGCTCGGCAGGTAGCCGACCGTGCCGCGGATGGCCCGCACCTCGTCGCCCGCCCGCCCGTCCTCGCGCAGGCCGCTGACGATCGACTGGCGCGTCGCCTCGTACGCGCTGTCGACGACCTTTGCCGGCGCCTCACGCTTGGCCTTGCCGACCGCACCGCGCAGCCGCTCGATGGCCGCCCACACCGGCTCGAGCGCGGCCATCGCCGCCTCGAACACCGCGATGACCGACTCGCCCGAGACCTCTTCGGCCCCGCCCTCGGCCATCACCACGCCGTCCTTCGACGCCGAGAGGATCCACTCCTCGTCGGCCGCAGCCTCGCCCGGCATGAAGACCAGCGCCCCGCCCTTGCCGCGCCCGACCCTCAGCCCCGCCGCCGGCCCGGCCGCGGGCACGTCCGACACGTGCAGCGCCGCCGCCGCCGCGAGCAGCGAAAGCGTCGTGAGATCCGACTTCGCTTCGGCCCCGAAGACCGTGACGAGCACCTGGGTCTCGGCACTCCAGCTCGACGGGATGAGCGGCCGCAGCGTCCGATCGAGGAGGCGGCTCATGAGGATCTCGTGGTCCCCGAGGCGCGCCTCACGTCGTCCATGTCCGCCCGGGAAGCGCCCCACAGCGCTCGCCCGCTCGCGGTACTCGACGGTCAGCGGCACGAAGTCGAGCCCCTCGTCACCGCCCGCTGCCTTCCGCGAAGGCTGGGCCTCGGCCACGATGGTCGCCAGCACCATCGCCGCGCCCGAGCGCACCACCACCGCGCCACCCGCCCGACCCGCGACCTCGCCGGCCTCGAAGCGCACCACGCGTCCACCGAGCTCCACCTCTTCGACCGTGACCTGCGTGCCCATCATGTCTCCAGTGTCCGCCTGAGCGCGTCCGAGTTCGTCTTGCGCCGCCGCACCCAGCGCGCGGGGGCGCGGACCATAGTCGCTCGCGCCGCGAGTGCCAAGTCCCGCCGCCGGCCAGGCCCCGCCCCATCCACCCCGGTGCGTTTGACGAGGACTCGCTCATGGGCGACTTCTTGGGCCTCCAGCACATCCGAGAGGCCTCATGTCGCTCCATCTCCTCGGTCCCGAAGGGCATCCGTCGACCGCGCCCGGTGGCGAGCTCGCGCTCCGCTTCGATCACTACGCGCCCCTCGCGTCACCCACCGACCTCGTGCCCGGCGACCGCGTCGTCGTGTGGGCGAGCTACGAAGACCTGGCCCACATCGAAGCCTACCTCCAGGACCTGGCCCCGCGCCTCTCGGGCTGTGAGGTCCTCTTCGTCGCCCCCGACCTCGACCCCGCGCGCCCCCTCGGCCAGGCCCTGGCAAGCGTCGAGTCGATGCTCGCCCACGCGACCCGCCTCGCGCACGCCCCGCCGATCGAAGCCGTCCTCGCCGGTTGGGACGACGTCCGTAACACCCGCACCCTGTCGCTCCCCCTCTCCGAGGAACCCGTCCCGCTCGTCGCGTGGCGCGATCTCAGCGACGCCATCCTCGCCTGGTGCGACGCGCCCGACGGCCCCGTGCACCGCCACCTCGGCGGCCCCGCAGCACTCGACGGCCCGGCACTCGCGGACACGCTGTCACGCCTCCTGGACCGCGCCCTCGAGCCCGAGTCCTTCGTCGCCCTCCGTCTCCGCGAGCTCGACGACAACGGCGACGGCATCATCACCACCGAAGAGGCCGCGCGCTTCCTCGTCGGCCTCGGCCACCCCCAGGCCACCGCCCAGCGCATCATCGCCGAGGCAGACCTCGACGGGGACGGCACCCTGTCGGTCGACGAGTTCCGCTTCGGCCTCGGTGACCAGCTCGGCGCCGCGCTCGCCGCCCTGCCGCGCCAGGTCCTCTGGCATCGCAACCTCCCGCACCTGATGCGTGAGCGCTGGGTCGGCCTCGGCCGTCCCCACGGCTACGCCCACGCCCTCAGCGAGCACCTCGCCTACTCGCGCTCGCGACACGCTTCGCCCGATCTGCGCGGCCCGACCCCCATCGAAACCGTGCTCGAGCCGCACGCCATCTCGCTCGTCGACGTCTTCATCCTCCCGGGTCGTGGACTCCTCGCGCGATCCGAAGGCCGCTTCGGCGAGGCGCGCCCCCTCGGCCCCGAGCTCCTCTGGCGGAGTGGCGACGAGCAGCTCGATCACCCGGCCTCGTTCACGCACCTCTCGACCGTCGAGGGCCAGCACCTCGACATCCGACGCAGCCCGCGCGGCGCCGTCGAGGCGCGCTGGCGTGACACCGCCTCGACCGAACGCCTGCGCTATGGCCAGGGTGACGAGGCCCGCATGCTCGAGCTCGACGACGGTCGCCTGGTCGGCGTCGCGTGCCGCGGTCGTTGGTCGGGCCTCCGCGACACCATGGCCGACCTCATGGAGAGGCGCCCCATCCGCGGCTGGGAGCGTGCCCTCTTCCAAGAGCTCGGCGCCCTCCACCTCGAACACGTCGAGGACGTCGTCGACCCTCAAGAGGTCATCTGCAACTGCGTCGGCGTGAAGCGACAGACCCTGGTCGCCGCCGCCGACGCCGGCGCCAAGACAGTCCAGGCCCTCTGCGACAAGACGCGCGCGACCAGCGTCTGCGGTGGCTGCACCCCGCTCGTCGAGGAGATCCTCGGCTCACCGCGGCTCGCCGTGGCCGAGGTCCTGCGCATCGAGCGCCACGGCGCGGACTTCGCGACCGTCACGCTGCAGCCGGTCGAGCGCGCCCCGGCCCCCTCGCGCCCAGGCCAGCACATCGTCATCCAGGCCCGCATCCGCGATCGCTGGGTGACGCGCGCCTACTCGCTCACGAGCCGCGGCGGAGACGCGGCCCCCTATGAGATCACCGTCAAGCGCGAGGAGCTCGGCACGTTCTCACGCTGGCTCGCCGACCGCGCCGGGCCCGACTCGCTGTTCCGCTGCTCGGAGCCGACGGGTCATGTCTACCTGGCCGATGACGAGCCCGGCCCGATCTTCGCCTTCGCGGGCGGGATCGGGGTCACGCCGGCCATCGCGCTGGCGCGAACCCTGGCCCACGACGGGACCGGACGGCGCCTGCACATCGACTGGTCGGCGCGCCGCGAGCGCGACGTCATCTTCGCGGCCGAGCTCGACGCCCTCGCCGCGAGCCATCCGCACCTGACCTGGACCCGGCGCCTCACCACCGAGGAAGGGCGCATCCGCCCCGAGCTCGTGCGCCATCGCTATGCCTACGAGCCCGGGGCCCTGGCTTTCATCTGCGGGCCCGACCGCTTCGCGAGCGACCTGCGCGCGCTGCTCGTCGACGCCGGCTGGCCCGAGTCGGCGCTCCGCATCGAGGTCTTCACCTCGCAGATCGACGACGACGGCAACGCGCGCGAAGGCCGCCCGGTCCGCACCATCGCGGGCGACGGCACGGCCACGCTGCCGCCCGTCCAGCACACCTCGTTCTTCCTCGACCTCCGCGAAGACCGCCCCATCCTCATCGAGGCCGAGGCCTTCCTCGGCCAGATGTTCAAAGAGCGTGGCGCCCCGGACGCCCTCGGTCCCCGCATGGACGAGGTCCGTGAGGAGGTCGCCCGGACCGGCACCTACACCCACACGCTGGACGAGCTGACCTACGGCGCGCGCCTCGCCTGGCGCAACGCCACGCGCTGCGTCGGCCGCTTCTTCTGGAACCACCTGGTCGTGCGCGACTGCCGCCACCTCGACCGCGAGGAGGACATCTTCGCGGCCCTGGTCGACCACATCCGTGCGGCGACCAACGGCGGCGACCTCATCTCGACGATGACCGTCTTCCGCCCCGGGCCGCCCACCATCCGCATCTTCAACACCCAGCTCCTGCGCTACGCCGGCTACCGCAAGCCGGACGGCGGCGTGCTCGGCGATCCGGCCAACGTCGAGCTCACCGATTAGGCGACGGCGCTCGGCTGGCGCGGCCGCGGCACCCCCTTCGACATCCTGCCGCTCATCATCAAGGTCGGCGATCGGGCGCCGCGTTGGTTCGAGATCCCCGAGGATGCCATCCTGCGCATCCCGCTCTCGCACCCACAGTACGCGTGGTTCGCCGACCTCGGGCTCGAGTGGTACGCGCTGCCCGCCGTCAGCGAGATCGGCCTCGACCTCGGCGGCGTGCCCTACCGCTCGACCCCCTTCAACGGCTTCTACATGGCGACCGAGATCGGCGCGCGCAACTTCTCGGATGTCGGCCGCTACAACCTCCTGCCGGTCGTCGCCGCGAAGATGGGGCTCGACACGTCGACCACCGCGACCCTCTGGAAGGACCGCGCCATGGTCGAGCTCAACACCGCCGTCCTGCACTCGTTCAACAAGCGCGGCGTGCGCGTCCTCGATCATCACGCGGCCTGCGACTACTTCCTCCAGTTCGAGCGCCAGGAGAAGGCGCTCGGCCGCGAGGTCTACGGGGACTGGTCCTGGCTCGTACCGCCGATGTCGGGCTCGGCTTCGCCGCTCTGGTTCAGGAACGACTTGCGCAACGTCGTGATGAAGCCGATGTATGGCTATCAGGCGCATGCCTGGAAAGCGGACGAGCCCCCTCCGTCACATGAGGGACCGATTCCGCCGTGCCCCCACCTGAGAGGCCGTCGCTGATGGACCGCGTGCAAGCGCTCTTCGGAATCGCCGTGATGGTCGCCCTGTGCTGGGCGTTCTCGACCGAGCGCAAGGCGGTCAAGTGGCGCGTCGTCATCTGGGGCGTGGCGCTGCAGCTCGTGCTGGCCGCCGTCATCCTCCTGCCGGACATCGGCCAGGACGTGTTTGCGGCGGTCGATGCCGGGGTGAAGAAGCTCGTCTCGTTCTCCGAGGCGGGCTCGAACTTCGTCTTCCAGAGTGTCGACGCCCATCAAATCACCCGCATCGTCACCGACGCGAGCGGCCACCCCGAGCTCATCCCGACCGCCATCGTGGGCGCTATCTCGCCGCCGATGAAGACCATCGCCTTCTGGGTCCTGCCGACGGTCATGTTCTTCTCGGCGCTGATGGCCCTCTTCTATCACTTCGGGATCATGCAGAAGGTCGTCGGCGGCATGGCCAGGGTCATGCAGCGGAGCCTCGGCACCAGCGGGGCCGAGAGCCTGTCCGCGGCCGCCAACATCTTCGTCGGACAGACCGAGGCGCCGCTGCTCGTGCGCCCCTACGTGAAGCAGATGACCAAGTCCGAGCTGCACTCGGTGATGGTCGCGGGCTTCGCGACAGTGGCCGGCGGGGTCATGGCAATCTACGTCGCGGTCGTGCCCATCCCCGGTATCGCGGGCCACCTCGTGACCGCGTCGATCATGTCGGCGCCTGCGGCGCTGGCGGTCGCGAAGCTGCTCGTGCCCGAGACCGAGACGCCCCTCACCATGGGCAGCGTGCAGGTCCCCATCGAGCGCCTCGACCAGAACGGCATCGACGCCATCGCGCGCGGCGCGCTCGAGGGGCTCCAGCTCTACCTCAACATCATCGCCATGCTCATCGTCTTCTACGCGATGGTGACGCTCGTGAACTCGCTCTTTGGCGGCCTCGGCGACCTCGTCGGCCTGAAGCTCTCGCTCGAGCTCGTCCTCGGCTACGCCTTCGCCCCCTTCGCCTGGCTCATGGGGATCCCCTGGGACGAGTGCCTCCAGGTCGGCATGCTCCTCGGCAAGAAGCTCACGTTGACCGAGCTCATGGCCTACCTCGATCTCGGCCAGATCCAAGCGAGCGCTCACCCGCTCTCGGTCCGCACGGCCACCATCGTGTCCTATGGACTGTGTGGCTTTGCGAACTTCGCGTCGATCGGCATCCAGATTGGCGGCATCGGCGCCCTCGCCCCCGAGCGGCGGGGCGAGCTCGCACGCCTCGGCATGCGCGCGATGCTCGGGGGAACGATCGCGGCGATGATGACGGGCTCGGTGGCAGCGATTTTCTTCTGAGTTTGCCGCAGGTTTTCCTGGGCTTCACCGAATCGAACCGGAGAATTTTCCGCGCCCGGGGCGATGGCGCTACCGGCGACCCCGGGCTTTCTGCTATCCCGCCCACAGCATCCAGCCCTCAGCGGATAGCGCCGGTCCCGGGAGCCCAGACATGAAGATCTCGCGCCTCACCTCCATTGTCCTCGCCTGCGGCTTCGCAGCGGCGGCCGTCGGCTGTTCCGACGAATCCACGCCGGGCGACACGCTCGACACGACGGACACGACCGACTCGACGGGCGACACCGACGCGACGGACTCGACGGGCGACACCGACGCGACCGACACGACGGACGCAACCGATACGACGGACACGACGGACGCGACCGACACCACGGACGCGACCGACACGACCGGCGACACCGATGTGGCCGACACGGATACCGACACCGACACCGACACGGTCGACCCGGTCACGCGCTGTGATGGCCCGGCTCCCACCGTGCCCGACGGGACCGAGACGGTCTGCGCCGTCAGCGGGGCCGAGTCCGGCTCGGCGCTGCTCATCCGCGCCGACGTCGTGACGCCCGATGGCCTCCTCGAGAACGGCCAGGTCCTGGTCGTCAACGGCTTCGTCTCGTGCGTCGGCTGCGACTGCGACACCAAGGCCGAGGCCGCCAGCGCCACGGTCTTCACCTGCCCCGAGGGCGTCGTCACCCCGGGTCTCGTCAACGCCCACGACCACATCACCTACTCGCAGGGCAAGCCCGCGAACCTCACCACGGTGCGCTACGACCACCGCAACGAGTGGCGCGGCTCGGGTGGCGTGACCATCCCCGGCAAGCCGAAGATCCCCGGCCCCCAGAACGAGAGCCCGCTCGGCGACACCTGGACCGAGCTCCGTCAGGTCATGGGCGGCGCCACCAGCTTCTTCGCCTCGGGCGCGGGCCCGGGCCTCACGCGCAACCTCGACGTCGCGAGCCGCCTGGAAGGCCTCTCGCACAAGACCTCGAAGTACGACACGTTCCCCCTCGGCTCGAGCGGCGTCTACAACTCGGGCTGCGGCAACTACGAGATCTCGTCGCTCAACACGAACCTCCTCACCAGCAACGCCGCCTGGGTGCCGCACGTGGCCGAGGGCATCGCCAACTCGGCGCGCAACGAGTTCCTGTGCCTGGACGGGTCGCAGGCCGGTGGCATCGACCTCGTCGCGGCCAACACCAGCTTCATCCACGGCATCGGCCTCACCGCCGCCGACACCGCCGTCTTCGTGGGCGAGGGCGCCTCGCTCGTGTGGTCGCCGCGCAGCAACACCTGCCTCTACGGCTTCACGGCCTACGCGAACGTCTACCACCGCCTCGGCGGCCGCGTCGCCCTGGGCAGTGACTGGATCTACTCGGGCTCGATGAACCTCCTCCGCGAGCTCTCGTGCGCCGCCGACTGGAACGAGCGCTGGGGCAACTACTTCAGCGACGCCGAGCTCGTGAAGATGGTGACGACCTGGGGTGCCGAGGCGCTTGGCTTCGGGGACGTCATCGGGTCCCTCGCGACCGGCAAGGTGGCCGACCTGGCCGTGTGGGACGGCCGCGTCAACAAGGGCTACCGCGCGGTCATCGACGCGACCGAGGGCGACGTGGCCCTCGTCATGCGCGGCGGCACTCCGCCCAATCTCGATGGGGGTGTCCGCTTCCGCCGTGGCCGTCCGCTCTTTGGTGACACGAACCTCGTGACCGCCCTGTCCGACCGCCCGATGGACTACTCGAAGTACGACCCGAACATCTGGCACCCGACCAACGCCGGCAAGAAGCGCCTCGCTCCGTGCGAAGAGATCGAGGTCTGCGGTGGCTCGAAGTCCGTCTGCCTCGCCGAGCAGCTCGAGGAGAAGCCGTCGGGTGCGACCTACTTCACGACCTACACCTACGCGGACATCATCGCCGCGATGGACCCGGCCAAGACCTACCAGGCGGCCGGCTGCGGCGCGCCCCCGAACGAGCCGACCTGCATCCCCTCGCGCCCCAACGAGTTCACCGGTGTCGGCGGCGGCAGCGACCCGGACGGCGACGGGATCCCCAACGGCGAGGACAACTGCCCGGACCAGTTCAACGCGATTCGTCCGATGGACGGCGGCAAGCAGCCCGACACCGACGGCGACGGGGTGGGCGACGTGTGCGACCCGTGCCCCTTCGACAAGGACACGACGGCCTGCACCTCGGTCACGCCCGACGACATCGACAACGACGGCGTGCCGAACGCGCGTGACAACTGCCCGTCGGACCCGAACCTCGACCAGGCCGACACCGACACCGACGGCATCGGCAACGCGTGTGACGCGTGCCCCGAGTTCTCGAACCTCGGCGGCAAGCCGTGCCCCTCGACCATCGTCGCCATCAAGAAGGGCGAGGTCCCGGTCGGCACGGCCGTCGGGCTCGACGGCGTCGTCGTGACCGTGGTCGCCACCGACTTCTACACCGTGCAGGTCCCGGGCCCGGCCCAGGACTTCGGCGGCCTCTACGTGTTCACCGGCACGGCCGGCGCCAAGCCGACGGTGGGCCAGCTCGTCGACCTGACCGGCACCGTCTCCGAGTACTTCGGCCAGAAGCAGTTCACGAGCTCGACCTTCACCAATGCGCGCGCCGGCACCCTGCCGGAGCCCAAGGTCATCACGCCGGCCGACGCGGCCGTGGGTGGCTCGAAGGAGAAGGCCTACGAGGCGCTCCTCGTGAAGGTCGAAAACGTCACGGTGACCAGCGTCACCCCGCCGCCCGCCGCGGGCGAGACGGTTGCGGGCGAGTTCATCGTGACCGGCAACCTGAGCGTCGACGACCAGCTTTACCTGGTCGCGCCGTTCCCGACCGTGAACCAGACCATCACGTCGATCACCGGCGTGCT
>JAEUKJ010000403.1 GCA_016792665.1 Deltaproteobacteria bacterium | reverse complement strand
AGGACACCCAGGGCTACGACCGCGCGCTGGCGCTGCACCCGAAAGACCTCCTGCACTGGGTGCGCGAGTCGCAGCCCGGCGCGTGGCTCACCCTGCAAAAGAACCACGGCAGCGACGCCATCACGGTGTTGGCCGAGCGGCTGCGTGCGCAGCTCGACAAGCGGGGCACGCTGGATGTGTTGCGCAACGGCGTCGAGCTGCTCGGCCTGAAGAACCCGCTGAAGCTGGCCGAGTTCAAGCCGGCGCTCGCCATCAACCCCGACATTGTCGCGCGCTACCATCTCAACCGCCTGCGCGTCATGCGGCAGGTGCGCTACTCGCTGCACAACACCAACAGCATCGATTTGGTGCTGTTTCTGAACGGCCTGCCGGTCGCCACGGTCGAGCTCAAGACCGACTTCAAGCAGTCGATCGGCGACGCCATCGACCAGTACCGCTTCGACCGCGTGCCGAACCCGAAGGGCCAGGCGCCCGAGCCGCTCTTGAGCTTTCCGGGCGGCGCGCTGGTCCACTTCGCGGTGTCGAACCGCGAGGTCCACATGGTCACGCGGCTCGCGGGTCCGGCCACAGTGTTCTTGCCGTTCAATCGGGGCGACGGGGGCGCGGCCGGCAACCCGGTGAACCCGAGCGGGCACCGCACGGCCTACCTGTGGGAAGAGGTCTGGCAGACGGACAGCTGGCTCGAGATCCTGGGCCGGTACCTCATCGCGAAGCGCGACAAGAAGCAGCAGATCACCAGCGTCATCTTCCCGCGCTATCACCAGCTGGATGTGACGCGGAAGCTGCAGGCGGCCGTGCTCGCCGCGACGGCGCAGCCGGAAGAGGCACCCGGGAGGTACCTCATCCAGCACTCGGCGGGCTCGGGCAAGACCAACTCGATCGCCTGGACCGCGCACTTTCTGGCCGAGCTGCACGACGCCCAGCACAGGAAGGTCTTTGACACGGTGCTGGTCGTCTCGGACCGGAACGTCATCGACACGCAGCTGCAAGAGGCGTTGTTCGACTTCCAGCGCACGGTCGGGGTCGTCGCGACCATCAAGAACGACGCCGGCAGCAAGAGCGCGGAGCTCGCCAAGGCGCTCTCGGGCGATAAAAAGATCGTCGTCTGCACCATCCAGACCTTCCCCTTTGCGCTGGCCGCGGTGCGCGAGCTGGCGGCGACCGAGGGCAAGCGCTTCTGCGTCATCGCCGACGAGGCGCACAGCTCGCAGACGGGCGAGGCGGCGGCGAAGCTGAAGGCGGTCTTGTCGGCGGACGAGGTCGAGGCGCTCAGCGATGGCGGCGAGGTCGGCACCGAAGACATTCTGGCGGCCCAGATGGCGGCGCGCGCCGACGACCGCGGGATCGTGTTCGTCGCGTTCACGGCGACGCCCAAGAACAAGACGATGGAGCTCTTCGGGACCTGCCCCGACCCGACGCGGAAGCCGGGCAAGGACAATGTGCCGCGGCCATTCCACGTGTACTCGATGCGGCAGGCGATCGAGGAGGGCTTCATCCTCGACGTGCTGAAGAACTACACGCCCTACGATCTCGCCTTCAAGCTCGCCCGCGAGGCCGGCGCCGAGGGGGGACAGGCCGACCCCGCGGGCCAGACCGAGGTCGAGCGCAGCGCCGCGATGAAGGGCATCATGGGCTGGGTGCGGCTCCATCCGTACAACATCGCGCAGAAGGTCGAGGTCGTCGTCGAGCACTTCCGGACGAAGGTGGCGCCGCTGCTCGGCGGCAGGGCCAAGGCGATGGTGGTCGTCGGGAGCCGCAAGGAAGCCGTGCGCTGGCAGTTGGCCATCGAGGCCTACATCCAGGCGAAGGGGTATCCGATCGGCACCCTGGTGGCATTCTCGGGCGAGGTGAACGACCCGGAGTCGGGACCCGAGCCGTTCAGCGAGGCGACCCCGGCGCTGAACAAGAACCTCCGAGGGCGCGACATCCGCGAGGCGTTCAGCGGCGACGAGTTCCAGATCCTGTTGGTCGCCAACAAGTTCCAGACCGGCTTCGACCAGCCGCTCCTGTGTGGGATGTACGTCGACAAGCGGCTCGCGGGGATCCAGGCGGTGCAGACGCTGTCGCGCTTGAACCGCGCCCATCCCGGCAAGGACACGACCTACGTGGTCGACTTCGTCAACGCGCCCGAGGACGTGCTGGCGGCGTTCAAGACGTACCACACGACAGCCGAGCTCGCGGGGACGACCGACCCGAACCTGGTCTACGATCTGCGCGCGAAGCTCGACGCGGCCGGTCACTACGACGACTTCGAGGTCGAGCGTGTGGTCGGGGTCGAGCTGAACCCGAAGTCGAAGCAGGGGGATCTGGTGAAGGCGCTGGAGCCGGTGAGCGACCGCCTGATGAAGCGCTTCAAGGCGGCGCGCGACGCGCTACACGCCGCCCGGGCGAGCGGCGACGAGGCGGGCGCCCAGGGGGCGAAAGCCGCGCAGGACGAGCTCGACGCGCTCACCCTGTTCAAGGGCGACATGGGCGCATTTGTCCGGCTCTACACGTTCCTGTCCCAGATCTTCGACTACGGCACGACCGGCATCGAGAAGCGCGCCATATTCTATAAGGCGCTCTTGCCGCTGCTCGACTTCGGGCGAGAGCGCGAAGGCATCGACCTGTCGAAGGTGGTCCTGACCCATCACCAGCTGAAGACCAAGGGCACAGTCAACTTGAACCTGAGCCAGGGCGAGACGCCGAAGCTCGAGCCCATCACCGACGCCGGCAGCGGCGGGGTGCAGGAGAAGCAGAAGGCGCTGCTCGACGAGATCATCGCCAAGGTCAATGACCTCTTCCAGGGCGAGCTGTCCGACAACGACAAGCTCGTCTACGTGAACAACGTCATCACCGAGAAGCTGCTCGAGTCGAAGACGCTGCAGCAGCAGGCGGCCAACAACACCAAGCAGCAGTTCGCGACGTCGCCCGACCTGCCGAGCGAGCTCACCAACGCGTGTATCAGCGCCTACGACGCGCACACATTGATGAGCACCCAGGCCTTGAACTCGGCGACGGTGCGCGCGGCGCTCTTGGACATCCTGCTCAACTACACCGGCCTCTACGAGCGCCTGAGGGCCGCGGGCGGTGCGCAGCCGTGAGCGGGCCGCGGGCGCTGCGCAGCCGTGAGCAGGCGGAGCTCTCGAGCGAGGGGTGGGCGTAGATGGCGGTCACCATCTGCTCGAGCTCGCGCCCAGCGTCGGACTTCATCGCCTGCTCGGCGTAGTCGACCATGACGCGCTTCATCGCCTCGTTGCCGCTCGCGGCCTCCACGGCACCAAGCAGTGCCTCGGTGTGGGCGAGCTCCATCGCGGCCCGATGCCGCAGGTCGGTCAGCTTCTCGTCGAATCCGCCACCCGGGGCCCGGAGGACGATCGCCCTTCCGACATGAAGCTCACCCGTTCGCCGCGATTGCTCTTGTCCGAAACCCATCGCTTCAAGTCGGCAATCGTCATGGCGCTATGTCCTCCGTAGAACCCGGGGCGGTCGTACTGGGCGCGTTAGAGCGCCAGGGCCTCGTCGACAGTGCGGAAGCCCAAATGGCCTTGTCTTCGTCGTATCGGCCGCTCGTCGGGTCGCTCTGGTGGACCACGACCACGAGATCCGAGATCGCGTCGGGGCCGACGTAGGCGGCGCATGCGCAGCTCGGCACGCTCTGGGTTGAACGCCCTCGCGATCGCCCACCAGGCGGCCATGCGACTGGCGCCTTGACGTGCTGTCATCATGTGGGCACCGTTCTGAGCGGAAGGTGACGCTATGAATCCCTCGACGTCCGAGACATCCCCCGCAAAATCGCTCCGCGAGCGCTGCGAAGAGATGAGCAACGAGACTTGGCTTCGTTGGTCGACGCCGGGGTACGCCGAGAAGCGGTTCGCTGAGATGGCAGACGAGCGCGCACGAGCCTTGGAGACCAACCAGCGCCGCGCCAACTCGCGGCCTAGCACGGCTGCCGAATAGCTGCCTGGCGTGGGGTCGAACTCACCCGGGAAGGCAATCCCGTGTCGGATGACACATGCCCTACCCTCTGGGGACTGGGAGGCCTGTTCAGGCGGCTCGCCATGCGGTCCCGTATAGGATGGGTCCAGCGGCCTGAAGCCTAGGAAAAGCCATTCGGCGTGACCGACAGCGCCTTCGCGGATCTGCTCGTCCTTCAGACACCCAAGGCGGTAGGACGCCGCGTCGTAGGCCATCCAGCCGTAAGGCTTGTTCCCGCCTCGGCTGTTCTTCCCGCGGGCCCACGTGATCTCGCCAACGGCGAGGTCGAGTGGCATCGAGTCGGAGCCCAGCATCTGCATCTTGCGATGCATCGGGACGCCGCGGTCGAGCATCTCCCAGATCTCTTTCGCCGTGCGCTGCGCCGCAGGAGACATCGACTGGCGGTTGTGGCGTTCAGAACTGGATGATGCGCTCGTAGTCGGACATGCCGGAGACGGTGGTGGTGCGGTCGGCGTAGAAGTCGCGCCAGAGTCGCAGGTAGCCGTCGGTGACCTGATCGGGGGTGAGCTGGGCCGCGCGGAAGACCGGGTTGGCGTCGTTGTAGAGGCGCCAGTCGCGCGTGAGGATGCGGTCCTCGGCGACGAGCTGGTGCCACTGGGGCGTCCCTGGGTAGGGCGTGGCGATGGCGAACTCGGCCTTGCGGATCTTGGTCTTGGCGCAGAACGCGAGGACGCGGTCGACGGTGCCGTGGTCGTCCTGGTCGTTGCCGTAGAGGAAAGACGCGTAGGGCTCGATGCCGGCGTCGAAGGCCTTGGCGATGGCGTCTTCGGCGCGGCGGAGCGCGTCGGGGTGCTTGCCGGTGAACGCCTTCATGCTGATCGGATCGAAGCCCGTGACGAGGTAATACATGTCGATGCCGGCGCGCTTGGCCTTTTCGAGGAGCGCCGGTGGGGTGATGCGGATCATCGGGAACGAAGTCCCGATGTAGCTCACCGAGGCCGAGGTGCCGCGCTCGATGAGGACATCGAGCAGCGCTTCGAGGACGCGGCGACCCGCGCCCGGCAGCCAGCTCGTGTCCTCGGTGAGGCAGGCGCGCTTGCCGTGGGCTTCCATGAGCGCGAGCTGGGCGAGGACGTGCTCGAGGGTGAAGGCGCGGAGCTGGGGCCCCATGACGTGGGGGAGCGCGCAGGCGTGACAATGGAGGGGGCAGCCGCGCGAGAGCTGGAGCGGGTAGTCGTCGGGGCGGAGGTGCGCGGCCTCGTTGTCGAAGTAGAGGTCGGTGCGCGGCACGGGCAAGGTGCAGGGGGGCAGCGGGGCGACGTCGTAGCGCGGTTGGAGGGCGCCGCGCTCGAAGTCGGCCAGCAGTTGGGGCCAGGCCCCCTCCCCTTCGCCGACGACGATGGCGTCGACATGCGGTGCCACCACGTCGGGGAGCGAGGTCGTGAAGATGCCGCCCGCGACGACGACGTGTCCCTGGGCGCGGAAGTGGTCGGCCAAGGCGAGGGCGCGGGTGGCGGCGGGCGTGAAGAACGAGAGGGCCACGAGGTCGGCATCGGTCGGGGCGGCGCCGTCGACGACGCGGTCGTCGCGGAACTCGATCTGCCAGTGCGGCGGGGTCACGGCGGCGACGGCGGCGATGCCGAGGGACGGCGAGCCGAGGTACTCGTTCATCGGCACGAACTGGCGGAGCTCGGGGTGGGAGTCGGCGTGGCGTTCGAAGCGCGGGTAGACGAAGAGCACTTTCATGACACGGCTTCCTGGGCGTCCTGGTCGCGTTGATCGAGAACGTGGCGGGCGATGAGCTCGGTGGTGTCGAGGTCGCGGCGCACGAGGTGGGCGCGCGCAGCTTCGAGGAGGCGGGACTCGGCGTGGGCGAGGTCGGCGGCGGTGGGCCTGGGCATTCGTGGCGTGAGGCGATGCGGGTCGGCGGCGAGGGCGGCGAGCGCCAGGGCGGCATCACGCAGGAGGGCGAGGCGACCGATACGGTGGAGGACGAGAGGGTCGCGGAGTGCTGCGAGGCCGCGCTCGAGGGCGGGTTCGAGCTGGGTCGTGAGCAGCAGCGAGAGCGGGTGGTCGGGCGGGGCGGCGCGCGGCATGGTGAGCTCGAGCTGGCCGAGCCGCGTCAGGAGGACGTCGTTGGCGCCCTCGAAGATGCGCGTGACGCGGGCGTCGCGGAGCAGCAGCGAGAGGCCGGTGTCCTCGAGGTAGCCGGAGCCGCCGTGGAGCTGGAGGGCCTGGTCGCAGATAGCGCAGTCGCCGTCGCTGGCCATGATCTTGGACGACAGGGAGAGGCGCTCGCGCTCGAGGTCGTCGCTGGCGCGGGTGGTGGCCGCAACCAGGGCGCGCATGGTTGTGAGAGTAGCTATCATATCTGCGAGCTGGGCGCGGACGACCGGCTGGGCCGCGAGCGGTCGCCCGAACTGCTGGCGCAGGCGCACGTGCTGGAGGGTGAGGTCGAGGGCGGCCTGGGCGGTGCCGCAGCAGCCGGCGGCCATGGCGGTGCGACCCCAGGCGAGGATGTGGGCGAGCTGGTCGGGGCCGGCGCCCGGGGGGCCGAGGAGGCGGTCGGCGGGCACGTCCACGTCGAGGTGGAGGGCGGTCGTCGACGAGCCGCGGAGGCCGAGCTTGTCCTCTTCGCGGCCGACGACGAGACCGGGGTCGGAGCGCTCGAGGAAGACGAGGGCGCGCGAGGCCTGGAAGTCGCCAAAGCCGGTGACGGCGACGGTGAGGGTGTAGAGGCCGGCCAGGCCGCCATTGGTGACGTAGAGCTTTTCGCCCTGGACGGTCACGCGATCGCCTCGGACGACGGCGCGGGTCTGGAGGCGCGCGAGGTCGCTGCCAGCGTTCGCCTCGGTGGTGCCAAAGGCCGCGATCGTCTGACCGGAGGCGAGGCCGGGGAGCCAGCGCGCCTGCTGATCGGGAGAGGCGAAGGCGACCAGGCCGCGGGTGCCGAGGCCGAGGTGGAGGCCGACGGTGGTCGCGAGGGCGCGGTCGCGACGAGCCAGGGTCTCGACGATCGCGGTGGCCCCGGCGAGGCCGAGGTCGGTGCCGCCGAAGCGCTCGGGGATCGAGGCGCCAAAGACGCCGAGGTCGGCGAGGGTGCGGAGGACTTCGGGCGGGATGTGGTGGGCGCGGTCGATCGCGAGGGGGTCGAGGGTGGTGAGGTAGCGGTCGAGATCGGCGAGGAAGGGTGCCAGCATCGCGGCGCGCGCGAGGTCGGGCGGAGACTGGCCGGCGATGGCGTCTCGGCGGGCGTTGGCGGTGGAGCGCGGGGAAGTGGACGGAGGCGAGGCGACGGTCATGGGGCCGGGCTCGGGGTGGTCGCGAAGCGCTGCTCGGCCAGGGCCACGATGCCGCCGACGGTGTCGATGCCGATGACGTCCTCCATCTCGAGGCAGAGGCCGAGCTCGTCGTCGATCATCGAGAGCAGCTCGAGCGAGGCGACCGAGTCGAGGGCGAGGTCCTCGCGAAGGCGCGTGTGGGCGGCGATCTTCGCGGTCGCACCGACCGGGGAGACCCTGCGGACGAGGCGGGCGATGACGAGGAGGAGCTCGGTCTGAGCGGCGTCGGGTGCGGTCGGGATGGGTGGCGAGGCGTGCATGGGGTCGGGTTCCTTGGCGATGGGAAGGCGGTCAGAGTCGGGCCGCCGATGACGGGGCGGGCGCGGCGGGAAGGATGTGGAGGCGGCGCGCGAAGGCATCGAAGGTGTCGAGGGCGTCGTCGAGGGAGCGTGGCGCGCGGCCCAGCAGCGAGCGTGCGAGGCGCGCGTCGATGGGGTGCGCGTGGAGGACGAGGTCGACGATCTCGCGGGCCAGGCGGGCGCGATGCGGGGTGCCGTGGACGCGGGCTTCCTCGGCGTCGGCGAGCGCGATGGCGGCCTGGGGGGTGAGTGGCGGGGACGGAGGGCGCGTGCCGTAGCGCGCCGCGAGGAGGGTCAGGAGGTCGTGGAGGCGGAGGTCGAGGGCGCTCACGAGGGTGCGGCGCGGCGGGCTCGGGTGGGTGCCGAGGACGACCAGGAGGTCGGCGACGTCGCGCACGTCGACGAGGTTGACCCAGCCGTCGGGGTGCGGCGGGTCGGCGCCGAGCGCGGTCTGCACGATGAGGGCGGAGGTGCCGACGCGCAGGTCCCAGGCGCCGATGCAGGCCCCGGGGCAGAGGATGGGGACGTCGAGGCGCGACTCGGCCAGGGCGCGGCGTTCGAGCGCGATCTTGACGGTGTGATAGACGCCGAGGGCGGCGAGGTCGGTGCCGGGCGGATAGACATCGGCCTCGGTCGAGGGGCCTCGCGCAGAGGGCGCGACGGTGGCGGTGCTGGACACGTAGACCAGGCGGGGGACGCGGGCGGTGGCCGCGGCGTCGAGGATCGCGTCGAGCTCGGTGAGGGCGCGTGCGAGGGAGGCGGCCGGGGCGCGGGCGTCGCGCGGGTAGTGGCCGGCCACGTGATAGACGACATCGATGTCGCCCATCGCGGCGACGAGGGAGCGGGGATCACGGACGTCGACGATGACGCGCGGGAGGCGCGGGAGCTCGCGACGGCGGAGCGGCAGCGTGTTGGTGGTGGCGCGGTGGGCGCAGCGTGGGAGCTCACCGCGGGCGACGAGGGCGTCGACGAGGTTCAGGCCGAGGAAGCCGGCGGCACCGAGGACGAGAGAGCGCGAGGGCAAGGGGACCTCCGCGCGCACTGTCGGCGAGGATGTCGTGCGTGACTTTGATCTCGATCAAGTCGCGGCGGATTTGTCGGGGTCGGGAGCGTCGTTTCGCGAGGTCGGGTGCAAGGGGTTCTCGTCGTGGGTGGAGGTGAGGCGGAGGTCGCGGCCGCGGAGCTCCAGGTGGCCGCGCGCGACGAGGCGCTGGACGGCGCGCGAGACGGTCTCGAGGGTGAGGCCCAGGACCTCGCCGAGCTGTTCGCGGGTGGCTGGGAGGCGCACCCAGGCGAGGGGGTC
>JAEUKJ010000362.1 GCA_016792665.1 Deltaproteobacteria bacterium | reverse complement strand
CGGACAGCGCGGTCGGGACGTAGGCAAGGGCGATGGCGCGCCCGGTCGTCGGCGACAGCGTGCCCGAGGTCACGACGCCGACCGCCTCGCCGCCCGAGAGGACCGGGTAGCCGTGGCGCGGGATGCCCTTGTCGAAGACCTCGAGGCCGACGAGCTTGCGCGGGATGCCAGCGGCCTCCTGCGCGACCAGGGCGGCCTTGCCGGTGAAGTCGGCCTTGTCGAGGCGGGTCACCCAGCCGAGGCCTGCTTCGAGCGGGGTGGTGGTACGGTCGATGTCGTTGCCGTAGAGGCAGTAGGCCATCTCGAGGCGCAGGGTGTCGCGCGCGCCGAGCCCGGCAGGACCGACGCCGAGGTCCTTGCCGGCCTCGGTCAGGGCGGCCCAGAGCGCCGTGGCCCGGTCATTGGGAAGGTAGATCTCGGCGCCCGGCTCGCCGGTGTAGCCCGTGGTCGCGAAGCGACAGTCGGCGCCGTCGAAGCGCACGGTCTTCATACGGAAGGGGGCGAGCTTGGCCGCCTTGCCGAAGACGCGATTCAAGAGCTCGGGGGCGTTGGGGCCCTGGACGGCGATCTGAGCGTAGTCGTCGCTCTCGTCCGTGAGCGTCACGTCGCCGCGAATGCGCTCGCGCATGTGGGCCACGTCGGCCACGCGGTTGCTGGCGTTGACGCAGATGAAGATCTCCTCGGGGGAGAGCCGGTAGCAGATGAGATCGTCGACGATGGTGCCGTCCTCGTTGCACAGCGCGGTGTACTGCGCGCGCCCGTCGGCGACGCGCCCGAGGTCGTTCGTGATGAGGGCGTTGACGGCGGCGAGGGCGTCCTTGCCGACGACGTGGACCTCGCCCATGTGCGAGACGTCGAAGAGGCCGACCTGAGTGCGCACGCGGGCGTGCTCGGCGAGGATGCCATCGTAGGAGACGGGCATGTCGTAGCCGGCGAACTCGACCACGCGCGCACCCAGCGCGACGTGCGTCTCGTAGAGCGGCGTCCGGCGCCGTGCGGGCGCGGAGTTCTCGGGGTTGTCGAGCGTCGAGGCCAAGCGAGCCGTCCTTTGACCCTATGTGCGCGCGCGGGCGCAGGGCGGCGGGACCATACTCTCGCCCGATGGCGTCGCCAAGCACGAAGGCGGGCCCTGAGACGTCCCCGGGTCAGCGCACGCGGGAGGCGTCCCCGACCTCGCGCAGGGTCGCCGCGCGCAAGCGCTCCGCGAGGAGGCGCATGACTCCCATGGCGATGGCGCCGTGACGCCGGACCAGCGCGTCGAAGCGGTCGGCCGTGAGGAGGAGCGCCTCGACCGAGGTCTCGGCCCTCACCGTCGCGGTGCGGGTCGAGCGGTCGACCAGGGCGATCTCCCCTACGCAGACGGGGGCTTCGAGGGTGGTCAGGACCTTGCCAGCGGCCTCGACCACGACCCTGCCGCGGACGAGGATCCAGAGCGCCTCACCGACTTCGCCCTCGGCGAAGAGCACGTCGCCTGGCGCGAGCGTGCGCGGCTCGACCGCGGAGGCCACCGGCAGCAGCTCGTGTCCGTCCAGGGCCGAGAAGAGCCGGGTGGTGGAGAGGGCGCGGAGGCGGTCGGCCAGGGCGCGAACGCTCGGGGCGTCATCGGCGACCTCTTCGAGGGCGTCCAGCCAGGGCTCGATGGCGCTGCCGACCTCGGGCCCCGGGACGACCATGGCGGCCAGGCGATCGAGGATGCGCGTGGCATCGTCGCGGGCGAGGTCGCCGCGGTGGAAGGCGCGGAAGACGAACCAATAAAGAGAGGACGCGCGCCACGCGAGCTCGCTGCGCTGCGGCGATTCGGCCAGCGCCTCGACGACCGCGCGCGAGACCTCGTCGAGGGCCAGGAGGGCGGCCTCCCCCGAGGTCGATCCGCCCACAAGCACGCGGTCGACCAACGCCGAAGCATGAGTGGCGCGGGCGTCGCGGCGCTCGCGCTCGCGCGTGCCCTGGAGCCAGGCCTCGGCGTCGGCGAGGACCGCGAGGGTGGTGGGGTAGCGCTGGTCGGGGTCGGCGGACAGGGCGCGGTCGCAGATGGCGGCGAGCTCGGGCGGGACCTCGCGTCGATAGGGGCCCTGGGTCCGCCGCGTGATCGGCACCAGCGGCGCGAAGCTGCCGTCGCTGGCCGGCTCGGGCACCTTGCCGTCGGCGCCGGCCTGGGGCACGACCAGGGTGACGAGCTCGTAGAGGATGGCGCCGAGGGCCCAGATGTCCGAGCGCGGGTCGAGTCGCGAGATGTCGTCGCTGGTGGCCTGCTCGGGCGGCATGTAGCCCGGAGAGCCGCTCCACAGGCGGGCGCGAGCCTGATCCTTGCCGCCGTCGCCGAGCACCTTGGCGAGCCCCCAGTCGACGACGATCACCTCGCCGAGGTCGCCGACCAGGACGTTGCCCGGCTTGAGATCGCAATGGACCACGCCGCGGGCGTGGGCGTGCGCGATGGCGCGCAGCACCTGCACGAAGACCTCGACCAGCCGTGGGAGCGGCCAGGCCTTCTGGGTCTCGGCGTGGGCGCCGCGGAGGCGCGAGAGGATCGACGAGAGCGGCTCACCCTCGTGGCGCTTCATCGTGTACCAGGGGCCCTCACCCGGCGACACGCCGATGTCGTGCACCGGCACGATGCCCGGGTGCTCGAGGGCGCCGGTGATCATCGCCTCTTCCAGGAAGGCTTGGATGAGGGTCGGCTCGGCGCGGAGCTCGGCGCGGAGCCGCGTCTTGGCCACGCGTCGCCCGAGGTCACGATCGAAGACCAGGTCGACCTCGCCCACGCCGCCACGTCCGAGGATCGACTCCGGCACGTATCGGCCGGTCGGCGCCGGGTCGGCCGCATCGGCTGCGGGCCGATGGGTCGGGCGCGTCGGGCCTGGTGGTGCCAGGCTGCCAGCCGGCGCGACCGGTGTTGCGGCGAGCGAGGGGCGGGTGGTGGGGCGCGTCGGGCGCTTGGACGGAGCCTCTGGCAGGGCGACGCGCGGCGTGGCCCCGACCGCGTTGGCCCAGCGCTGGAGATCGGTCACCTGCCCGGAGATGGCCTCGCCCGTGCCACGCGGAGCGACCTGGGTGTCGAACGGGTCCTTCGTGTCCCGAAGGGGATCGCGAGCCTCGGCGCGCAGCTCGGGGCCGTGGGGCGACACCACCGGGTCGGTGCGTGACCCCGCGCGACTGCCGATGACGCGGGTGCCGGGGCCATCCGAGCCGCGCCTGGCGCCTGCCTCGGCCGCCGGGGGCTTCGCGGATCGGGGTCCATCGGGCTGCGAATGGGGGTCGTCGCGGTCGTCCGGGCTCGCCATGGTGCGAAGATGCGCTTTTTTTCGTCCTTCGTGAATCCGTCCCTGGCTTTTCGGCGACAGCGTATGCTAGTCGACCAACGTTCGCCTGCTAACCGAGAAAGTGGGCCCTCGTAAGAGTCGTGTGGCCCCGCCCTCAGTGGCGCCCGCGACGAAGGTGAGGTGGCGCTCTGCCGAACTCATCCGCCGGCAGCTTGGATTCCACCAGGCCCTGCGCGGATTGAAAGAGTGTCGGGGCTCGGCCCGGCTACGAGTGAACGGCGCGCTGACCGCGGCCGGAGTCGAGAAGAAGAACATGTCGAAGAAACTTTTTGTGGGTGGTCTGGACTGGGGTACGACGGATCAGAGCCTGCGCCAGGCGTTCGAGCGCTTCGGCCCTGTCTCCGACGCGAAAGTGATCATGGATCGTGAGACCGGCCGTTCGCGCGGCTTCGGGTTCGTGACCTTCGATGACGGCTCGCATGCGGACGCCGCGGTCCAGGGCATGGATGGTCAGCAGCTCGACGGGCGCTCGGTGCGCGTCAACGAGGCGCAGGAGCGCGCCGGTGGCGGCGGTGGCGGCGGCGGCGGCGGTGGTCGCGGCGGCTTCGGCGGCGGTGGCGGCGGTCGTGGCGGTGGCGGCGGCGGCGGCGGCTTCGGCGGCGGCGGCGGTGGTCGCGGCGGCTTCGGCGGCGGCGGCGGCGGTGGTGGTCGTGGCGGCGGTGGCCGTCGCGAGTACTGAGATCCTCAGGGTCGCGCCGCTGGTCGGCGCCGATCCGAGATCGAGACGGCGGGTTCATCCCGCCGTTTTTTTTGTCTGCGCCCGGGACGACAGCTCAGGCGATGACCGCCGAGCCGAGGCACTCGGCGCCGTCGTAGAAGACGGCGAACTGGCCTGGGGCCACGCCGGGATCGGGCGTGTCGAGGGTCACGCGGAGGCGATCGGCCAAGGCGTGCGAGAGCGTGCAGCCGACGCGGCGCGGGCCGTGCCTGAGCTTGACCTCGAGGCGGGCGGGCAGGGGCGCGGGGGACCCGAGCCAGCGCGCGTCCTCGACCTCGAAGTCCGCCCGATGGTGGGCGTGGACGCGGTCCGCGTGGGCCACGAAGAGGGTCTGCGTGGCGGGGTCCTTGTCGACGACGAACCACGGGCCCCCGGCGAGCCCCATGCCCTTGCGCTGTCCGATGGTGTGGAACCAGAGGCCGGCGTGGGCGCCGAGCGTCTTGCCGGTGTCGCGGTCGACGATGGCCCCGGGGCGGTCGCCGAGGTGGTGGCGCACGAACTCGGGGTAGGGGATCTTGCCGAGAAAGCAGATGCCCTGGCTGTCTGGGCGGCTCTGGGTGGAGAGCCCGAGCGCGCGTGCCTCGGCTCGGACCTCGGCTTTGGCGAGGTCGCCGATCGGGAAGAGGACGCGGGCGAGCTGCCCCTGGGTGAGGCGCGCGAGGAAATAGGTCTGGTCCTTGACGGGATCGGCCGCGGCGAGGAGGCGGCTCGGGACCTGGTCCGCGTGGCTGACGCGTGCGTAGTGACCGGTCGCGACGCGGTCGAAGCCCGCACCGACGAGCTCCATGAAGGCGCCGAACTTCACGCGCTCGTTGCAGTGGAGGTCGGGGCTGGGCGTTCGGCCGCGCGCGAGCTCGGCGACCGCGTGGGCGACGACGCGCTCGTGGTAGGCGGTCTGGAGGGAGACGACCTCGAGCGGCACCCCGAGCTGGTCGGTGACGCTGCGCGCGTGGCGGAGATCCTCTTCCCACGGGCAGTCGCCGAGGTAGGCGAGCTCGTCCTCGAGCCAGATGCGCAGGTAGAAGGCGTGGAGCTCGAGGCCCGGCTCGCGCCGGAGACGCGCGAGGGCGACCGAGCTGTCGACACCGCCGGAGACGAGGACTGCGACCTTCACGCGGGCGCTGTACGCCTTCGGGACGGGTCGTTCAAGCTCGGGGCGCGGGCGCTGGCACGCGGCGCGGCGGAGGGACACGGGGCGGTCGTCCGGGCGGCCCGATATCGATCAGGGCCGATGCCGGGTTGGGGTGGACATGCGCGTCGATCGTGCTAACCGTCCCCGACCTGAGCGACCAGCGCATCGAGGACCTCTTCAGCAACCAACCAGGAGACGCGATGAGCCACCCGCTGAACGCCGAACGCTTTGCCGATGACGCTCTCGGCGGGATCCCGCTCGGCCGGCTGCGCGCCTTCCTGGGACGCGACCCGTTCGCCACGGCGTATATGTTGGGCGATCTCGATCCGGTCTACGCGAGCTTCTGCACCTGGTGGATCGCGTCCGAGGCCGCCGCGCAGCCACGCCCCGGAGCCGGCCCGCACGAGGCGGCGAGCCCGCGCGACGTGGCGGTGCTCCTCGTCTACACCGGGCTCTCGGCGCCGGTGGTCCTCACCCATGGCTCGGCCGCGGGGATCCAGGCGATCCTCGCGCAGGCGGGCGACGAGCTGCCCCAGCGCGCACACGTCCACATGTCGCCCGACCACCTCGCGGTCATCGACCAGCACTTCACGCTCGACCGTCTCCGCCCGATGGTCCGCATGGGCCTCCGCGCGGCCGACGTGTCGGCAAAGGCCGCCCAGCCCCAAGGCCTGGCCCTCCCAGTGGCGCCGGTCCAGGGCTACGGCCCGGTCGAGCGCCTCGGCCATCGCCACACCGGCGACATCATGGCGCTCTCGCAGCACTACCCCGACAGCTTCTTCGAGCCGCACCAGCTCTCGAGCGGCCACTACTACGGCATCTTCGCGGCCACCTCGGCCCCGGCGGGCAGCGACGCGAGCCCCCTCCTGGTGGCGGTCGCGGGGGTCCACATCGTCAGCAAGAGCGACCGCGTGGCGGCGCTCGGCAACATCGTTACCCACCCGGACCACCGCGGCAAAGGCCTCTCGACCGTGGCGACCATGCACCTCTGCCGCGAGCTCGCCGCCGAGGGCATCGAGCTCCTGGCTCTCAACGTGGAGCGCCGCAACACGAGCGCGCTGCGCGTCTACGAGAAGCTCGGCTTCGTCGACCACTGCACCTACATCGAGGCCTTCATGACCCGGACCCTCGATCGCCAGCTCTCGCGCGGGGCCTGAGCGATGGCCGCGAGCCGCATGCGCTGGAGCGGGCTCGGTCCGGCCGGCCCTCGACTCGTCGGCCGGGGGGCGGCGCGACTCGCGGTCGCATTGGGGCTGGCCGGCGTCCTGGCGATGGCGCCGTCGAGCCACGCCGGCGAGCCGCGCACCAAGGTCCCGGCGGCGCTCGAGCTCATCCCGCTGGACGCCCAGGTGCGCGTCCCGGTGCCCGCCGAAATGGCCCATGAGCGCCGCTCTCTCGGGGCGCGCGCCGACCTCATGACGCTTAGCGACGGCGGCGATGTGCTGGTCGTCGTCGTCTACCGTTCGAGCGGGCAGGGGGCGCCGCCGACGGCCGCCGAGGCCCTCGAGACGCACGCCGCCGAGCTCGCCCAGGCGCTCGGGGCCGGGGCGCGCGCGACCCCTCAGACGCAGAAGCTGTGCGGGCGCGAGCGCCGCGGGCTGCGGCTCGAGGTGGAGGTCGGCGGGCGCGTGCGGACGGGCTGGGTCGGAGCCGCCGAGGTCAAGGGGCGGACCATCGTCGCCTCGGCGCTGTGGGTCGCGGGCTCGCCCAACGTGGCCCTCCTCGAGCGGGTCGCGGCCGGGATCCTCGTCCTTTGAGCGGCGACGACCGCACGCGCTGGCTGTCCCGCGGCGGGCGACACGCGGCGAGCTGGGCCCTGAGCACCGCATTGATCCTGGCCTTGGGCCTCGCGCTGGGGGTCGGGCTCGGGGCGCTCTCCTGGAGTTTCTGGGTCATCGGTCTCTTCGGGATCGTCAGCGGCCTGGTGCTCGGCTTCACGGCGAGCGCGCTCCTGCTCTGGCTCGGGCTCGCGCCGCGCTGGCCCGCGCTGGTGTTGGTGGGGCTCGCGGCGTTGGTCGCGCGCGGTGCCCTCGAGATCGCTGAAGACCGGCATCAGCGCCGCGCCTTCGGCAACGAGCTCGCCGCGCTACGCGCCGCCGAGACGGGGCTGCCGCCGGACGAATCGCAGCGGATCCTGGAGGTCGGCGGTGCCGACTACCTCGTCGAGGACGCCGACGCGGAACTCGAGCGCCAAGTGGTCGCGCGCTTCGGCGAGGGCGGACCGTGGGGACGCTGGCAGCTCCGCGCGCAGGCGGGCGTGCGCCTGGCCGGGAGCTGGCGCGGGGGGCGGTCGCTGCCGGTCGGACCCATCGGGGTGGGGACCTGGACGGTCGCCGAGCTGGCCCTGGCGATCACCTTGGCGCGGCGCATCGTCACGCGGTTGAATGAACCCCCAATCAGGGCGTAGAGAGGCGCTCGTCCGCCTGGCACCGCCAGGTCCAGCACACGCCATCCGGTTCAACCACCCGGGAGTCCCGCCTTGAGATTCAACCGCCTCGCCCTCCTCGTTCCCCTCCTGGCTGCCTGCGACGGTAGCGACAGCGTCTCCGTCAAGCCGTTCAACGCGTCGGCCAGCGACGACCAGATCGTCTCGGCGCTCGACAGCAACGGTCGCACGGCCTTCTGCCAAGAGGTGAAGGCCTACTACGAGAGCGAGATCTCGACGGCGATGTCGAAGAAGATCGGCTGCTACAGCCTGGCCCTCGCGTTCAGCGGCGGCGACGCCTCCGCCTGCAACCAGGCGGCCCAGGCCTGCATCGCCGACGAGTCCGGCGACGTCACGACCGAGGCCGGCGACTGTGATCCCCAGAAGGCCGACGGCTGTGGGGCGACCGTCAGCGAGCTCGAGGCGTGCTACACGGCCATGATCGAGCGCATCAAGCTCTTCGGCACCAAGATCTCGTGCTCGGTGAGCGCCAGCGAGATCCCGGACTTCGACTCGCCGCCGGCCGCTTGCGCCCCGGTCGAGGCCAAGTGCCCGGGCCTCATCGATTCGGACACCGAAGCCGAGTGAGACCGTGCCTCCGCAGGGGCTCCCGGGGTCGCCGACTCCGTGGAGCTCTCCGCGGAGTTCGACGGCAAGAGCGGCCGGGTCAGCGCGGCTCTACCTGACGATCGAGAAGCGTCCCGACCCCGCGCGACGGGGCTCGGGACCGGCGACGACCTTGGCCCCGCTCTTCGAGACGAAGAGGTCTTCGACGCTCATGCGACGCAGCGGCTCCATCACCGCGGCCGATAGGACCGCGAGCGGGCCCTTGATGTCGCAGTGCGGGAGCTGCTGGCAGGGCTCGCCGTCGTCACCGTGGCACTCGACGAGGCTCACGTGCTCATCGAAGAGCTCGAGGATGGTGAGGAGGGGGACCTCGCTCAGCGGGCGCGCCAGTCGATAGCCACCGCCGCTGCCCTTGGTGGCGGCGACCAGGCCGCGGCGCTTGAGCTTCTGGAGCACCTTGGCGAGCAACATCTCGGGGATGCGATAGCGCCCCGCGATGAGACGCGCGTTCACGAGCTCGGCGTCGCGCGGCGCCTCACCCTCGGATGTGCCGGTCGAACCGGGGTCACAGGCCGCGAGCGTGCGAAGCGCGAGCAGCGCGTACTCGGTCTTCTTGTTGAGTCGCAGCATCCCGCTCCGTAGGGCAGCCTCGCGACGCGAGCGCCGCGAATGCGATAGCCTCGACCCGCGACCGCGGTCAAGGACGCGCACCCTCCGCGGGCATGTTCGGGGTCGCGGGCGTGCTCACGACGAGCCAGCTCACATGCGGCGGCGGGCCGCAGCGGGGCGAGGCCTCGGTGGCCGCGGCGCGGCGCGGGGTCGGGCGGCTCGCGTCGAGAGCCAGGAGGATCGCTCGGCCCTCCTCTCCCGTCTCGGAGGTGAGGCGCACTTGCAGGGCCCGGCCTGGGCCGAGGAAGGCGCGCGCGTCGGGCAAGCCGATGACCGGGAGGCGGACCTCGAGCGCGTGGTGGTCGACCGAGGAAACGCAGCCCGTGGCCGCGGCGCCGAGCTCGGCATAGGAGAGACGGTCCGGGATGAAGGCCGGCAGGACGGCGTCCGCGAGGAGGCGCAAGCGTTCGTCGCCCGTCGTGGGCGGGTCGATGGCGAGGACGAAGCGGAAAGCGCCTGGCGACGCACCGGAGAGCTCGCGCGCCACGAGTCCGTCGCCCCAACGCGCGAGCGTGACCTTGTCGCCCGAGACGAGCGGCAAGCGCAGGCCATTGGCGACCCGGTAGCGGAGCTCGAAGGTGCGATCATCGGCGCCGCGCAAGGCCAGCCGGTACATGAGTCCGGCTCGGAAGTGCCCGACGACTTGCACCGACACGGGGTCACGGCCCAGGGCGTCTGGGGGCAGGACCTCGAGCTCGGGGCGCGGAAAGGCGCGGGCATCGACGCTCGACGAGGCGGCGACGGTCGGA
>JAEUKJ010000305.1 GCA_016792665.1 Deltaproteobacteria bacterium | reverse complement strand
AGCCGGGACGAGCTCGCGGCCCTCCTGGCCCTTGGCACGGACGCGGCGCGAGCCGAGCTGACCGAGCGCTTCGCGGCCCCGATGGAGTTCGGCACCGCCGGTCTGCGCGGCCTCATCGGTGCGGGCCCGGGTCGCATGAATGTCGCCACGGTGGTGCAGGCCGCCGCCGCGGTGGCGCGCGAAGCCCTCCAGCAGATCCCCGATGCCAAGACGCGCGGCGTCGTCATCGGGCGCGACGGTCGCATCAAGAGCGACGTCTTCGCGCAGGCTGCCGCCGAGGTCTTCGCGGCCCACGGCATCCACGTCTACTGGGTGCCGAAGCCGGCGCCGACGCCGCTCATGGCGTACCTCGGGCGCGTCAAGCAGGCTGCCGCGATCTGTATCGTGACGGCGTCGCACAATCCGCCCGAGTACAACGGCTTCAAGGTCTACGGACCGACGGCGAGCCAGATCGTGCCGCCCCAGGACGAGCGCATCCGCGACCTGCGCGCGGCGCTCGAGTCGACGCTGGCCATCCCGCGCGTGCCGTTCTCGCACGCGGTGCGGAGGAAGCTCGTGACGGTCGTGTCGCCGCGCGAGCTCGACGGCTTCATCGACGCGGTCAGCGCGCAGTGCTTCGGCGCCAACCCGCCGCCTGCGCAGGTCGCGGCCGTGACGACCGCGCTGCACGGTGTCGGTCATTATTGGGTGGCCGAGGCGTTGACGCGGCGTGGGCACCGGCACCTCTATCCGGTGCTCGCGCAGGCCTCGCCGGATGGTCGCTTTCCGACCGTGCGCTTCCCGAACCCCGAGGAGAAGGGTGCGCTGGATCTCGCGCTGGAGCTGGCGCGCGAGAAGTTCGCCGACCTCATCCTGGCCAACGATCCCGACACCGATCGGCTGTGCGTGGCGGTGCGCGACGCGTCGTCGTCGACCGGCTATCGCGTGCTGACGGGCAACGAGGTCGGGCTGCTGCTGGCGGACTGGGTGCTCACCGCCGGGCCAGCCGCAGACTCGCGAGGCGCGGACCTGAGCTCTGCCCATCTGCGAGGCGCGGACCTGAGCTCTGCCCATCTGCGAGGCGAGAACCCGAGCTCCGCCCATCTCGGGCGCTGGCCTGAAAAACCCTTCGTCGCGTGCTCGCTGGTGTCGACCGCGATGCTCGAGCCGTTGGCCCGCGCGCGTGGCGCGAGCTACGCCGAGGTGCTGACCGGCTTCAAGTGGATCTGGCACAAGGCGCTCGAGCGCGAGGCGGTCGGTGAGACCTTCGTCTTTGGCTTCGAGGAGGCCCTGGGCTACTGCGTGGGCCAGGCCGTGCGCGACAAGGACGGCGTCGGCGCGGCGCAGGCGATCATGGATCTGGCCGCCTTCGAGAAGGCGCAGGGGCGCACGCTCCTCGACCGGCTCGATACCATCGCCGAGCTCATCGGGGTCTCGCACACCGACCAGGTGGCGCTGACCCTCCCGGGCATGGAAGGCATGGCGCGCATCGCTCGCATCATGAAGGCCTGGCGCGTGGCGCCGCCGGATGCGCTGGGCGGGGTCGCGGTGGCGCGCAGGCGGGACCTCGCGGGACCCGACGCCGAGGCGGAAGGGCTGCCGCGGGGGGACGTCCTGACCTGGTGGCTCGCCGACGGGAGTCGCATCGTGGCGCGCCCGAGCGGCACCGAGCCGAAGCTCAAGGTGTACCTCGAGACGCGCCAGGCGGTCGGTGCCGATGGGCTCGCGGCCGCGCGCGCGAGGGCCAAGGTCGCGTGCGAGGCGATCGCGGCGGATCTCCGGGCGCGTATTGCTGGGATCGCATAGGAGGACGGCATGTCGGAGATGGAAGAGGGCTATCGCCTCGAGATGGCCGAGCACATCAAGCGTGAGCAGGAGCTCCGCGCGAAGCTCGGCATCATCAACGAGAAGATGAAGGAGCCGGAGGAGAAGCTCGCCAAGGCGCGCATGATCCTGCTCAAGGCCAAAGAGGTCTACGAGAAGTACCTCGAGGAGCTGACGCCGCTGAGGTCGGATCGGACCTTGATCGAGGGCGAGCTCCAGATGATCGAGGAGGCCAAGTCGAAGCTCCGCCAGGAGGCGCTGTATGCGCGCGGGGGCGGCGGCATGCGGCCCGGCACGACGGCCTTCGTCGAGCAGATGAATCAGATCGCGGGCGACCCGGCCGAGGCGCAGATGAAGAAAGAGGTCCGCGCGGCCGACGCAGCGGCGGCGCTCGAGGCGCTGAAGAAGAAGATGGGGCAATGATGACGCAGCGCACTGGGCCTGACGTGGTCAGGCCGCCGGCGAGTCCCATCGTCGCGGATTGGATCCAGGGACTCCGACCCTACGAGCCGGGCAAGCCCATCGAGGAAGTCGAGCGAGAGCTCGGCGTGGTGGGGGCGCTCAAGCTGGCCTCGAACGAGAACGCCTGGGGCAGCTCGCCGGCCGCTCTGGATGCGGCGATGAACGCGCTCGCCAAGTCGCACCTCTACCCCGATGCGGCCTGTTGGTCGCTGCGCGAGGCGCTGGCGACGCGGCTCGGGATCGGCATGGGCGAGCTCGTCATCGGCAACGGGTCGAACGAGCTCATCGGGTTCCTCGTGCGCGCGCTGGTGAAGCCGGGGCAGTCGGTGCTCTCGAGCGCGGGCAGCTTCATCGCCTACAAGCTATCGACGTTGGCCCACGGCAGGCGCTTCGTCGAGGCGCCGCTGGGCGCCGATCTGGGCTACGATCTCGATGCCCTGGTCGCTGCGGCCGACGCGACCACGAAGCTCGTCTTCATCGCCAACCCCAACAACCCGACTGGCACGTTGCTCGGTCGCGCGGCGCTCTTGCGCTTCTTCGAGGCGCTCGATCGCAAGTGCGCGGGCAACCCCGACGGGGCCCCGATCGTCGTCATGGACGAGGCCTACGTCGAGTTCATCGCGCCCGATCGCGACGACGTGGCGCAGGGCCTGGAGCTCTATCGCGCGCGCCCGCGAGTGGTGCTGCTCCGCACCTTCTCGAAGGCGTACGGGCTGGCTGCGCTGCGCGTCGGCTATGCCGTGAGCGAGCCCGCCATCGCCGACTATCTGAACCGCGTGCGCGACCCCTTCAACGTGAGCACCGTCGGGCAGGCCGCGGCGCTCGCGGCGCTGAAGGACGAGGCCTGGATGCGGGGCACGGTGGCCGAGACCCTCGCCGAGCGGACGCGGGTGAGCGCGGCGCTGGCGGATCTCGGCCTCGGGGTCACGCCGAGCCAGGCGAACTTCGTGCTCATCGATCTCGGGCGCGACGCGCGCGGGGTCAACGATCTGCTCATGCGCCGCGGCATCATCGCGCGGCCGATGGGCCCGGCCGGGCTGCCTCATCACCTGCGCTTGACGATCGGTCGCCCTCACGACAACGACAAGGCGCTGGCGGCCCTCGCGGCGGTGCTCGGCGGCTGATCGACGCCGAAGGCCTGGCGGAGCCAGGCTGCCCAACGGCTTGATCAACGCCGAAGGCCTGGCGGAGCCAGGCTGCCCAACGGCTTGATCGCGCGCCTCGCCCTCAGGGCGCGCAGGTCGTGTACGTGCAGGCGTCGGACTCGCAGCGGCCGGTGCTGCATGCGAGCGGCGTCGCGCACTCGGCGGCGATGGCGCAGCGGCGCGGCAGGCAGCTCGACAAGAGGCGGAGGTCGTCGACCAGGATGCCGCGCGAGGTGTTCTGCGCGCCGTCGACCGTGTCGAAGACGAAGCGGAGCTGGAGGTTCTGCCCGGCGGCCCACGAGAGGTCGAGCTGGACCTCTTTCCAGGTCGCGCGCGCGACGCTCGACTTGTCGAGCAGCGTCACGGTGTTCGCGCCGACGACGGCGTCGATGCGGAAGAGGTCGCGCGTGGTCGAGGGCTCGACATCCAGATAGAGCATGAACGACAGGGTCAGGTCGACGCCGTCGGGCAGGCGCACGGCGCGGGTCGTGGCGGTGCCGGTGTTGCGGCCGCCGGACTCGTAGAAGCCGAGTGTCGGGTGCCCATAGTAGAGGACCGAGGTGCCGCTGCGCGCGTCGGGCGTGGCCTGGATGCGCCAGCCGATGTTGTTGGTCGCGGCCGAGAGCAGCCAGCCCTGGGGCAGGCCCTGGTCGAAGCGCTCGGTCACGACGTCGGGGATGCAGCAGCCGGCTGCGTAGCTGAAGTCGTGGCGACAGGTGCCGAGCTCGCAGCCGTCGTTGGTGCAGGCGAGGCCGTCGTCGCAGTCGAGGTCGCTGCGGCAGCAGGTCGAGGTGTAGCGGCACTCGCCCGAGACGCAGGTGCCGGCCGTGCACGCGTCGCCGTCGTCGCACTCGGCATTGCTGGCGCAGCACAGCGGGGCGTGACCGCAGCGGAGGGCGCCGCCCGCGTCGGCGCGGCAGCGGTCCTCGGTGCAGGGGTCGTCGTCGTTGCAGTCGAGGGTGGTCTCGCAGCAGCCGAGGATCGGCGCGCGCGCGCAGCGGCCGCCGGCGCCGTCGAGGATGCACTGGTCGGCGGTGCAGGCGTCGCCGTCTTCGCACTCGACGTCGGAGAGACAACAGCCGGGCGTCGGGGTGAAGGCGCAGAAGCCGTCGGCGCACTGGTCGACCGTGCACGCGTTGCCGTCGTCGCAGTCGCTCGACGACGCGCAGCAGCGCGAGGCGATGCGTAGATCGTCGATGTAGAAGCCCTCGAAGTCGTTGATGATCCCGTCGATCGAGTCGGCCTCGAAGCCGATGCGCTCGCCGGCGCGGACCGGGCCGAGGGTGACCAGCACCGGGAGGAACTCGCCGAGCGTGGTGCCGCCGATGGCGTCAGACGACCATACCTCGCGCGCGGTGCCGTCCTCGCCGCGCGGGGGCAGGACGAGGACGCTCAAGCGGTCGAAGCCGGGGGTGCGCTCGGTGTCGGCCCAGATCTGGAACGTCAGGACCAGGTCGACCTCACCCGGCAGGGCGAGCCCCGGGGTCGCCGCGACCGCCGCCGCGCGCTCACCGACGTCGTAGCTGCGGGTGCGTGCGTCCCCGAAGTAGAGGCTGCGTGTGCCCGTGGCGGCGCGGGCGGTGGCGATGGTCCACGACGCCGGGGACGGGGTCAGCTTGTCGACCAGGATGCGCGTCGAGCCGGACTCGAAGCCCTCGGCGAAGGCCTCGCTCGACAGGTTGCCGACGTCCGCGAACGGGTTGCAGAAGGCGCAGTAGGGGCCGGAGCTGCGGTCCGAGGCGCCGATGGGGACGCAGGTGCGGGGGCCGCTTGCGTCGGTGGCGAGGGCGCAACCCTGCGCGAGCGGATCGGGACCGGCGAAGACACAGACCCCGACCTCGCAGCGACCGATGGCGCAGGGGGTGCGGCAGTCGCCGTCGTCGCTGCAGGTGCCGGTGGTGTCGCTGGTGTCGGTGGTGTCGCGCGTGGTGTCGGCGGGGCCGGTGGTGTCGGTGTCGCTGGTGTCGCTGGTGTCGGTCGGGGCGACCGTATCGCGGGTATCGGCGTCGTCGGTGTCGTTCGATCCGGCGGTCTCGGTGCACGCGGCGAGGGCGAGCACCGCGAGCATCGTCAGTGCACGGGGCCACGGCGAAGGCCTGACCGAGCCAGGCTGCCCATCGACGATCACGAAGTCGTCCTCTCGGCCGAGTGGCGGGTGCCGCTCGGTGTCGCCGAGATCACCGTGGTCGATGAGGTCGAAGGGGTCGTCGTGACCTCGTCCTCGATGGCTCGTGCCGCGGTCGGCAGCGTGAACGTGAGCTCGTGTCCGCCGTCGGGGTGCGGGGTCGCGGCGACCTGGCCACCGTGCCTCTCGGCGACCTTGGCGACGTAGGCGAGAGCCAACCCGTCGCCCCCCATGAGTCGTTCGAACAGGCGGAAGGCGCGGTCGAGCTGGGCCCTGGGGAAGGTGCGCGGCGAGTGGTCGCGCACGGCGAAGGTCCACGCGTCGCCGTCTTTTCGCAAGGTGACCTCGGCGCGGCCGACGGTCTCGAGGAAGTGCCCGACCAGGGTCGCGAGGGCACGCTGGAGGAGGCGTGCATCGCCGGGGACGCGCGCGGCCAGGGCCGTGGGATCGGCCGGGGTCATGGCGAGCGGGTCGAACGCGATGGGCGTGGGGGTGCGGCGCGCGGCCAGGACGGGGTGGTTCGCACGTGCGTCGGCGACGACCTCGAGGAGGAGCTCGCCGAGGTCGACGATGCCTTCCTCGACGGGGCGGCGCGCGGCGTTGAGCCAGTCGCCGAGGCGGTCGGCGAAGTGGGTGAGGCGCTCGCCGGACTGGGCGATGCGGGCGACGAAGTCGAGGATCTCGTCGTCGGGGGCGCGCAGCGGACGCTCGAGCTCGAGGACGAGCGAGGCCAGTCCGACCACCGCCTGGAGCTGCCCGCGCAGGTCGTGGCGGAGTCCGTCGCGCAGACGCGAGAGGTCCTCGTTCAGGCGCCGCGCCTCGGCCTGGCTGGCGAGCATCGCGTGGCGCAGGCGCGCGGCCCCCTCGAGGTGGAGGCGCAGGGCCCCGGGCCGCAGCGGGCGGCGAATGAGGATGTGGACGCCGTCGGTGGCGACGGTCGGGACGTCGTCGTCCAGCATCAAGAGGCCGATGAGGTCGAAGCGGTGGCGCGCGAGCTCGCCCAGCACGCGGTCGCCGGTCATCGGGTCGAGGGCGCGGGGCACGAGCACGAGGGGACGCTCGAGCGCAGGGAGGACGCTCAGGGCATCGGCGAGGCCGACGGCCACGTGGACGACGAAAGCCGCGCCGAGCTCGTCGGCCAGGGCTTCGTGGCCAAAGGTGCCCTCGTCGACGACGACGACAACGGGGATGGCGGGGACGGAGGACTGCACGCGCGGAGGATACTTCGCACCGGGCGCGGGCGAAAGCGCGCGATGCACCCGTCGGGTCGCCCGGGCGCGAAAAAATAAGTAGTCCTGACCCCGGCGGGGCAGCCAAAGGCGTGGCGGCCTCGCCGTCAGAGGCTTCGGGCCAGGCGAAGGGAAGGGGCTTGGAAGGCGACGGGTGTTGCGGTAGAGAGCGCGCCATGCCCGATATCGTCATGAACATGGTCGGCCTCGAGAAGCGCCTCCCCAGCGGGCGAGAGCTCTTCAAGGGCATCTATCTGTCCTTCTTCAAGGATGCCAAGATCGGCATCGTCGGCGTCAACGGCTCCGGCAAGTCGACGCTCCTGAAGATGATCGCCGGAGTCGAGAAGGAGTTCGCGGGGCAGCTCATCATGCAGCCCGGGCTCACCGTCGGCTACCTCGCGCAGGAGCCCGAGCTCGACCCGAGCCTCGACGTGCGCGGCAACGTCGAGCTGGGGCTGAAGGACATCAAGGCCCTCCTCGTGCGCTACGAGGAGATCAACGCGGCCTTCGGCGACCCCGACGCCGACATGGACCTGCTCATCGAAGAGCAGGCCTCGCTGCAGGACAAGATCGAAGCGGCCAGCGGCTGGGAGCTCGACAACCGCGTCGAGGTCGCGATGCAGGCGCTCCGCTGCCCGCCGCCCGACGCCAAGGTCGACAAGCTCTCGGGCGGTGAGAAGCGTCGCGTCGCGCTGACCCGCATCCTGCTCGAGCGTCCCGACATCCTGCTCCTCGACGAGCCGACCAACCACCTCGACGCCGAGTCGGTGGCGTGGCTCGAGCGCCACCTGCGCGAGTACCCGGGCCTCGTCATGATCGTCACCCACGATCGCTACTTCCTCGACAACGTGACCCGCTGGGTGCTCGAGCTCGACTACGGCAAGGGCGTCCCCTTCGAGGGCAACTACTCGGCGTGGCTCGAGGCGAAGACCAAGCGCATGGCCCTCGAGGAGAAGACGACCTCCAAGAAGAAGGAGATCATGGACCGCGAGCTCGAGTGGGTGAAGATGAGCGCCAAGGGCCGGCAGGCCAAGGGCAAGGCGCGCCTCACCGCGTACGAGAAGCTCGCCGCCGAGGAAGAGGACAAGCGCGACACGCCGGCGTCGATCACCATCGCGCCGGGCCCGCGGTTGGGCACCACCGTCATCGAGGCCAAGAACCTGAAGAAGGGCTTTGGCGACAAGCTGCTCTTCGAGAACCTGAACTTCATCCTGCCGCGCGCGGGCATCGTCGGCGTGGTCGGCCCCAACGGCGCCGGCAAGTCGACGCTGCTGAAGATGTTCGTCGGGCGCGAGCAGCCGGACCAGGGCGAGCTCAAGGTCGGCGAGACGGTCAAGCTGTCGTTCGTCGACCAGGAGCGCAGCGCCCTCGACCCGACCAAGTCGGTCTATCAGGAGATCTCGCAGGGCAAGGACTTCATCGCCATCGGCAAGCGCGAGGTCAACGCGCGCGCCTACTGCGGCTTCTTCAACTTCAAGGGCGCCGACCAGCAGAAGCAGGTGGGCCTCCTCTCCGGTGGCGAGAGGAACCGCGTGCACCTCGCCAAGCTCCTCATCGAGGGCGGCAACGTGCTGCTCTTGGACGAGCCGACCAACGACCTCGACATCGAGACGCTGCAGTCGCTCGAGAGCGCCATCGCCGAGTTCTCGGGCTGCGTCGTGCTCGTGACCCATGATCGCTGGTTCCTCGACCGGCTGGCGACCCACATCCTCGCCTTCGAGGGCGACTCGCAGGTCATCTGGTACGAGGGCAACTGGCAGGCCTACGAGGCCGATCGCCACCGCCGCCTCGGCCTCGACGCCGACACTCCCAAGGCCCTCAAGTACCGCCCGCTCACGCGCTGAGCGCGTCCACATGGCCACCCCCCAGGCCCTCTTCGAACTGTGGCCCGAGCTGCGGCGTTCGCTGCCCTCGGTCACGCTCGGGGTGTGGCCGACGCCGCTCACGGCCGGGGTCGTCGCAGGGCGCGAGGTCCTCTTCAAGCGCGAAGATCTCTCGGCGCCGGCCTATGGCGGCAACAAGATAAGAGCGCTGGAGATGGTCTTCGGGGCCGCGCGCGAGGCGGGCAAGACCGAGATATGGTCGACCGGCGCCTACGGCAGCAACCACGCCCTCGCGGCCGCCGTGCATGCGCGGGCTCAGGGGTTGTTCGCCGGGGCGATCCTCTGGCCGCAGCCGTGGTCACAGACCGCGCACGACAACGTCCTCGCCACCACGACTGTGGCCGACGAGGTGCGCTGGCTCGGGTCGATCGTGGCGATGCCGCCGACGGGCCTGTGGGTCGGGACGCGGAAGACCGCCTGGGTCATGCCGCCCGGGGCCGCGACACCCATCGGCGCGATGGGGCACGCAGGGGCCGCGCTCGAGCTCGGCCAGGACCTCGCGGGAAGGAAGGTCGACGCCATCGTCTTGCCGATCGGCAGCACCTGCACGACCGCCGGGCTCCTCGCCGGGACCGCGCTGGCGCACGCCGCGGGGCTCATGCCTCACCTGCCGCGCATCGTCGGAGTGCGCGTCACCCCCTGGCCCGTGACGGCGCGCTGGCGCATCGCCGACCTGGCCGCGAAGACGGCGCGCGCGCTGAGCGAGGCCTTCGTTCGCGCGGGCCGGGTCGCGCCTTCCATCCCGCTCACGCGCGAGGCCTATCTCGCGCGTCTCGACGTGGTCGGTGACCAGCTCGGGCCGGGCTACGGAGAGGCGACGCCGGCGGCGTGGCGCGCGCTGGCGACCTTCGCGCACGTGCCGTTCGCACCGGGGGGCGCGCCGCTCCGGCTCGACACGACCTACTCGGCCAAGGCGGCGGCACACGTGCTGTCGCGACTCGCGTCCGATCGCGATCACACGACACGCATGTCGTATGTTTCGGGTCGCGACGACGAGCGCCTGGTGTTCTGGGTGACCAAGAGCTCGGTGCCCTTGCCGGCGACCCGACCAGAGCGCGTCGCGGCCTTGCCGGAGCGCGTCCAGCGCTGGCTCGAGACCCATCGCTGAGTCGACTCTCGGAGGGGCGGAACGCGACGCTGACCAAGGGTCCAAGCCCCCAACGAACCTCTTCGTTGCAAAGCGCATCCGGCTCTGTTAGGTCGCGCCCGATTTCACCGGCCACCCGTCCCCATTCCGCGGATTTCCCGCGTGTCAGGGGCAGACTCCCACGGGTTCGACGGGTGACAGGAAAACAGCCGTTTGCACTTCGAGCCGCAGCCTTCTGAAGAAGGGGCGGGATCGGGCGCGGCTCATGGAGGACAGCATGCGTCTCTACGTTTCGATTCTCGCCGTTTCCGCGCTCAGCATCTCGGCCTGTGGCAAGAAGCCCGTCGAGGCCCCCAAGGCCGAGCAGACCGTGAAGGCCGACGAGGCCAAGAAGGACGAGCCCAAGAAGGACGAGGCCAAGGTCGAGCCGGTCAAGGAAGAGCCGAAGAAGGAAGAGCCCGTCAAGGAAGAGCCGAAGCCGGTGGCCGCGGTCGACAAGATCGAGGGCGTGAGCAAGGGCATCGAGAACTGGGCCGCTGGCAAGTTCGAGGACACCACCGCCAACTTCACCGACGACGCCGTCCTCTACAACGTCGGCAGCCCGAAGGGCGCCGAGGTCAAGGGCAAGCAGGCGATCATCGACTACTGGAAGGCCCAGGTCGCCGGCATGACCGAGGTCAAGGCCAAGGCTGGCCGCATCATCGACGCTGGCGAGCTGACCATCGTCGAGGCCGTGATGACCGGTAAGGTCGCCGTCAAGGGCGCCGACGGCGTCGACGTGACCAAGGAAGTCGCGCTGCCGATGGCCATGGTCATCGCGCACAACGCCGAGGGCAAGGTCACCTCGCAGTGGAACTTCATGGACGAGGTCAGCCTGCTCCAGCAGGTCGGCGCGATCCCCGGCCTGCCCGAGGGCTTCGTCGCGGCCAAGCTCCCGGAGACCACCGAGGTCGTCAAGGGTGAGGCGAACCCGGCCAACGTCGAGCTCTGCAAGACGTTCATGGGCAAGATGAAGCCCGACACCATCGAGGCCGCCATCACCGAGCACATGGCCGACGACTTCGCGATGGTCGACTTCATGAGCGGCAAGTCGATCGCCAAGGCCGACATGGCCGGACACATGAAGACCTGGATGGCGATGGTCGCCGACACCACCATGACTGCCGAGAAGCAGCTCTCGGTCGGTGAGTACGTGGTCGACCTGACCACGATGACCGGCACCTTCAAGGGCGGCATCCCGGGCGTCGAGGCGAAGGACCAGAAGGTCACGACCCACATGCTCGAGGTCTCGCGCGTGGTCGACGGCAAGTTCAAGTCGTGGGCCGGCTACGGCAACGGCATGGAGCTCCTGTCGCAGCTGGGCGTGCTCGGCGGCGCGGCGGAGAAGCCGGCCGACGGCGAGAAGCCGGCCGACGGCGCGACCGCTCAGGCGGGCGAGCTCGGCGTGCCCGAGTGCGACAAGTTCATCAAGGCGATGACCGCCTGCATCGAGAAGGCCCCGGCCGCCGCGAAGGACGCCGTCGCCGGCTCGTTCAAGCAGTCGGTCGACGCCTGGAAGCAGGCGATCGCGACCGGTGGTGACGCCGCGAAGTCGGCCCTCAAGACCGGCTGTGAGTCGGCCTACACGGCCGCCAAGCAGGGCATGGGCGCGATGTGCCCGGGCGTCGCCTGGGAGTGATCGCACAAGGCCTCGCGGAGCGAGGCTGCCGGCGAGTGATCGCACAAGGCCTCGCGGAGCGAGGCTGCCGGCGAGTGCGTATCCCGCGCGAGCCCCACGCGAGACGATGACTCTCGCGTGAGCACCACGAAGAGGCCTCGGTCAGTGATGACCGGGGCCTTTTT
>JAEUKJ010000302.1 GCA_016792665.1 Deltaproteobacteria bacterium | reverse complement strand
ACGAGGCGAGCGGGCTCGGGGAGTGGCTCCCCGTCGACCGCGAGGACCCAGAGGCCGTCGTCGCGCTCGGCCAGCCACCAGGTCGTCGGCGTCCGATCGGGGGCGTTGGTCTGGACGGTCGGAAGCGTCTCCGTCAGCACCCAGGCCGGCTCACCAAAGCGATCGGAACGTTCCGCGACCAGCATCACCCGCGACTGACGCTCGACGCGGTACCCGATGGAGAGCGGCAGCAGGGGCTCGGAGTTCGACGGGCCCGCGCCATCGACCTCGAGGTCCAGGCCGTGGGCGGCCTTCTTTGCATCCGAGCCGCACGCGCAGAACCACCATGCGGCAAGCGCCGAAGCGGTGGCGACGAAGGCGCCGTTATCTCTAGGCATGGCGCGACCATAGCAGACTCGCGGTTGCAGCGAAAAGCCGTGTCGCCCCGGCCATGTTCGACGCACGCGACCACTGGCGCCTGCGCTACTCGCCCGAGGCCTGCTTGCCCGCCTTCTCGGTGCCGGCCAGCGCGGCCTGGGCAGCGGCGAGGCGCGCGACCGGGACGCGGTAGGGCGAGCACGACACGTAGTCGAGCCCGAGCTCGTGGCAGAAGGCGATCGACGCCGGGTCGCCGCCGTGCTCACCGCAGATGCCGGTCTTCAGGTGCGGTCGCGCCGCGCGGCCTTCGCTCACCGCGATGCGCATGAGCCGCCCCACGCCCTTCACGTCCAGGGTCTCGAACGGGTTGGCGGCGATGATGCCCTGCTGGACGTAGCGTCGCAGGAACTTCTCCTCGGCGTCGTCGCGCGAGATGCCGTGCGTGGTCTGGGTGAGGTCGTTGGTGCCGAAGCTGAAGAACTCGGCGTGCTCCGCGATGTCGCCCGCCACCAGCGCCGCGCGCGGCAGCTCGATCATGGTGCCGAACTTGAACGGCACCTCGACGCCCGCCTCGGCCAGGGTCTCTCTCGCGACCGCCTCGAGCTGCGTCTTCACGACGGAGAGCTCGTTCACGTGCCCGACCAGCGGGATCATGATCTCGGGCGTGACCTCGACGCCGTGCCGCTTCACGCGCACCGCCGCGTTCATGATGGCGCGCGTCTGCATCGCCACGAGCCCCGGGAAGATGATGGACAGCCGCACGCCGCGGAGGCCGAGCATCGGGTTCTGCTCGCGCATGCCCAGCACCGCCTCGAGCATGGCGCGCTTCTCGGCCAGCACCTCGGCCAGGGCGTGCCCATTCAGCACGTTGTTGGCCAGCTCGAGCTCGGTCACCTGGCGCACCAGCTCTTCGTAGCTCGGCAGGAACTCGTGCAGCGGCGGGTCGATGAGGCGGATGGTGACCGGCCGCCCCTGCATGACCTCGAAGATGCGCTCGAAGTCGCCCTGCTGGACGACCTGCAGCTTCTCCAGCGCGGCCTCGCGGTCGTGGTCGTTCTGCGCCAGGATCATCTCGCGCACGATCGGCAGGCGGTCGCGCTCGAAGAACATGTGCTCCGTCCGGCACAGGCCGATGCCCTCGGCCCCGAACGCGATGGCCTGGGCCGCGTCCTTCGGGTTGTCGGCGTTGGCCCGCACCCCGAGACGCCGCACCTCGTCGCACCACCCCATGAGCACCCCGAAGTAGCCGGTCACCTTGGCCTCGACCAGCTTCAGCTTGTCGCCGTACACGTGCCCGGTGGTGCCGTCGATGGTGACCCAGTCGCCTTCCTCGAAGGCGCGCCCGTGCGCGGTCATCTTCTTCGCGTGCACATCGACGTGCAGGTCTTCGGCGCCCGCCACGCACGGGATGCCGAAGCCGCGCGCGACCACCGCCGCGTGCGAGGTCTTGCCGCCGTGCGCCGTCAGGACGCCCTTGGCGACCAGCATCCCCTTCACGTCGTCGGGGTTGGTCTCGTCGCGCACCAGGATGACCGGGTCGCCGCTCTGCGCGCGCGCGACGGCGGCGTCGGCCGAGAACACGACGCGCCCCACGCCCGCGCCAGGAGAGGCCGCGAGCCCGGACACCAGCGGGGTCAGCGTCGCCGCCACGGCCTCGTCGATGCGCGGGTGGAGAAGCTGGTCGACCTGCGCGGGCTTCACGCGGCCGATGGCCTGCTCCTTCGTGATGAGCCCCTCGCCGGCCATCTCGACCGCCATGCGCACAGCCGCCGGGCCGGTGCGCTTGCCGGCGCGACACTGCAGCATGAAGAGGCGCCCGTGCTCGATGGTGAACTCGAGGTCCATCATGTCTTTGAAGTGGCGCTCGAGGCGATCGCAGATGGCGACGAACGCGTCGTAGATGCGAGTGCTCTCGTGCTGGAGGGCGGCGATGGGCACCGGGGTGCGGATGCCGGCGACGACGTCCTCGCCCTGGGCGTTCATGAGGTATTCACCGTAGAGGCCGCGCTCGCCGGTGGCCGGGTCGCGCGTGAACGCGACGCCGGTGCCCGAGTCCATGCCCAGGTTGCCGAACACCATGGCCTGCACGTTGACCGCGGTGCCGAGGTGGTCGGGGATGCGCTCCTTCTTGCGGTAGACCTTGGCGCGCTCGTTGTTCCAGCTCGAGAACACGGCGCCGATGGACAGCTCGAGCTGCCGCCACGGGTCGGCCGGGAAGCCCTCGCCGGTCTCGTGCAGCACCAGGGCCAGGAAGTCGCGACAGATGTTCTCCATCACGTCGCCCGGGATCTGCGTGTCGAGCTTCACGTCGATGCGCTTCTTGAACTGGTCGAAGATGCGCTCGAAGTGGCGGCGGTGGACGCCCAGCACCACGTCGCCGAACATCATGACGAAGCGACGGTTGGCGTCCCACGCGAAGCGCGCGTCCCCCGAGTCGTGGGCCAGGCCGCGCACGGTCTGCGCGTTCAGGCCGAGGTTCAGGATGGTGTCCATCATGCCGGGCATCGAGATGGCCGCGCCCGAGCGCACCGACACGAGCAGCGGGCGGTGCGTGTCGCCGAAGTGGCGCTCCATCTTCGTCTCGAGGGTCGCCATCGCCCGTCGCACCTCGTCCATGAGGCCGGGCGGCAGCGTGCCGTGCTCGGTGTGATAGCGACACGCCTCGGTCGAGATGGTGAAGCCCGGGGGCACCGGCAGGCCGAGCCGGGTCATCTCACCGAGGTTGGCACCCTTGCCACCGAGCAGGTCGCGCATCGAGGCATCGGACTCTTCGAACAGGTAGACGTACTTTTCGGGCATGACGTGGCTCTCCTGAGGTCTCGGCCCCGAGCACGGTGCAGCGCCCATGCCGACGCTCGGGGGCGCGACCCAGGCCGTCGCAAGCCCGGACGCGGCCTTCCTCTTGGGCTTCCTGGCACGCGGGCGCCGCGGCCGGGGTGCCAAAGCGCCCGCTCGGTGTCGTTCACCCTCTCGGAGCGCGGCCGAACCTTGATTTCCGAGGGCCGGCGAGCGATATCGCGCCCCCCACCGATGGGCACAGCTCAGGTGGTGAACCCCCGCGGACGCGAAGTCCTCGGGACTCGGCCGCATGGCCGCCGGAGGTCGCGATGACTCAGCCCAAGCCTACGCTCGAATCGCTCATGAACGAGCGCATCCTCATCCTCGATGGCGCGATGGGCTCGATGCTCCAGCGCTACCGCCTGCAGGATGCGGACTTCCGCGGCGAGCGCTTCGCGGCCCATCACAAGGACCTCCGCGGCAACTCGGATCTCTTGAACCTCACGCGCCCCGCGGTCGTGAGCGAGATCCACGACCTCTATCTGGCGGCCGGCGCCGACCTCATCGAGACCAACACCTTCACGGCGACGACCATCGCGCAGGCCGACTACGACCTCGAGCACCTCGCCTACGAGCTCAACGTCGCGGGTGCCAAGCTCGCCGTCGCCGCCGCCGAGCGCTGGACCGCCAAGGACCCGAGCCGCCCGCGCTACGTGCTGGGCTCCATCGGCCCACTGAACCGGACGCTGTCGCTCTCGCCCGACGTCAACGACCCGGGCTACCGCGCGGTCACCTTCGAGCAGGTGCGCGCCGCCTACGCCGAGCAGATCCGCGGCCTCATGGACGGCGGCGTCGACGCGCTGCTGGTCGAGACCATCTTCGACACGCTGAACGCGAAGGTCGCGCTCTTCGCCATGGAAGAGGTCTTCGAGGAGCGGGGGGAGCGCCTGCCGCTGTTCATCAGCGTGACGCTGACCGACGCCTCGGGGCGGACCTTGTCGGGCCAGACGCTCGAGGCGTTCTTGATCTCGGTCGAGCACGCGCGCCCGCTGACCATCGGCATCAACTGCGCCCTGGGCGGGCGCGAGATGCGGCCCTTCGTCGAGGAGCTCGCGCGCCTCTCGCCGTTCCGCCTCATGATCTATCCGAACGCCGGCCTGCCCAACGCGTTCGGCGGCTACGACGAGACCCCGGCCATGACCGCGCAGGTGCTGCGCGAGTTCGCCGACCTCGGCTGGCTGAACGCGGCCGGCGGCTGCTGCGGCACGACCCCGGACCACATCGCGGCGCTGGTCGAGATCGTGAAGGGCGTGAAGCCGCGGACCTTCCACGAGCGTGAGTCCGCGACCCCGCACGCGGGGCTCTCGCGCTTCTCGGGCCTCGAGCCGCTGGTGCTGCGGGCCGAGGCGAACTTCACGATGATCGGTGAGCGCACCAACATCACCGGCTCCAAGAAGTTCGAGAAGCTCATCAAGGAGAACCGCTTCGAGGAGGCCATCGAGGTGGCGCGCGCGCAGGTCGAAGGCGGCGCCAACATCATCGACGTCAACATGGACGAGGGCCTGGTCGACGGTGTCGCGGCCATGCACCGCTTCCTGAACCTCATCGCGGCCGAGCCGGACATCGCGCGCGTCCCGGTCATGGTGGACAGCTCGAAGTTCGAGGTCATCGTCGCGGGGCTGAAGTGCCTGCAAGGCAAGGGCATCGTGAACTCGATCTCGCTGAAGGAAGGCGAGGCGAAGTTCCTGGAGCAGGCCAAGCTCATCCGGCGCTTCGGCGCGGCCGTCGTGGTCATGTGCTTCGACGAGGAAGGCCAGGCCGTCACCGCCGCGCACAAGGTGTCCATCGCCGAGCGCAGCTTCAAGCTGTTGGTCGATGTCGGCTTCGACCCGACCGACATCATCTTCGACCCGAACATCCTCGCCATCGCGACCGGCATCGAGGAGCACGCGAACTACGCCGTCGAGTTCATCGAGGCCACGCGCGAGATCAAGCGGCGCTGCCCGGGCGCCAAGATCTCGGGCGGCGTGTCGAACCTGTCTTTCTCGTTCCGCGGTAACGACACCGTGCGCGAGGCGATGCACGCGGCCTTCCTGTACCACGCGATCCAGGCCGGCATGGACATGGGCATCGTCAACGCGGGGCAGCTCGCGGTGTACGACGACATCCCGAAGGCGCTGCGCGACCTGGTCGAGGACGTCATCTTCAACCGGCGCGAGGACGCGACCGAGCGGCTCGTGACCTTCGCCGAGACGGTGAAGAAGAAGGGCAAGGTCGACAAGGTCGAGGGCGCGTGGCGCAGCCTCCCGGTCGCCGAGCGCATCGCGCACGCGCTGGTCGCGGGCGACACGACCTACATCGAAGCGGACGTCGAGGAAGCGCGCGTGGCGCTCGGGCCTCCGCTGGCCGTCATCGAGGGCCCGCTCATGTCGGGCATGAGCGTCGTCGGCGACCTCTTCGGCGCCGGCAAGATGTTCCTGCCGCAGGTCGTGAAGTCGGCGCGCGCCATGAAGAAGGCGGTGGCCTGGCTCCAGCCCTTCATGGAGGCCGAGGCCGCGGGTGCGTCCACCTCGCGCGGCAAGGTCTTGCTGGCGACCGTCAAGGGCGACGTCCACGACATCGGCAAGAACATCGTCGGCGTGGTCCTGCGCTGCAACAACTACGAGTGTCTCGACCTCGGCGTCATGGTGCCGACGCAGGTCATCCTGGACACGGCCAAGCGCGAGAACTGCGACATCATCGGCCTCTCGGGCCTCATCACGCCGAGCCTGGACGAGATGGTCCACGTCGCGTCCGAGATGCAGCGCACGGGCTTCACCGTGCCGCTCTTGATCGGCGGCGCGACCACCTCGCGCAAGCACACCGCCGTCAAGATCGCGCCGGCCTATGCCGGGCCGGTCGTGCACGTCATCGACGCCTCGCGCGCCTCGGGCGTGGTGACGGCGCTCCTCTCGGCGGACCAGCGCGAGGGCTTCCTCAGCGAGAACGACGCCAACCTGGCCGAGGACCGCCGCCGCTACGCGCAGCGTCGCGAGGTGCCGCTGGTCCCGTACGAGCGGGCCAAGAACAACGCGGCCAAGGTCGACTTCACGGGAGAGAGCCGCCCGGTCGCGCCGACGTTCACCGGCACGCGCTTCGAGCAGGCGATTCCGCTGGCGACGTTGGCGCAGTACATCGACTGGACCCCGTTCTTCGCCACGTGGGAGCTGCGCGGGCAGTACCCGGAGATCTTCGAGGACGCGGTCGTCGGGGCCGCGGCGACCGAGCTCTTCGAGAACGCGCAGTCGCTGCTGAAGGTCCTCATCGCGGAAGGGTGGCTCACGGCCAAGGCGGTCTGGGGCTTCTTCCCGGCCCAGCGCGAGGGCGATGATCTGGTGGTCTTCGAGGACGAGCAGCGGGCGCACGAGCGCGCGCGCTTCCCGATGCTGCGCCAGCAGAAGGAGCGCCCGAGCGACGACAAGCACCAGGCCGAGTACACGTCCCTCATCGACTTCATCGCGGACAAGGACACGGCACCCGACTACGTCGGCATGTTCGCGGTGACCGCGGGGCACGGCGTGAAGGAGAGGGCGGCCGCCTTCGAGCAGGCCGGCGACGACTTCAACGCCATCCTGCTGAAAGCCCTGGCCGACCGCCTGGCCGAGGCCGCGGCCGAGTGGCTCCATCGCGAGGGGCGTCGTGCCTGGTACGCGCCCGACGAGAGCCTGTCGTTGGAAGACATGATCCGCGAGCGCTACCGCGGCATCCGTCCGGCCCCGGGCTACCCGGCGTGCCCGGACCACACCGACAAGACGAAGATCTTCGAGCTCCTGGACGCGGACCGGGCCGGCATCACGCTGACCGAGCACCTCGCCATGGAGCCCGCGGCCAGCGTGTCGGGCTTCTGGCTCGGCCACACGCAGAGCCACTACTTCACGGCCGGCCCGTTCGGTCGTGACCAGATCGAGGACTACGCGCGCCGAAAGGGCATGAGCAAGTCCGAGGTCGAGCGCTGGCTCCAGTCGGTCCTGGCCTACGAGCGCTGAGGACGACGCCGGGCCCGTCGCAGGGTGCGAGTCCAGGCCGAGATCGCGTTGCTCACGCGGCTCGTCTCGGAGGGGACGCGGCTCATCACTGTGAGCGGGCTCGGCGGAGTCGGCAAGACGCGCGTTGCGCTCGAGGTCGTGAGCGCTCGGTTCGCCGAGGGTGGGACGGTCGTTTGGCGTGATGCTGGGTCGCTCGACAGCGCCGAGGATCTGCTCCGGTCGAGGCGGACGGTCCTGGCACCGAGCAGGGTGGCAAGGTGACGGTGGGCATCGCCCTGGGCAAGGGTTGGATGCGATCGGCCTCGGCCGGGCCGAAGGCATCGAGGACGACGGCCAGCCCCGGAAGATGCTGGCCGACCCGCCCGACGGGCGCCATCGTCACGGCGGCGTGCAGTCGGCCGGGCAGCTCTGGTCGCTCTCGACCGACGCGTCGCAGGTACCGTCGCCGCAGCCGGGGCAATCGGTGGGGCAGGTTTGCACGTTTTCGTCGCCGGTGCAGATGCCGTCATCGCAGCGTGTGCAGTCTTTGGAGCAGGAGGTCGCGGTCTCGCCTTCGATGCAGGCGCCGTCGCCGCACTCGGGGCAGTCCATGGCGCAGCTCGTGATCGTCTCGACTCCGGTGCACAGGCCGTCGCCGCAGGTGGCGCAGTCGGTGCGGCAGCTTGCCGGGGTCTCGCCCGCCGCACAGGCCCCGTCGCCGCAGCCGGTGCAATCCTTGGCACAATTCTGGGCTGTCTCGTCGTGGGTACAGAGGTCGTCGCCGCAGATGGCGTCGCAGTCGCGGCCGCAGCTCTGGGCGGTCTCGACGACGGCCCCCGAGCTCAGGTTGGTGCAGACGTCGTCACCACAGCCGGCGCAGTCTTGTGGGCAGTTGGCGAGCGTCTCGATCGGGCCCGAGCAGAGGTCGTCTCCGCAGGTGGCGCAGTCCTCGGGGCAGCGGGTCGCGTTCTCGAAGCCCTCGCAGAAG
>JAEUKJ010000268.1 GCA_016792665.1 Deltaproteobacteria bacterium | reverse complement strand
ACCCTCGAGTACACCGGCAAGACCGCCAACTTCCACGAGATCATCGGTCACTACGAGAGCCCGAACTTCCAGTCGGGGGACAAGCCCTACCGCAACGAGGGCGGCGATCTGCGCTACGATGGCGACGGCAAGCCCATCGTGGCCGCGGTCGAGAACCTGCGCTTCCGCCTCCTCATCCCGCGCCAGTTCTCGATGCCGGCCGCGGGCTGGCCGGTCATTTTGTACTCGCACGGCACCTTTGGCGACTGGGCCACCTGCATCGAAGGGGCCGAGGCCGAGGCGGTCCGCGAGGGGCTCGCCATGATCTGCATCGACCAGCCTTTGCACGGCGATCGGCGCGCGGATCTCACGGCCGACGTGGACTTCCTGGACGTCTTCAACTTCCTCAATCCGCGCTCGGGCCGCATGACCTTCCGCCAGAGCGCGGTCGACACGATGTGGCTCTCGCGCATGGTCGTCGACGGGCGCTTCGACCTGGCCGCGGCCGCGACCACCTTCGGCGAGGCGATCAAGCTCGACCCGGCCAACATCGTCTTCTTCGGGCACAGCCACGGCGGCCTCGCCGGGACGATCGTGCTGGCGGCCGATGCGCGCATCAAGGGCGCGGTCCTCTCGGGGGCCTCGGGCGTGATGACCGAGACGATCCTGCTCCGCAAGGACCCCCTCGACATCTCGGCCACGCTGGCGCTCATCCTCGGGGTCGAGGAGCCGTGGCTCGACACGTTCCACCCCGCGATGACCCTGGCCCAGACGCTCGTCGACGCGACCGACCCGATCAACTACGCGCCGTACTGGCTCGAGCCGGTCACGGGCGGCAACTCGAAGCACGTCTTCATGACCGAGGGGACGATGGACGAGGCGAGCCCGGCGGTCGGGGCCGATGCGGTGGCGGCGGCCGCGGGGATCCCGCTCTTGAACCCGGTCGCGCAGCCGAGCCTGGCCCACGAGCTCAAGGGCCTGAGACCGGTCGACATGCCGGTGAACTCGAACCTCGCCTCGACCAACGGGCAGCTCATCACCGGGGCCTTGCGTCAGTTCCTGGGCGGCGATCACTTCGTCGCGCTGACCGATCGCTCGGCGATCCAGATCTGGCGCGGCTTCTTCCGGGCGTTCCGGCAGGGCGACGTCCCGACCATCCAGCCCTGAGTCGCTCAGCTCTCGTCGCTCTCGCGCTCGCTGCGCGTTCGTGAAAACGCGAGGAAGTTCGACAGGATGCGGGCTCCGATGTCGCGGTCGAGGCCGGCACCGTCCTCGGGCACGGGGCGCTCGGGGTGGAACTGGACGCCCCACATCGGGCGGCGATCGGCCCTCAGGATCTGGATGCGCGAGGGGTCGCCAAGGGCCAGCAGGCGGAAGCCCGGCGGGATGTCCTTCACGTCGTCGACGTGGCTGGCCATGACCATCGGCTCTTCGGGGACGCCGTCGAGGAGCGGATCGCCGTCGCCCAGGAGGCGGATGCGCACGGGGCCGGTCACCTTGGGCATGCCCGCGTAGGTGGCGGTCGCGGCGGGGACCGGGAAGACCGGGGCGACCGGAGCGCCGTGCGCCAGGGCCAGCGCCTGGTGCCCGCCGCAGATCCCGAGCGTCGGCCCGCGGCGCGCGCGCACCCACGCGAGGAAGCGATCGAAGGCCGGTGGGTAGGCGGGGAAGGGGACCCCGTTGGGGCCGAGGACGACCGCCATGGGCGCCCACTTGAGGAGGTCAGGGGCGAGCTTGCCGGTGGGATCGAGCAGCGAGCGCCAGGGGCGGATCTTCACTTCGAGGGCCGGGTCGATCCCCTCGAAGGCGCGCTGGATCGCCTCACATCCCTCGACCATCAGCGGGTCCAGGTTGATGTTCACGATGAGGAGGCGCGCGGGTCGGGCCTTGGCCTCGGTCGGTTCCCTGGGGTTCATGGCGTGACCGCCCTCGCGAAGAAGCCATCGAGCACCGCGGCCAGCTCGGTCGGGCGCTCGTGGTGGAGGTTGTGCGCGGCGCCCGGGAGCACGAAGCGCGTGAGGTCCGCGATGAGGGTGAGCCGCTCTTCCACGTCGGGCGGTCGCATCGGCGAACGCTCGCCCCAGATGACCAGGGTCGGCGCGCGGATCGCCTGCAGAAAGGCGCGGAAGCGGTGCACGTCGAAGGGCATCGGTGCGGTGGTGCGGTGCAGCGGGTCGAAGCGAAACGCGTAGCCGCCGTCGACTGCGACCGACGCGGTCCTGGCGAGCTCGAGGAGGCGCTCCGCGGAGGCGCCGGGCGAGGTGCGCGCGATGCGTCGGGCGACCTCGTCGAGGGTGGCCATCGGCGCTTGCAGCGGCTCGTCGCGCTCGGTCGCGAGCTTGAGATCGTTGACCCAGCGACGCATCAGCGCGGGGCCGCGATCGATGGGCACGGCCGGCGGCCCGATGCCGTCGAGGAGGGCCAGGGCCAGGATCTTCTCGGGCCAGGCGCCCGTGAAGTAGCACGCGATGGACGCGCCCATCGAGTGGCCGGCCAACAGCACCTGGCCGACGCCGAGGTGGTCCAGGAGGCGGTGGAGATCGAGGACGTAGTCGGGGAAGTGGTAGTAGCCGCCCTGGCCGACGCGCCCGCTCTCGCCGTGGCCGCGATGGTCCGGGGCGACGACGCGGAAGCGACGGGCCAGGTGGCGCGCGACCGGGTCGAACGAACGTCCGTGATCGAGGAAGCCGTGGAGCAGGACGACCGTTGGGGCGTGCTCGCCGGCCTCGGACTCCCACACGTGATAGGCGAGCTCGAGCCCGCGGGGCTCGCCCGGGGCCGAGGGCGACACCACGTTGACGAAGCGATGCGTCACCGCCGCGCGATCAGGGGAACCAGCAACCATCGACCCATCGGGGGCGCTCATGCCGCGATACCGACACAAATCGACGGGCCTGCCAACGGGCCAAGCGGACAAGCGACGCGGCTCGTGCGCGCGGCACACGTGAAAACTGGCCTTTGGCCGGTGCCCGTTGGATCTTCCGCCGCGGTGCGCAGCCTGTCCTCCTTTCCATCGCGCCCCGCTGACCCAGGCACGCCATGACCGAGCCCCACACCTCGCCCTCCGATGTCTCGACCCCGGCGCATGCCACGCCGCGCGACTCCGCGATCGAGATGAACCAGCTCGTGCTCCCGACCCACGCCAATGCCCTCGGCACCGTGTTCGGCGGGCAGATCATGGCCTGGATCGACATCTGCGCGGCGCTCGCCGCCATGCGACATGCGCGCACGCAGTGCGTCACGGCTTCGATGGATGCGCTCGACTTCATCGTGCCGATCCAGGTCGGTGACGTCGTCAACCTGCGCGCCATGGTGAACTACGTCGGGCGCACCTCGCTCGAGGTCGGCGTGCGCGTGGAGGCGGGCGACCCGATCGCCGGCAGCCGCCATCACGCAGCCTCGGCCTACCTGACCTTCGTCGCCCTCGGCCCTGACAAGCGCCCGACCGCGGTGCCGCCGCTGCGCCTGGGGACCCCCGAAGAGCGCCTGCGATCGGAAGAGGCCCACGCGCGCCGCGAGCAGCGCCTGGCCCTCGCGGCCGCGCGCCGCGCCCTCCACCTGAGCCACCACCTGCGCGAGCCACAGCCCGCCGGCCATGGCGTGTCGTCCAGCGCCGCCCCCAAGGACTGAGATCGTGCTCTCGCTCACCGCGCTCCTTGCGAGCCTCCCGCCGGCGTCCCTGGCCGAGACCGATCTCGCGCGCTTCGCGGCGCAGGCGATCGGACGCCGTGCCAAGGCCGAGCTCCCAGGCCTCGCCGCGCTCTACGGCGAGGAGACGCTGCGCGGCTATCCGCCTCGGCTCGGGGCCATCTTGCAGGCGCTGGTCGAGACCGTCATCCAGGTCGGGCTCGACCCCCACGAGCTCGATGCGCGCACGGTCGATGGGTTGCTCGGCGGCTCGGTCTTCCTCGGCCGCCTCGGCGACAAGGTGCCGGTCGGCCGGCAGCGGCTGCGCCCCGGCACGCTGGTCCACGCGACCCTGCGCCAGACATTGGGCGCGCGCCTCCTCGTCCTCCCGGGCGTCGGCCGCGAGCTCATGCTGGTCGCCCCGGTCGACCTGGCCGAGGT
>JAEUKJ010000156.1 GCA_016792665.1 Deltaproteobacteria bacterium | reverse complement strand
GTGCATCGGACGCCGTCGTCGCAGCTTGCTCCCGCCGCTTTCACCGGGTTCGTACAATTGCCATCCGCTGTGCAGACTCCGGCATCGTGGCAATCGTCGAGGGGCAGACATTCCTTTGGGGTCTCGACGCAGGTCCCTAGTTCGCAGTTCGCGATCATGCAGGGGGAAGACGCCCTGCATGGCACGCTCAGACTGCAAGCAGCGGTGTCACTCAGATCCTGCGTGTCCGCCGAATCCAAAGCATCCTGCTCTGCGCTGTCATGGTCGTCCGAGCCGCTGGTTTCGTCCGTGGCGTCCCTGGCGGGCGCGTCAGGGAAACAACCCAACCCCCCAAAGAGCAGACCAGCGATGAGGCATGGTGTGACAGGCGCGATGACGTTCTGCATGAGGTCCCCATCGTTCGCCGGGATGCCGGAGGATCCCCCGATTCTCCAAGATCCCGAACGCGTCTGGGGCTACGGGCAGCTCAAGGTCCGAACGCCCCCGACGTTGGTGATAGTGCATTGTCTCACGTTGCCGATGGGCCCGGCAACTCCACTCCCGCCGCTTACGCCCGTCGTGCCGCCCGCGCCTCCCGTGGCCCCGCCGGGGATGTTCGGGTTGTAGGTGATGACCCCTTGGGTCGACCAGGTGCCACCTACGATGAGCGCCGCGAAAGACGCTCCGCCTGCGCCACCGCCGCCTGCCCCAGCATGACCGCCGCGACCGCCGGTACCACCTGCGCCACCTGCGACCGATCCTCCAGCCGCGGCACCGCCGCCGCCACCGGCTCCGCCCGGTTGTCCGAGCCCGCCCGCGCCGCCCGTCCCACCCACACCACCGCTGCCGAGGAGGAGCGTGCTTGGGCCCACGACCACGTAACTGCCACCGTAGGTGAAGAGGCCGAAGGACCCACCCCCGCTATAGCCTCCCGTGCCGAAGCCGGTCGCACGGCAACCGCCCGCGCCGCCGCCACCGCCGCCGCCACCGCGAGAATCCTTGCCCCCGTCGCAGCCACCGGCACCACCACCGCCGCCACCCCCACCGCCGTTGGACCCAAGACTACCGCCACCGCCAGCGAAGCCGAACCAATAGTCACTCCCGTCGAGGTACCCGAAAGTCCCGCTCGCGCCGGCGCCCGCACTGCCGTCAACCACCCGCCCGGAGTTCCCGGTTCCCGGAGGGCTGCCGGTGCAGGTCCCACCGCCGCCACCCCCTGTACCCAGCGCGCCACTTGTCACGCTGGCGTTATTGCCGGCATTACCGTTGGTCGCGTCGCAGTTGCTGCAGATGCCCGTCCAGCCGCAGCTCGTGTCTTTCGAGCCGCCGGTGCCGCCCCCTCCGCTCGACGTGGAGGTCGAGTCCGGACAGGCCTGCGACACACCGGCGCCCCCAAGGGGGCGATACGTCCCGCAGGCCTGCGCACTCTGCTCGCCAGTCTCTCCACCGCCTCCGCCGACCGCAGCACTCTGGGTCGCGCTCGCGCCGGAGTTGCCACCGCCACCTGACGCGGCCGTCGCAGGAATCACATCGACGCGCTCCATGCGAAAATGGGAGTTGCGCGAGAAGACGCCGTAGGTCGAGGTGCCCGAGCCGTTCAGCCGATCGGCGGTGCTGGCACCGCGCAGGTTCACGTCGGCGATGACGACAGGATCTCCCGCAGAACCGATCGCACTCGCCGTAATCACCGCCGTGTGACTACCGGCCGCGACCTTGCCACCATCGAGATAGACGACCGAGCCTGCGGTCGTCCGCGAGGCGCGGACCGACCAGTTGTTGGTGTTGTACCCACCATAAATCCCGATCGTCCGCGGAATCGCAAAGGGACCCGTGTAAGTCCCCGCCCGCAAGTAGATCTGCGGCTTCTGCGCGGACACCAACGCCAGCGCGCGCGCGATGGTGCACGGCTCGGCCTGGGTGCACGCGCTCGTCGCGGACCCCGTCGTCGTGACGAACAACCCGAGATTGACATCGCCGTCGATGCCGTCGCAGTTCTCGTCGGCGAAATTGCCATTGGGCGTCTCGGCCAAGCCGAACCCCGCGACACTCCCATAGTTGTCGACCCAACCGGTGGCGCCCGCGCAGAGCTTCTTGGTCCCCGCGCACGCCCCGTTCTGGTTCGAGTTGTTCGGGGCCACGAGCCCATTGTCGACCGCGCCGCTGCAGTCGTTGTCCTTGCCGTCGCACAAGGTCTCACTCGCCTGATAGCTCGCCGAGAACGCCGTGTAGACCGCGCTCGTGCAGTTCTGCCCGGTGCCCGCTGCACAGAGACTCGCGGGCCGGGTCGACCCCGAGCACACGCCCTTCTGGTTGTCGCACGCGATCAACTGCAGGCTCGGATCCAACGAATCCGACTTGCCATCGCAGTCGTTGTCCGACCCATCGCAGGTCTCGGTCGCGATGCGGACATCGCCCGTGCAGATCAGCGTGTTGCCGACACCGCAGATGGTCGTTCCGCCCGCGCACACCCCGACGCCGCAGGCCTTGCCGGCCCCCTGCACCGCGGTTCCGTCGGGCCCCGTGTACGAGAAGTCCTCGTCCACCGAGCCGTCGCAGTCGTTGTCGAGCCCGCCCGCGACCGCACTCGTCTCGCAGCTCGTCTCGCGTCCGGCCTGATAATTCGCCGAATAGGCCGAATAATTCGCATCGGTACAGGCCTTCCACGTGCCCGCCTGGCAAAGGCTCGCCGGCTTCTTCGCGCCCGCACAGACGCCCTTCTGGTTGTCGCAGTTGACGAGCACGAGGTCCGGATCCGCCGCGTCCGTGAGTCCGTCGCAGTCGTTGTCGACCCCATCGCACACCTCGGCCGAGGGCTGGCCCGGCGTGCACGCCTGCGGTGCGCCGTTGCTGCACTTGTCGACGGTCCTCGCGCACTGCCCGACGCCGCAGGTCTGCGTGCCGCCGCTGATGTTGGTGCAGCTCCCGGGCGTCGTGCCCTGGCAGCTGCCGGCGGTCGGCGCCTGACACACGTCGTGGCACACGAGGCCCGCTGCGCCCTTGGCCGCGCCTGGGCAGACGTCGCCCGGTCCATCGCACGCCGCGGCACCATTGCAGGAGGCGCCCGCTGCCGCGACATTCGCCCGCGCATAGCAGGTCTTGGCGTCGAAGCCCCAGTAGTACCCGGTGCAGCTCACCGCGCCGCACTCGTTGTCGGGATCGCTATTGTCGGGGACGTTCTGGCAGCTCCCGAGATTGCCCGTCACATTGCAGGCCTTGCAGGTCCCGCCGCACGCCGACGCGCAACACACGTTGTCGACGCACGCGAGCCCGCCGCACTGCGCGCTGGTCGTGCACGGCTGCCCCACGCCCTGATTGGGCTTGCAGGTCCCGTTGTCGCAATAGGCCCCATCATCGCAGGCGCTGTTTCCGCTGCAGCTCGTCGCGCACGGCGGCTTGTTCTGGTTCGCCGCGGCCGAGCAGAAGACGGACGTGAAATACCCGCAGCTGTCACTCAGCTGCCCCGCGCACCCCGAGTCGTCGGCGACCGCCGCCGTCCCGAGCTTGCACATCGACTGCTGGCAGACCGGGTCTTTGCGCTCGCCCTGGCAGGTCGCCGCGTCCGTGCACACGCTGGTCGTGCCGTAGGTCGCCGCACTGCAGTTGGCGGCCAGCGCGCAGCAATCGCCGCTCGCGCAGCAGAACCCATTCTGGCAGTGGCCGCTCGTGCACTGAGCATCGCCCGTGCACTGCACGCCATCGTCCTTCTTCGACTTGCACGCGTTGGCGTCACAATAGGCGTTGGCATCGCACTGCCCGTTCGAGTCGCAGCGCGTCGCACAGCTCGGGGACTGTTGGTCGGCCTGGCCGTTGCAGCTCACCGACGGGTAGGACCCGCAGTTGTTGGCGACGGTGGCATTGGTGCAGGCCGAGTCGTCGGCGCTGCCACTCACCGTCTTACACACGTGGTTATTGCATTGCGCGGCGTCGCGCGTGCCCTGGCAGCTCGTCGGGAAGTCGCAGTTCGCGGGGCCGGTGTAGCTCGCCGGGCAATCGCGCGCCAGATTGCAGCAATCCCCCGACAGGCAGCACAGTCCGCCCTGGCAGTGGGCCGAGACGCAGTCGCTGTTCTCGTCGCAGAAATTGCCATCTGGCACATTCGGAACGCACACCGTGTCGCAGTGGAAGCCGGCGTCGCAGTCGCTGTCCAGCGCGCAGAAGAACTGACACTGGGGCGGGCTCTGCACGCCGGCGCCGCTGCAGAAGACCGACTTCGAAGGCCCGCAGCCGTTGGCCTCGACGTTGGTGTCGCAGCCGGCGTCGTCCTGAATCGTATTTGAATCACAGCGGTTCTGGACGCACAGGGCGTCCACGCGATCGCCCTGGCAGGCCGCCGCGTCATAGCACGCCGACGCGCGGCGGTAGCTCGCCGGGCAGTCGACCGGTGCGCTGCAGCAGTCGCCGCTGCCGCAGCAGAAGCCATTTTGGCAATGAAGGCTCGCGCAGTCACTCTCCTCGTCGCACGCGCCGCCATTGGCGACATTCGCGACACAGGTCCCATCGCAGTGGAAGCCCTCGACACAATCCGAGTCGCGGGTGCACGAGCTCGGGCAGCTCGGCGCGCCCTGGTCGAGGGCGCCAGTGCAGTAGCGCGGCTGGTACGGCGTGCAGTCGACCGCCAGCACAGATGCCGAGCAGCCCGAGTCGTCGGCCAGCGGCTCGCTGATGGAGCAGATCGACTGGACGCACTTCGCATCGCGGCGCGTGCCCTGGCAGTTGCTCGCCATCTCGCACGCCGCCCCCGACCGATACGCCGCGGGGCAGTCGTCGGGCTGCTTGCAACAGTCGCCGGTGGCGCAGCAATAGCCATTCTGGCAGTGCCCGCCGCCGCAGTCGCTCTGGTCGGTGCAGGCCGCGCCGTCGGCGAGATCCGGCACGCAGAGTCCGGTCGTCTCGTCGCAGTGCGCGGCCGCCGCGCAGGTCGTGTCATCGGTGCACGTGCTCGCGCAGGTGTTGCCGGAGTCGCCGCCGAGTGCGCAGGTGTAGAGCCCGCAGGGCTTCGGGTCCGAGTAGACGCAGTGACCGCTCACGCAGCTCGGCGAGCCCGTCTCGATATACACGTCGCCGGTCGCGCGGCACCCGGCCGGGGCGCAGTCCGGCCACCCCGCATCGGCTTCATCGGTCGAGCCGTTGCAGTCGTCGTCCTCGCCGTTACAGCGCTCGAGGGCCGGTGTCTTGCCAACGCAGATGAGCTGCCCGTTCTCGTCGCAGCCCGAGCGCCCGCTGCACTTGCCATATTCGTTGCTGATATCGCAGGCGACCTCGGCGACATTGTCGGTGCCACCGTCGCAGTCGTTGTCGAGCTTGTCACAGACCTCCTCGCTCGGCGTCGGGGCCGAGCACGCCGTGAGGCCGGCCGCGCCGCAGGTACGCGAGCCGCGGCACATACCGGTCTCATTCGCCTCGGAGCACGCCGTCGTGTAGCCGAGGCCGGCCCAGCTCGGACGGCAGGTGCACTCGCCGCTCTCGGGTACGCACAGCTTCTGCGTGGTGTCGCCGATGGCGACGTCCTCGCAGGCGTAGCCGCCGGGGCACGGGTCGAGGGCGCACGAGGTCGCGCAGTAGCTCCCGGCGGACTCGTCACCGGTCGCGATGCAGGCGGCGGGCGACGGGTCCAACGGGCTCTGGCAGTCGCTCTGCGCCATGCACGGACGGCACAGGCGCGCATGCCGCGGCACGCAGATCGAGACCGGGTCGGGGCCGCCAAGCGACGTGTTCAAGCACGCGAAGCCGGCCGGGCACTCGGTGATACACCCCTTGGTGCAGAAGGCGCCGTCGGCCCCTTCGATGCACATCTCGTCGACACACTGGTCGTTGCCGCTGCACGCGCACCCGAAGCTGCCGGGCGTGAGACAGCTCGTGACGACCTCGCCATCGGCGGCGTCCGAGGTGTCGCTCGCGTCCGGGGCCGCGGTGTCGACCGAGTCGCCGCCCGTGTCGAAGACGACCGAGTCGGGCACGGCGGTGTCGGTAACCTCGGCGGAGGTGTCGTTCGGATCGACCGTGTCGCCCGCGAGCTTGTCGTCGGCCGGGCAGGCCGAGAGCGTGACGACGAGGGTCGCGAATACGAAGAAGTTGTGACGGAGCATCGGAACACCCGGGGTGGTAACCCCCGGACTCTACCCGCTTTCACGGTCGAGATGAAAGCGCGTCGTGAGGTGCGTCGGATGGGCGATCGGCCGGCGCGAAACCGGCCGATCGTCGGCGTCACTTCGAGAGCTTGTTCTTCGGGGGCAGGAGGATCTCGGTGCCCGGGTGGATCATCTTCGGGTTCTTGTTGAACGCCTTGAGCGAGCTCCAGAGCTGCCCGTCGCCGTAGACCCGATGCGCGATGCCCCACCACGACTCGCCGGCCTTGACCTTGTACTTGGTCGGCTGCTCGAGATCGAGGGCGGGCGCCTCCGACTGGACCTCGGGGGGCGGCACGACCTCGAGCTGCACGTCGAGGCCCGAGACCTGGATCTGCTCGACCATGGCGACGGCGGTGTCGCGGTCGGCGGCGCTGTTCACCGTGCCCACGAGGCGCGCGAAGCCGGCCTCGTCGATCTGCACGTCCACGCCCGAGATGCCGACGTGCTCCAGGGCCTCCTCGAGCGTCTCCTCCTGCTGCTTCCACCTGGCCACCGTCGCGGCCTTCTTGGCGGCCTCTTCGGCGGCCTTCTGATCAATGGACGACTTCGCGGCCGCCATGGCCTTGTCCATGGCCTCCTTGGCCTGCCGCGCGAACTCGTCGGCCTTCGCCTTCTGCGCTTCCGCGAGCGCGGCCTTGGCCTTTTCGACGGGATTTACGATATCGAAGAGCGACATGGTCTTGGACTCCTGGTTTTCGTGCGCGCGAGCGGTACCGCGATGGGCGGCCGCGAAGGTGCGAACGCGTGGCGAGGTGCTCCTCGGCTGCCACCCCTGGAGGTCAGCCGCGAGCCGGCAGGGTGATACGCCGGTCGCGCGATTTGAGGAAGTGCACCCGGTTGCGAGGGTTACGTGCACCTGCCTCCTCGCGGTCCTCGTCCTCCAGGTCTTGGCCCTGGCGCTTGTCGGCACGCGCGCTCGGGCCGAACCGAGTGCCGGCCCGGCGGTGATCGCGGAAGGCGACCGGTGGATCGATCTGCCCGTCGCGGGGCTGCGGGTGCGCGTGCCGGAAGCGCTCGGCGCGGCATCGATCGAAGTCGACTCGAGCTGGTCCGAGGCCATGGCCTGGGACCGCGTGACCGTCGGTGACACGCGCTACGAGGTCCAGGTCGGCGCCAGGACCGCGCGCGACTGCCCGATGCCGGAGCCCTTCGATGTCGTCATCGGTGGGGCGACCTGGATCCGGAGCCGCGACCGCTTTTGCCTGCTCCTGCCCGAGTCGCGACTGCTCGTGCGCATCGACGCGACGTCGCTGTCGTCGGGGCTCGATCGCGATGCCCTCGATCCCCATCGGCCCCTGCTCGAAGCGCTCGCCGAGGCGCTCACCTCACGGCGCCTCGTGCCGTCCGGGCGCCGCCCGCCGCCTCCGTACGATCCTCTGCCCGAGTCCATCTCCCTCCCGGCGGTCGGGCTCGAGCTGACCCGCCCCGACGAGCGCGCACGCTGGCACGTCGCCGAGCGTCGCCCCGAGCGGGACTTCGACGCGCTCGTGCGCGAGGTCCCGGCCTATCCCGAGGTACAGGTCAGCGTGCGTCGTCATCCGCGCGCGACGATCGCCGACTGCCCGCGCCTCTTTCGCGCCCTGCTCGCCGGCCCCTGGCGGGCAGACGCCCTGGACCCGGCCACCCTTCCGGCACTCGCGGGCTGGCAGGGCGTGCTCGGGCGGCGACTGGGGCGCTATCGGTCGTACATGATCTGCCGCGAGACCGCGGACGCGTTGCTCGATTTGCGCATCGCCGTCGATCCCGAGCGCGACCCACGCACCTGGCTCGACGCGGTGACGCCGCTCATCGAGGCCCTGGCCAAGGCCCGCACGCTGCACCCGCCACCGGCCAGCAAGGCCTTGGACGCCCCGGTCGAGTCGTCGCTCCTCCGCAGCGCGAGCCTGCTGCTCGGGGCATCCCTGCCCGGGACGCTGACCCATCCCGAGCGCTCGCCGCGAGCGTCGGCCGCGCCCTATGCGGCCGTCGAGCTCGGGGCGCGCTGGGCGCGACGCAATCATCTCGCGGTCGGGGCTTCGGTCGCGCTCGGGGTGGACGGGCAGGGGCCGACGTGGCTCGGTCGCTTCGACCTCGGCGTCGCGGTCGCGATCGACGCCGAGACGACCTTCGTGGTGGCCTTCGGGATCGAGGACCGCCGCGACGCGCTCGTCGCGAACCGGACCCTGTCGACCGTCTTCGAGCTGCGCGCCCGAGAGCATGAACCCCATGCATTCGCATGGGCCCTGCGCATGCAGCCGCTGCATATCGCCTCGCGTGAGCCGGCGATCCGTGGCGCGCCGCTGACGCTCGCGTGGCAGGGCGTGTGGCCCTCGGGGCTGCTGGTCGGCGTCGACCTCGCGTGGGTCGCCGCGCCGACGCGACCGAGTGCGGCATGGCCGACCGAGGGGCTCGCCTTCGGGCTGCGCGTGGGCTGGGCCGAGCTCACGCGCTGAGCCAGCGGCGCGGCTCTGCGGGGTGTGGCCAAAAACGGACCATCGGTGACCGCGAAGGTGCCATCGCCTCGCGGGTGGTTCCATGGCAAGGTCCGACCGCCCTTCAATGTCGAGGTCTCCGATGACTCAGGCGCTCCCGTTTCCCGTTCGTCTCTCCGACATGCGTGATGCCGAAGATCGCTTCGCGAGAGCGACGCCTGCCGAGCAGCACGCGCTGCACGAGGCGCTCACCTTCTATGGGCTCCTCCAGCCGGGGGAGCAGGCCGCCATCGAGCGCCGCTTCCCGCAAGAGCTCGAGGTCGAGCCGACCCACGCCGACGCCAGCCCCGCCCAGCGGGCCCTCTGGGACAAGCGCGCGCGCGAGCTCGTGCAGGCGATGCTCGCCTTCGGGGTCGAGGTCCTGGCGCGCCACATGGACCTCGTCGGCCAGGTCGAGCCGACCGCGCACGTCGCCGCCCTGGCGCTCACGGCGACCGGCTCGGTCATCGAGCTCGGCGTGCCCGATGCGGCGGGCACCCGCTCGTTCCAGTACCGGCCCTCCTCGGCCGCGACGCGCGAGCCCTTCTCGGGAACGGTCACTTTCGATGGCCCGGTCGTCCTGGGCGATCCGCTGCGCCTCGCGGGGCGCAACACGACGACGGTCATCGTGCTCGCGGCCGGGCACGGCTGACGAGACACGGCGCGAGGGCGATGATATGATGGTCATCATGATCATCGTCGCCATCGTCTTCGGGCTCATCGCTGTCGTCGTGATCCTCGCCGCGCTGCGGCCGGACACCTTCGAGTATCGGCGGAGCCGCGTCCTCGACGCGACGCCGGAGGCCATCATGGCCGAGCTCGACGACTTCCGGCGGTGGACGCGCTGGTCCCCCTGGGAGGGCCTCGACCCCGCCTTGCAGCGCACCTATGGGCCGATCGCGCGCGGCCCGGGTGCGACCTACGCATGGAAGGGAAACCGCAAGGCAGGTGCCGGTCAGATGACCATCACCGGGCTCGAGCCTGCCCACAAGCTGACGCTGCAGCTCGAGTTCACGGCGCCCTTCAAGGCCGTCAACACGACCGAGTTCACGCTCGACGCGGACCACGCGGGCACGCGCGTGACCTGGACGATGCGCGGCAAGAACACCTTCGTCGGCAAGCTCTTCTCCCTGGTCTTCAACATGGAGAAGTTCATCGGCAAGGACTTCGACCGCGGCCTCGAGGCCCTGGGGCGCGCGGTCTCGACCCACCCCTGAGCGCGCGATCGACGCCCTGGCGGCGGCGGCCCCGGTGGGGATGACGAGCACGCCGCACCCGTGGTAACCATGGAGACGCACGCAATCGCAGCCCGCCAGGCAGCTTCGCTTCGAGAGGCCCACTGCGAATGCCCACGCGCCGCGTCACGATTCGCGCGTCGCACGACCCTTGGAGACCCCGATGGCCAACGTCTTCCCAAAGATCCTGCCGCTGCTCGTGACCTTCGCGCTGGTCGCTTGCGACAAGAAGGCCGAGCCCGCGCCCCAGCCGGCCGCCGCCGAGACGAAGGCCCCCGAGGCCAAGCCGGAGCCGAAGCCCGAGACGAAGGCCCCCGCGGAGCCGGCCAAGGCCCCTGCGGAGCCGGCCAAGGCCCCGGTCGCCGATGCGGGCACCGCGCCGAGCGGCGACACTGGGGGCGACCCGGCGCCGATCCCGGCGATCCCCGATCCGCCGGTCACCGCGGTCTCGATGACCCCGGGCATGATCGTCCGCGAGACCAAGCCCGACTCGCCCGAGTGGCTCATCCAGCAGGTGCTCGTCGCGTCGATGGAGCCTGACGAGGCCAAGGGCTGGGAGCTCTTCGCGTCGCTCCTGCACGAGGACCAGAAGATCGAAAACGCGCTCATCTCGCGCCGCCAGCTCAACTACCCGGCGAGCCGCCGCAAGGTGAAGCTCTTCCTCTTCGAGGACCCGACCAAGCCCTACTACAAGGTCGATCGCGTCCTCGAAGAGTCGCCGAAGCTCGTCCGCATCTTCGTCCACAACAATAGCGAAGGCGGCATGCCGACCCCGTGCGAGCTGAGGTATGACGACAACCTCAAGAAGTGGCGCATCGGCATCTGCTCCCTCTGACGAGCGCGCTGAAAAGGGCCCGTCTGCGTCGTCACTCGTTCGGTCGTTCCTGCGGCGGGCCGCAAGCTCGCCCGGGTCATCCAACCGAGTCTGTAGCCGGGGGAGCACCGGCGACCTGGCCGAGGCGTGCCCAGATGCCAGGAGCGAGTGAAGGGCGCGCGGAGGCGACCCTACGGTCGCCGCACAAGCGCCCGAACGAGCGACGCCGCAGATGGGCGCGCATCGGCCAGGTCGCTACCCCTTGTTGAAGACGAAGGGCCACTGGACCACGCACATCCCGCCCTCGGGGGCGTCGAAGCGCATGCGGCGGACCGAGTCGAGGACGCAGCGCGTCGTCTCGGGATCGCCGAGGCCGTCGGTCATCGCGGTGGCCGACTCGACCTTGCCCTCGAGGCCGATGCTCCAGCGGACCGTGAGCTTGCCGGCGAGGCTGTCTTTGACCTGGAGGCGCTTCTCGTAGCAGGCGCGGATGGCCCCGGCCTTCTGGCGCACGACCGTCTGGATGTTGCTCGTCTTGCAGTAGCCGACCTCGTTGTGCTTGCCCATGTCCATGGTGCCGACGCGGCGCTTCGGGGGCTGGCCAAGCGCGACGCGCACGTTCGGGCCGGGGCCGCCGTCGTCGATCGGGCCCAGCCCGCGGATGCGGCCGTCGTCGTCGCCCGGGCCGCCCTTGCCATCACCTTGGAAGCCGACCCCGCCATTGCCAGGGCCGAGCACGAGGGTCGCGTCACTGCCCGACATCGCCGCGGCGATGCGGTTGGTGGTCGCCGCCATGTCGCCACGCAGCACCTCGGCGACGACGCGCGTGTCGGAGAGCTTCTCGGTGAGGAGCTGGTTCAGCCCGATCTTGCGCGGGTCGACCGTCTTCACCATCGGCCCATCGACGCGCGGCACGAGGGTCTCGCGCGGCTCGGTGATGGTCGGGTCACCGAACTTGCCCTCCTCGCCACCGGCCGCCTTCGAGGAGGTCTCGGGCGGTGCGTCGTCGAGGGTCGGCTCGCTCGGGTCGATGGTCGTCAGGCTCTCTTCCTTCTTCTGCGCCGCGACGACGCCCGGGCAGTGTCCCTCCATGCACGGGGTCACGCGCTTGGCCTCTTCACTCCACGCGAGCACCGGGGTCGCCGCCAAGATGAGGAGACCCGCCGCGCTGGCCGCTCCGAAGGCCCACACCTCGGAGCGCTGCAGCGTCTCGGTGCCGCGGCCGAGGCCTGCCGGAGCCACCCACGCGCAGGCCACCGACAGGTCTCCGACCTCGACCACCGCGCGGTCACCGATGAGCAGTGCGACCTTCCGCGACACGCCGGATGCGCGCTCACGCACCTCGACCACCGCGTTCTCGCCCGCCTCGGCTGTCGTCACGCGCACCTTCGCCGCGCCGCCGGCGACGATGCTCGCGTCGCCCTCGGTGGTGATGCCGATGACCGGCAGCTCACGCGCCGTGGCGCGGGTGGACGCGGTGCTCGGCAACAGGTCGCGGACGTGCACGGTCTGCGCCTCGTAGAGGATCCGATCGGCGAGCAGGCTCTGTCCGCCCACCCCATCCGGCCCGAGCACCGTGACCCTCAGGAGTGGAGTCGAGGCATCCCAGGTCGGCAGCGTGAGGCGCGTCATCGCCGCGCCGCCCAGGGCGACCAGCGCTCCGAAGAGGCCCATCGCCCAGCCCGATCCGCGGGTCACCGTCTCGAGCGCCATGGTCTCGAACCCCATCGTCGCGTGCATCGCCGAGAGCGCCACGCACCCGAGGAGGGCGAGTGCTCCGTAGCCCGCGAGCCGGGCCGCGCGCCGTCGATGCCCCGTCTGGAGGCCCCAGGCGGCCACCGCGAGGACCCCAGCCGCGATGGCCAGGGAAGCCATGCCGAAGGCTCCGAGCGCGAGTGCCGAGGCCTGCACCTCGGCGAGCTCGAAGGTCTGCCACGGGAGGGCCACACCGCCCGCCATGAAGAGCACCGCACCGATCATCGCCACCACGAGCCCTGTTCTCATCGCGTCCGCCTGATTGCATGATGACGCCACGAGCCGCGCGCACCGCGCGCGCAGCCCTGCCATCCTTCGCTCGAAGGAGTCGTCGTGAGGGTGCGAGCCGCCGCGGGATGCGTGCGTGATCTCTCTCGCAGCCCGAGCGTTCGCGGCTCCCTCACCGTCCGAGACCTGCCGACAGCGAGGGGACGAAAAGGTTCCGCCGAATTTTACGGCCGAGCGTCACGCGCGCCGCGAGGACTACTCCTCGAGGGCGAGCCGGAAGCTCTCGGCGCTCTGGAAGCGGTCGATGGGCTGCTTGGCCAGAGCGGTCAGGACGGCGGTCGCGACGCCGACTGGGAGGCCGCTCGACCCGTCTGGGGCGCGCGGCGGGGGCGGTCGCTTGCGCAGCTGTTGTTCGTAGAGGTCGGCGCGGTCGCGTCCTTGGAAGGGGAGCTCGCCGGTGACGAGTCGATAGAGGACGATGCCTGTCGCGTAGAGGTCAGCGCGCCCATCGAGCGCGGCGCCAAGCACCTGTTCGGGGGCCATGTACTCCGGGGTGCCGATGATGGGGCCCTGCGAGCCGGGGCTCTCGCGCGCGAAGTCGAGGCGGTCGGGGGCGCGCTCGCGGGTGGCCTTGGCGATGCCGAGGTCGATGAGGCGGACCTCCCAGGGAGAGCCTCCGCGCGAGGTGAGGTGGATGTTGGCGGGCTTGATGTCGCGATGGATGATGCCCGCCTCGTGCATGGCCTGGAGGGCGACCAGGACCTCGCTCACGACGTGGACGGCCTGGCCCGGGGAGAGCGAGCCGCGCTGCTCGAGGAGCTGGAGCAGGGTGCGCCCCTTGAGGAACTCCATGACCATGAAGGCCTCGTTGTCCTCGGTCTCGCCGTAGGAGTAGACCCGCACGATGTTGGGATGGTGGAGGCCCTCGACCATGGCGGCCGAGTGGATGAGGCGGCGGGCCTCGGGGGCCTCGAGGTCGCACTCGGCGATCTTGACGGCCGCGACCTCGACCTCGTCGCCCTCGCTGCGGGAGGCCTGCCACACCGACGAGCGCATGCCGCCGAGGCCGATGAGGCGGTCGATCGACCAGCCGTCGCCGATGACCTCGCCGCGGCGGTCGAGCACGAGGGGGGCGCCGCAGTCGACGCACAGGTCGGCCTCGGGCGCGTAGACCCCGTGACCGCTCGGGCAGAAGCGTGGGCGCTCATCCATGGGCGCACCTTACGACTTGTCCGCCGTCTCGGTCCACGGTTACGGTCGCGCCGCCGGCCGCGGAGACGACGACCGGCTCCCACCGATCCCGGAGCCACGCGTGTCGAAGTCGCCGAAGCCCAAGTGGCATACTCGATGGAAGGTCCTTCCTCATGATCCGGTCCTCGCGCTGGAGGACAACCTGCGTACGGTCGAGGCTGCCCTTCCCAAGATGTCGCTCAGGCGGCGCATGACGATCATTCGCCTCGCCGATGGTCGCCTCGTGATCCACAACGCCATCGCGCTGGACGACGCGTCGATGGCCGCGCTCGAGGCCTGGGGCAAGCCGGCGTTCCTCATCGTGCCCAACCACTTTCATCGCCTGGACGCGGTGCCGTTCAAGCAGCGCTATCCCGACCTCGTGGTCATTGCCGACCCGCGTTCGAAGGGCGGGGTCGAGGCTGCGCTGCCGATCGACGGGGGGCCAGAGCTCTTGCCAAAGGACCCGGCCCTCACGTGTGAGCCGCTGGATGGGTGCAAGATCGGCGAGATGGCGTTCGTCATCCGCCACGGGTCGCGTGCGACGCTGCTCTTGAACGACGCCCTCTTCAACCAGCCCCACTTGCCCGGCTTCTCGGGCTTCATCATGCGCGCCATCGGCTCGACCGGTGCGCTCAAGGTGACGCGGATCATGCGTCTCTTCGGGGTGAAGGACCTTGGCGCGCTGAAGGCGCACCTCGCGCGGCTGGCCGAGACCCCGGGCCTGGCGCGCCTCATCGTGTCGCATGGTCAGGTGATCGAGGGGGCCGAGGTCGGCGCCAAGATCCGGGCGGCGGTCGCGTGACGCGGCGCGTCATCGGACGCGGCGGTTTGCGCGGGTGACTCGACGCGGCTTGGCGCGTACCGTTTGGCGGCCTGCTTGCGCGTGACATTGGGCCGCGCTGTTGCTAGGGCGTCTCCCCATGGAGAGGTGGCCATGAACCCGAAGTCTGGATCCCACCGACGCGACACTCACCCCGCGATGGGCTCTACCGAGATGAGCGGGACGGGGGCCTTGCAGTCGGCGGTCATCGCGTCGGACGAGGCGCGTCGCGCGCTGGAGGCCGCCAACGCCCAGGCCGAGTACCCGGCGGAGCGGCTCGACATCGACGCGATGAAGATCGCTCAGCACTGGGATCGCTACACCGCCGAAGATCACGAGGTGTGGCGGACCATCTTCGACAAGCGGATGGCGCAGCTCGAGCACTCGGGGTCGCGCGTGTTCCTGCGCGGGGCCGAAGCCATCGCGCTGTCGCGGGACGAGGTGCCGCGTCTGGGTGAGGTCAACGCACTGCTCACGCCGATGACCGGTTGGTCGTCGCATGCCGTGCCGGGCTATATCCCTGCGCGGTGTTTCTTCGCGTTCCTCGCGAAGCGTCAGTTCCCGACGACCATCACGGTGCGGCCGAAGTCGCAGATGGACTATCTGCCCGAGCCCGACATCATCCACGACGTCTTTGGGCACGTGCCGCTGCACACGGACCCGAGCTTCGCAGAGTTCCTCCAGATCTATGGGCAGGCCGCGCTCACGACCGACGACCCGGTCCACACGGAGCGGCTCGCGCGCTTGTTCTGGTTCACGGTCGAGTTCGGTCTCATCCACGAGGACGGGCGCTTGAAGCTCTACGGCTCGGGCCTCATCTCGAGCGAGGGCGAGGGGCATCATGCGCTGGTCTCGCCCGAGGTCGACCGGCGCCCCTTCGACCTCGAGCGCGTGTGCGACACGGCGTTCGAGATCCATCACTACCAGCCGATCCTCTACGTGCTCGACAGCTTCGAGCAGCTCGCCGACGCGATGAACCGATACGCGAAGAAGCTGCTCGAGCTGCGTCGCGTCCGCAAGGTCGCGGCCTGAGTGGGCGAGTGACGGGGCTCAGTCGGTGGCCACGTCGTCGATGACCGCGTCGTCGAGTGGCTCGATGAATCCGGGCACCATCCGCAGCGCGACCGTGGTTCCGATCTCTTCGCGATCGCCGGCCTTCTTCCTGCGCGTTGCGGGGTCGCGCAAGCTCGCTTCCCAGGCGCGTCCAAAGGCCTTCTGCCAGCGCGGGATCTGCCGCTCCAGCTCGGCCCACGTGAAGCGCCCGGTGCCGCGAAACCACGCCAGCGCCCCGTCGCGTGACGACAAGCGCACGCCGTCCGGCTCGACCACCACCTCGCGTTCCCACCCGCCGACCCGCTCGCCGCCCACCTCGAGCGTGACCCCGGTCGCGAGCCGAAAGCGCCGGTCCACTCTCACGATGTCTACCCATCGGGTCGTGACCTGCGCCGGCCCCTGGACGACGCGCTCGGCCGCGACGACGACGCTGTCGCCGACGCGCTCGACCCGCCGCACCGCCAGCGTCTCGTTGGCGTAGTCCGCATAGACGGAGAGGCGCTTGCGGGCGCGGCCCGCGCGGATGGAGTTGACCGAGTAGCCCGTCGCTCGCGAGGTCACGACGACCGGCTCGTCCCGATCCAGCGCCGTCTCCACGTGGCACACCGATGCGGTCATCCAGCTCGGCAAGACCTCGGTCGGCGCCATGCCGAGGATCCAATACGCTTCCTTCGTCGCGCCGACGGACGCGAGGTCGCCGGGTGCCATCGAGGGCGAGCTCGGAGCGATGGGCCGAGCCTCGCCGAGCGACTTCCACGTGACCTCCGGCGTCACGACGACCTCTTCCCGCGCGCACGCGAGCGTGTCCGGTCCCGCCGCCCCGACGCGACAGAGGTACGTCACCCGCGTGAGCCCCGTCGACCCCGCGAGGTCCATCGACCCCGCCTCGGTCGCCCCCTGACCCTCCAGGCGCAGACCACCGTCGAGCGCCTGGGTGGCGATCGGAAACCATAGCGGCGCGAGCTCGTCGACGAGCACGAGGTCGACCGGACGCGTACATCCATGAGCCGACGAACCGAGCTCGAGCGGTCCAAACCACCCGTCTTTCGATCGGGCCACCAGCACCCAATCGCAGCGCTTGGGGAGGTCGACCGACAGCAGCCGCACCTCGACGAACGGCGACCCGTAGGGACGATGCGGCGTGAGCTCCAGAGGGTCCTTGGCGGCGACGGGCACGCTCAGGCGCGTCGTCAATCCGGCGCACTCATCGGTCGTGCAGCTCGCGAGTTCCCACTTCGCGTCACGCGCCAGGTCGCCCAGCGTCCGCCAACCGCGGACCTCGGGCGGATCGAGCGCGACCTCTTTCTCGAGGGTCAGGGCGCGCGTGCTCTGGAGCGCGGCCGCGACGATCTGGTCGTCGGGGTAGGTCGGAGGTTCCTCGCGTCGGGCCTCGCTCGACTCGGAGCGCGGCGCGCACGCGACCAGCGTCAACGTCAGGATGACGATCTTCGACATGAGGTCCCCTCGCCCCTGCGCCGACCCGCGTGATGATTCAGCAGACTGGCCCGAGAGCGGCGCGCGAACGGCTCACCCGCGCCCGCGATTCCGTGGGCCGAGAGGGTCACCCGCTTCAGTCGCAGAGGTCGCGCAGCTTCGCGTCGATCCCATCGAGCGGCACCTGCTTGGCCGCTGCGATCTCTTCGGCCAACCACTCGCGGCTCGTCTCCATGAGACCGGCCTCGACCTGCACGAGCTTGCGCTTGTCCTGGATCTCGCAGAGCCCCGCGAAGACCTGCGCGATGCGCTCGAGCTCACCGATGCGCATCGCATCGAGCCAGCGCTTCATCCGCCCCGCGTCGTAGGTCGCGTCGTCGATGTCGACCCCATCGTCGATGAGCTTCAAGACCTTGTTCGCGGTCTCGACCGACGCGACCGGACGCATGCCCATCGCCTCGGCCCGCGCGACGGGCAACACCAGCGTCGTCATGTCGTCGACGATGACGTACGTCGGGACCTCCTCCTCGTCCTTCTTGCGCAGCTCGACGGCCTTCACCAACACGACGCCCAGCGGCGGCAGCGCGGCCCAGCTGCCTGCCGGGATCCGCGACAACGTCCGCTCGACCGTGCGCGTCGTCTCCGCCACCGCCGCCGTGCGCGCCTCGACCCGGCGCGCGTCGGCCCCGGGATCGGCCACCCCGATCCGCTTCACGAACGGCCCGAGCTTCGTCAGGTCCTGCCCCGCCTCGGCCGTGCCACTCACGACCGCCAGCTCGACCCCGAGGATCGCCGCCCCCCGCACCGCGTCGCCCGACAAGAGCGGCCGCCCGAGGTGCGACTCCAGGCTCAAGACCGGCTCTCCTCCCTCGAACACCGTGTAGCTCCACGCCCCGCGCGCGACATAAAAGGCAATCGCCGCGCGCTCGAGCGACGCGCTCACGCGCTGCGCCACCGAGTCGATGCGCAGGTTGGCCCCCGCCTCGGTCGGCCCGACCGTGCACCACGTCGTCTCATCCGCGACCCGCCAGGGCGACACAGCCCCCTCACGCAGCGCCGCCGCCAGCCCCAGGGCCGGCAACACAGCGTCACACTTTGTGCCGCGCACTCCGAACCAGGCCACGGCCTCCTCGCTCGCCGGCACCACCTCGTCCGTCCGGGTCTCGGGCGCGCTCGACCCGCACGCGGTCCCACCCGACAAGAGCGCCGCGAACAGCGCGCCGTGCAACCATGGCACCCACGGCACGCCGTCCGCGGACCGCTTCATCCCGCTCTCGGCTCGAGGTCGATCCACGGCATCTCATCCAGGGCGGCAACGGGCAGGAAGGCACCACGCTCGGCGTCCCAGCCGAAGCTCGGGTCGTCGACCAACTTCAGGCGCGCCATCAGCAAGTCCAGGAAGCGCCTCAGCTTCTTGTCCTTCGGCTCCTTCTCTTTGTCGGTCATCTGCAGGCCGAGGTCCTCCAACCTCACGTCCTTGCCGGCCAGCACGTCCTCCAACTTCTTCGCGATCTCCTGTCCCTTGGCGAGGAGGAGCCTCCGCCAACGCTCGCGATCCTCGGCCCTGTAGGGCGAGGCCTCCGCCGTAGGCTTCGTCGACTCGTCTTGCACATGCTCTCCTCTGTCATGGACCGCTCGACACTCGGCGCGTCCGGGCGCACAATGTAGCGCACCATCGCCCCGAGCGCACTTCCGAGCCCTTCCGAGACCGGCGAATGACCCTACGCACCCTGATCCTCGCCGCGAGCGTGGCCCTTTCGGCTTGCTCGCCCTTCGTCAAGCCGGAGCTCCCGGGCGAGTCGAAGTACTCGGTCAAGAAGGTCGTCTTCCCCGACGACATCACGCTGTCACCCAAGCCGCTCATGCAGCTGCTCTCGGTGCGCGCCGACGCCTTCCTCATCCCGGGCCAGCCCTACAACCCCTGGCGCCAGGCCGAAGACCGCCGCCGCATCGACGCTTTCTGGAAGAACTTCGGTTACTTCGACGTGTCGGTCCAGAAGGCCGAGGTCACCTTCGACGAGCCCGACCAGAGCGCCACCATCACCTGGAAGCTCACCGAGGGGCCGCGCTACAAGGTCCGCTCGATCGCCATCAAGAACGCGCCGCCCGGTCACGAAGCCGCGCTCACCCACCTCCTGCCGTTCCATGTCGGCGACGGCGTGGACCTCCAGACCTATCGCGTGCAGCGTCACTTCCTGGCCGACCACCTGCGTGACGCCGGCTTCCTCCGGGCCGAGGTCTACAGTCGCGCCTTCGTCGACCGCGACGCGAAGCAGGTCGACTGGGTCTACTTCGTCGACTACGGGCCCGCGACCCGGGTCGGCTCGATCGAGGTCTTCGGCAACCACGCCGTCTCGAAAGAGGCCATCCTCGACCGCGCCGGCTTCGAGGTCGGAGACCCGGTCGACCTCCACACCCTGCGCAAGCGCGAGCTCGACCTGATGGACCTCGGCGCCTTCGCCATCGCGCGCATCTTCCCCAGCGTCGGCACCGAGTTCGAGGCGGGCGCCGTGCCCTACGAGACCTGGATCCCCCCCGACACCGGCGGCGTCCTCACCCAGGCCCAGGTCGACGCGCAGGGACAGCTCGTGCCGCGCACGCTCTCGTCCGACCTCGCCATGCGCATCGAGGTCGCCGAAGCCCCCTCGACCCAGGTCCGCCTGAAGCTCGGCGCGAACCTCGACCCCGAGCGCTTCGACCCCTACGTCGGCACCCGCCTCCTCTTCCGCAACGCGCTCGGCGAGCTGAACCACCTCGCCTTCGAGGGGCAGGCCGGCTACGGCATCCGCTGGCGCGGCGACGTCGACGAGCCGCTCGGAGTCTACGGCTCGGCCCGCCTCGAGTGGCTGCGCCCCGGCACCATCGGCCGCACCGGCGACCTCCGCCTGGCCCTGGCCTTCGACGAGCAGCTCTTCCCCGGCTTCCACTGGCGCACCGCCTCGGTCGGCCTCGGGCTCCGCACCCTCATCGACACGGGTCTCTTCTTCGACCTCGAGCCGCGCCTCCGCTGGGACGCGGGCGTCGGGCTCGGGGCCCTGGCGACCGCCTTCGACGACGTGGCCGAGCCTGCCGATCCCGGCAAGGGCTCGCTCGCCGGCGAGGCGCGCGCGTCGCTCGTCTGGGACACGCGCAACGACGGGGTCGAGGCCATCGACGGCCACCTCGTCGCCCTGCGCGCGGCGCTTGCGCCCGTGGGCGATCACACCTGGTTCAAGGGCGAGCTCGACCTCCGCTTCTTCCTGAAGCTGAACGCCGACATGGGCATCGGCCTCCGCGCCCAGGCCGGCTGGGTGAAGGGCCTCCGCGATGGTGCCGCCGGCGGCGTGCCCGTCGGGCTGCGTCTCTTCGGCGGCGGTGCCTGGGGCATGCGGGGCTTCGGGACCCAGCGCCTCTCGCTCTACGGGGTCGGGTGTGGTGGAGCCGCGGGCGACGACGCCGCCGGCAACCCGCGCTGTCGCTCGCTGCCCATCGGCGCGAGCAGCCTCTTCGAGGGCGGCATCGACTTCCGGTGGCTGCCCTTCCGCAAGCAGTTCGGTGTGGTCGCTTTCGCGGACGTCGGCGGGGTGGGGCAGGGGGCGAACCCCTTTGGTGATGCGGTCGAGGCGGCCTTCGGGCTCGGCCTGCGCGTGCGCCTCTGGCACATCCCGATCGCGCTGGATGTCGCCTATCGCGTCACCGACGACGCGATGGTCTCGGGCAACGACGACCTCGACCAGGCCCTGGTCTTCCTTCGGATCGGGGAGGCATTCTGATGGCCACTGAAGACCCGAAGAACATCAAGAAGGCGACCGAGCCGGGCATGAGCGTGGTCGCGCAGGACGCGAAGACCACCACCGTCCCCGCGATGAGTGACGACGTCCTCGGTGGCGGTCGCGCCGACAGCGGCGTGTCGGAGCCGTCGGAGCCGAACGCGGTCATCGGACCGGTGACCAAGCGGAGGAAGAAGACCGCCCCCTACCTCGAGAAGTCGGAGTCCGAGATCGTCCTGGACGACCTCTCGCCCCCGCCCGAGGGCAAGCCGACCAAGCCCAGGAAGTCCTTGCCGCGCCGCATCCTGAAGGGCGTCCTCTGGACCTTCGGGATCTTGCTCCTGCTCGTCGGCCTGGCGATCGGCTTCTTCCACACCGGTCCCGGCAAGAGCGTCGCACGCGGCATCGTCGAGGGTGCCCTCGCCAAGAAGTACGATGGCGAGGTGACCCTCGGCCGGATCGACTACGCGCTCGGCGGCGACGTCGAGCTCTTCGATCTCGACATCAAAGAGAAGGGCGGCAAGACCGTCCTGCATCTGTCACACGCGCTCGTCGACCTCGACTGGGGCAGCCTCCTCTCGAAGCCGCTGACCATCGAGAAGCTGCTCGTCGAAGGCCTGGCCCTCGACCTCGTCGCCTTCCCCGACGGCACGAACAACCTCCGGCGCATGCAGAAGGAGCCGACCAAGCTCCCCGAGCAGATCGTCGTCCAGGCCCTCGACGTCCACGACGTGAAGGTCCGCATCGAGCGCCCCGACGGCAGCGTCCTGGCGCTCACCGACGTGGTGGTCGCCGGCCGACTCGCCATGGACCAGCCCGCAGGCAAGGTCGACGTGGCCCTCACCAAGCTCGGCGCCACCCTCGACCTCACGCGCGGCGAGGCCCTTCACCTCGTGCTGCCGCTCTCGGCGACGCTCACGGCGAAGGTCGACAACGGCACCGTCGACGTCGCGCTCGAGCCCGCCGCGACCGAGGCCTCACTCACTCTCAAGGGCCGCGCGACCCAGGTCCCGGTCGCCATCGGCAAGCTCGTCGCCCACCTCGACCCGAAGACCCAGTTCGCGACGATGGACTTCGCCGGGCTCGCGGCCGGACCCTTGTCGCTCGCGAAGGTGCACGCCGAGGGGCACCTCCCGCCCGCGGGCGAGATCAAGGTCGGCCCGGGCGAGCACCTCCTCGAGCTCGTCGGTGCCAAGCTCGACAAGGCCGGCATCAACACCCTCCTCGGCAAAGAGGTCCTCGCCTCCGACGTCGCCTTCGACGCCAGCGTGAAGGGCCCGGCCGAGCGCATGGTCATCGCGGGCCAGGTCGCGACCGCGGGTGGCAACCTCGGCTTGAGCGGCACGGCCGACGTGAGCGACCTGCTGAAGCCGGTCATCCACCTCGAGCTCACCGGCGACAAGATCGACACGACGCTGCTCCTCGCGAGCCCGACCCGGCCCGACCTCCAGACGGGCTTCAAGGCGGTCCTCGACCTCGTCGGCCTCCCGCCTGCGCACAAGGCCAAGCTTCACGTCGAGGTCGGCAAGACTACGGTCAAGGGCCGCTCCCTCGACAGCGTGACCATCGACGCCTCGACCGAGGGCAACCTCGTCACCCTCGACGGCCTGGTCCTCGAGGCCTTCGGTCAGACCGCCACCGTCTATGGCAACTTCGACCGCGGCACGCGCGAGTTCGCCGCCACCGTGCGCATGACCTCCGCCATCGGCGACGCCATCCAGAAGGCGCGCGATGCCGGCGTGCTGCTCGCCGCGCTGCCCCCGGTCTCCGGCGACATCGACGTCGACCTCGGGGTCAGCGGCCGCCTGAAGCCGCCTCCCGCCCCCGGGGCCGAGGCCCCCGCCGGGGTCGAGCCCGTCCCCGCCTCCGCGCCGAGCCTGCTCGTCAACGGACGCCTCGACCTCTCGCGGGTCCCGCTCGAGACCGCGAAGCTCACCGGCCACATCAAGGGCAAGGACATCAAGGCCGCGGGTCGCGACGTCGGCAAGATGGACATCGACCTCGACCTGACCCTCCCCGAGGGGCCGAATCCACAGCCCAAGGGCACCGTCCGGGCCCAGCTCGGGCAGATCGACACCGGCACCATGAAGATCGACTCGGTCGACCTCAGCGTGCTGCTCGACGGCCTCGTGCAGGACTTCGACCTGAAGGTCCGCGATGCCGCCCAGGACCTCGCCGTCGACCTCCACACCAAGAGCGTCCTCGACCTCGAGAAGCGCCACGTCGACGTGACCGTCTCGAAGCTCGACGCCAAGCGCGGGTCCTTCCAGACCTCGCTGAAGGACCCGGTCACGATCGGCATCGACCAGCCGCTGGGCGCCGACGGCAAGCCCTCCGGGCAGCAGCAGATCCACCTGCCCTCGATGACGCTCAACCTCGTCGGCGGCACCCTGGGCCTCGGCCTCCAGGCCCAGCTCTCGAAGGACGAAGCCAACCCCGGCGCCAACAAGCTCGACGTCATCAACCTCGTCCTCGACGTCGACAACCTGGACCTCGGTCGCCTCGCCGCCCTCGCCAAGCGCTCGACGCGTGGCCTCTCTGGCAAGCTCGGTGGCACCCTGCACGTCCAGGGCACGCCCCAGAACCCGACCGTCGAGACCCTCCTGACCCTGCGCGGTCGCATGAAGCAGGGCGCCCCGTTCACCGCCAAGGTCGACATGAACCTGCGCGACAAGAACCTCGACCTGCGTCTCGGCCTCACCGATCGCGGCGCCAAGAAGCCGCTCTTGACCTTCGACCTCATGGCCCCGATCCACCTGCCCGACCACCCCGGCGACAAAGCCGGCCTCGCCCCCGGTGGCCGCGTCTCGATCAAGGCAAACCTGCCCGAGACCACGCTCGGGCGCCTCCTCGCCCTCTCGCCCAACCCGGCTCCGCCCATCGTCGACCCCGACGGCAAGGTCGCCTTCGACCTCGACATCCACGGCTCGACCGCGCGCCCGACCGGCGCCTGGAACCTGAGCCTCGACGGCGGCTTCCTGCGCCGAAAGGGCTACGAGCAGGCACCCGCCCGTCAGAAGGTGACGGTCCAGGGGTCGCTTCGTCCCGACGGCAGGTCGACCGCGCTCGCCTCGACCCTGTCGCTGTGGCTCGACTCGGCTGCGCGCCCCTTCCTCGAGCACGAGACGACCGCCTCGTTCGACCGCTCGCCGCTCCTCCCGAATCCGCTCGCGAAGCCCTGGACCCTGGCCATGCGCGTACCGAACGGCATCGATCTCGCCGCCATCAACGGCCTCGGGCTCGCATCGAAGGCGCTCGCCGGCAAGCTCGGGTTCGACCTGGCCCTCGCCGGCCAGGGCGACGACGTGCGCGGCCAGATCGATCTCACCGGCAACGACCTCGTGGTCGGCACGGCTCCGCCGGCAAAGTTCGATGGCCATCTAACGATCACCGACGCCGACACCCGCCTCACCCAGAACGTCGCCGTCGCCGGCCTGGACGTGCTCGCCGTCGACGCGCGCCTGGCGCTGCCCGGCAAGGGGCTCCGGCGCCTCGCCAAGGACCGCGCGCGCCTCATGGCGACGCCTCTCTCCGGCGAGGTCCGCCTCGTCGAGCACGCGCTCTCCGAGCTGCGCACGGCGCTGTCCAGCGTCGCCAAGCTGCCCGAGCTGCCTGGCAAGACCGGCGGTGCGCTGGTGCTGGGCGGCACGATCGCCACGCCGACGGCCAAGGGCGCCTTCGCCTGGGATGGCTTCGACACGGTGGCGGGCACGCCGGGCCGCGTCGCCTTCGAGGTCGATGCCACCGCCGAGCGCGCCGAGGGGGGGCTGGCGCTCGGAGCCGCGCGTGAGATCACGATCCGCGGTGGGGTCGCCCGCCAAGACCTGGCCAAGCCGAAGGACCCGAACGCCACGCCGGCGCCGCTGCCGATCGACCTCGCCATGCGCGCCGATGCCGTCGACCTCCTGCGGGTGATGCCGGCCCTGCTCACCGCGGGCCGCCCCCTCGAGCTCAAGGGCACCCTCGACTGGAAGATGGACGGTCGCGTCGTCAGCTCACGCGACCCCGCCAAGCCCGGGCTCCTGCCGGGCAGCGCGGTCACGGGTGACCTCGTGATTCGCGACCTCGACATCAACGTCCCCGACACCGATCGCCACCTGCGAGACGGCAAGGTCGTCCTCCAGAGCACGCCGACCGGCCTCGAGCTGAAGGCCATCCACCTCCGCGAGGAAGACCCGCAGCGCAAGGACCGCACGGTCGATGTGAGCGGCAAGGTCGCCTGGACCGACCTCAAGCCGACCGACGCCGCGCTGCGCGTCATGCTGAAGGACTGGCTCGTCCTGGGCCTCGGCTTCGACACGCCCGAGGCCGAGCTCGACCTCGATCTGGACGTCGCCGTCACCAAGCTCGGCGACCCCATCAAGCAGGTCGACGTCACCGTGAAGTCGATGGACCTCGACTCGCCCGAGCGCTTCATCCGCGCCCACTACCCGCAGTTCCCGGCCTATGACGACGTCGTCTACGTCGACCGCGATCGACCCTCGGGCGTCCTGCCGCCGGGCAAGGCGCCGATGCTCCCGCCGACCGACCACGCGCTGCCCCCCGCGCCCGATCTGACGCTGCCGCCGGCGCCTGTGACGGGCTTCGACGTCCACCTGCACATCCCCGAGCCTATTCGCGTCTCGGCCGGCAACATCCCGATCGACATCAAGCTGAAAGGCGACATGGATGTCGCCATTGTCGGCAAGCAGGTGAACCTGCACGGGCGCATCGATGTCCTCGAGGGGCTGCTGGGTGCGATGGGTCGCGAGTTCCGCCTGAAGAAGGGTGCCATCACCGCCGACGGCGGGCTCGAGACGGCCAAGGCCGCGCTCGAGTTCGCGGTCCTGCCCTCCGACCTCGCGCTGCGCGACATCGCGGTCGGGCATCGCGATCCGCTGGCCACCATCTCCGTCAACTTCACGCCGCAAGCGGGCCTGAAGACGGTCTTCGGCGGCGTCTCCGGCCCCTACCTCCTCGACATGGCGACCTTCCTCAACACCGGCCGCGCGCGCATCTGGGGCCTGCCCGACGTGCCCGCGTCGGAGACGGTCCGCTTCGGCAACGTCGATCAAGGCCTGGTCTTGACCTTCATCCAGACCAACCTCCGCAACCTCATCTTCATGGACCGCGCGAACGGCTGGTCCGAGTCGATGGAGCGCCCCGAGGACTACGGCAAGATCCAGTTCTTCGACATGCAGCGCTTCCTCCCGGGCAGCCGCATCTGGCTCGAGGCGCAGCCGGTTACCATCGGCCAGAACCGCATGGAGCTCGGCTACGACTGGCTCCTTCACAAGGGACCGCGAAGCATGTTGGGCTTCGGCCCGCACCTCGGCCTCGACCTCAAGGCCGGCCTCGCGCTGACCTTCGATTGGGCCTCCGAGAACTGAGCCTCGCGACCCGAAGAGAACTTCGATGCTCCACCTCCAAGAGACCCTGCACCGATCGCTGCGCGCGTGGCTCGCCCCGCTCGTCGCCCTGGTCCTCGTCGCCGTCACACCCAGCGCGCGCGCCTCCGAGTTCCTGCCCGAGGGCCAGCTCGCCGAGGAGAGCCCGTACGCGCAGGGGCGCTCGCGCATCGGCCTCGGCGGCGGGCTCTTCGGGTCCACGGTCGATCGCTGGAACCTGTCCATCGCGATCCAGTACGGCTACTTCGTCGCCGACAACGTCGAGGTCGGGGTCGACGGCGCGGTGCAGTTCGGTCGTGACCCCTTCGCGGCCCAGCTCGGGCCGACCTTCCGCGTCCTCTTCCCGGTGTCCTCCGAGATCCATCCCTTCGTCGGAGTCTTCTATCGCCACTGGTTCTTCACCGGCGGCTTCGAGGATCAGGACACCCTGGGCGCGCGCATGGGGCTCATCATCCGCGACGGCATCACCTTCATCGCCATCGGCGCCGTCTACGAGCACATCGTGAGCGCGTGCGAGGTCGACTGCGGCAGCTTCTATCCCGAGCTCGGCTTCTCCGTCCTCTTTTGAGGCGTCGACCATGCCCACCCTTCCTGCTGCGAATCACGCCCCGACCGACGCTGCCGTGCCGCGCTTCGCCATCGTGCGACCCCCGTCCGAGGCCTACGTCGGCGCGCTCGGGCAGGTCGACGGAGTGCCGCCCATCGACCTCGCGCTGACCCTCGCGCAGCACGCCGCCTATGTCGCGGCGCTGGCCGATGCCGGGGTCACCGTCCACGCCCTCGCGCCCGAGCCGCACCTGCCCGACGCCTGCTTCGTCGAAGACACCGCGGTCGTCTTCGACGGCTCGGCCCTCATCACGCTCCCCGGTGCGCCGTCACGTCGCGCCGAGGTCGACGCCGTCGCGCATGCGCTCGGCGCGCTCGGCCTGGAGCTGGTCCACATGTCGCCCACATCGGCGCCGCTGGCGACCCTCGACGGGGGCGACGTCCTGCGCATCGGCGCGACCTTCTACGTGGGGCGCTCCGACCGCACCAACGTCCAGGGCATCGCGGCCCTCGACGCGTTCGTCCGCGCGCGAGGGGGCCGCGTCGTCGAGGTGCCGCTCTCGCCCGAGGTGCTCCATCTGAAGTGTCACGCCTCGGCGTTGGACCCCGAGACCGTCCTCATCGTCGAAGGCCTCACGCTGCCCGGGCTCGCCGCGCGCACGATCGCCATCCCGCGCGCCGAGGCCTACGCCGCCAACGCCGTCGCGATCGGCACTCGCGTGCTACTGTCCGGCGGCTATCCCGAGACCCTTGCGCGGGTTGCCGCCGCCGGCTTCGAGCCCGTCGTCCTGGGCATGAGCGAGCTCGCCAAGGCGGCCGGCTCCCTCACGTGCCTCTCGGTCCTGGTCGGGTCCGTCGGCGGCCCGGTTCCGCACGACGTTCTGCGGATCGCGTAGCCATCTCTCGGCCTCGGCGATCGGCAGGGGCGGACACAAGAGGTTGCCCTGACCGCGACGGATCCCGAGCGCGAGCAGGCGGGCCCGCTGGGCCTCGGTCTCGACGCCCTCGGCGATCACCCGCAGCGAGAAGGCCGAGGCGATGTCACGCAGCGCGACCAGTGCCTTGTCCGCACGCGCATCGGACCCGAGCGGCGCGATGATGGCGCGGTCGAGCTTCACCGTGGTCACCGGGAGCTCGGCGAGCTGGACCAGTGACGGGCCACCACCGCCGAAGTCGTCGATGGCGAGGTCGACCCCGAGCCCGCGCAGCGCCTCGCAGGCGTGGCGCGACTGGCTCAGGGCGTCACCGCGGCCGAGGTCGAGGGTGAGGCGACGAAGGTCGAAGGCGAGGTCGGCGAAGGAGGCGCGGACCTCGGCGAGGACGTGTTCCGCGTTCTCGCCGCGCACCGTCGGCGCGATGTTGACGGTGATGGACAGGGCCGCGAGATCGGGCTCACGGCCCCAGCGCGCCAGGGTGGTCGCGGCAGTGCGCAGGACCTGGCGGTCGATCTCCGCGGCGAGTCCGAGCGACTCCGCCAGCGGCAGGAAGACGGCCGGCGGCACATCGGTGCCATCGTCGAGGCGCCAGCGGGCGAGCAGCTCGAAGCCCTCGGTGCGACCGTCCGCGAGGTCGACGATCGGCTGGGCCTCGACCCGGATCTGCCCACCGGCGATCGCGTGCCTGAGCGTCCGGGCCAGCGCGACCTCGCTCATGGTGTGCTCGTGGACGTGCGGATCGAAGCGGACGGCGTGGGCGCCGCCGGCGCGCTTGGCTTCGTAGAGGGCCGAGTCCGCCTGGTCGAGGAGGATCTCGGCCGTGGCGTGCTCACGTGCGAGCGAGGTCACCCCGATGCTGGCCGAGACGCGGACGTTCTCGGCGCCGATGGTCATCGGTTCTTCCATCGCGCTGATGGCGCGGCGCGCGAGCGCGTCGAGCTCGGTCGCCGACGGGCTCGAGGCGAGGAGGACGAAGAACTCGTCGCCGCCCAGACGCGCGACCAGGTCGCTCGGGAAGGAGCGGCGCAGGCGATCGGCGACCTCGACCAGGACGGCGTCGCCGACCTTGTGTCCGAGGCGGTCGTTGACCTCTTTGAAGAGGTCGAGATCGACGTAGAGGCCGGTCAGGGTCTGGCAGGCCGAGGCCTCTTCCGCGTCGATGCGTGCGTCGATGCGGGTCATCAAGGCGCTGCGGTTGCTGAGCCCGGTGAGGCCGTCGTGATGCGCCTCCCAAGCCAGCGCGGCGGTGCGGCGGGCGGTGCGCGCGCGGAGCTGGACGAGCTCGAGGACGAGCTTGTTGGTGTGCAGGAGGTGAGGGATCACGAGGACGACGAAGACGATGACCGCGCCGGCGACGAGCCACTCCTCGATGAACAGGAGCGCGCCGAAAGACAGCCCCCACATCGGCACCAGCGCCGCCAACCCGAGCTCGGTGATGCCGATGAGGCCACCGGTGACGCCCGCGGTGAGCGCGAAGAGGAAGGCAAGCGAGAGCCAGAGATAAGGACCCTCGGCCGCGGCCTCGAGGTCGAGCCAGAGCAGGACGCCCCAGCCAACGCCAGCCGTGAAGTACCCGATGACCGCCAGCAGCGGGATCGCCCGGGCCCCCGGTCGGTCACGACGCGAGGTGACGAAGGCAGCGGTCTCGATCACTGCGGCGAGCCCGACGAGGACGAACCACCCCACGAAGCGCCCACGCGTCGCCGCCTGCGAGAAGCGCTGGCTGGTGAGCCAGAAGGTCAGGGCCGCGGCCAGGTTTCCCAGGGGACCGATGAACCAGCCCGAGCTGTACAGGCGACGCAGGTGCGCGTGCACGGCGGCCTCATCGGTCGGGGCGATGCGTTCGGCCGAAGCTGTCGTCACGCGCGCCGACTCGGCGGGCGTGTTCGATGGTGAGCCGGAAGGGTGCTCGTTGATGGGCGTGCGCATGGCGTCGCGTGAGCCTAACGTATGAGATGCAATCGCGCGACGGGCGTGCGATCGATTGGCCAACCATGTACCTCGACCTCGATCACGTCGAAGCGTTCCTCGCGGTGGCCGATCACGGCACGGTCACCGCCGCGGCCAAAGCGCTCCACATGACCCAGCCCGCGGTCTCGCGCACCTTGAAGCTGCTCGAGGACTCGCTCGGGGTCTCCCTCTTCGACCGCTCGGGCCGCGCCGTGGCGCTGAATGCGACCGGGCGCGCGCTGGTGCCGAGGGCGCGCGCGATGATCGACGAGGCCGTGGCGCTGCGTCGCGACCTCGTGAAGGTCGGGCAGCGCCGCTACCACGACGTGCGCATCGGGACCGTCGACTCGGTCGCGACCTTCCTCTTGCCGAACGCGCTGGCGGGCCTGCGCGATCGCTACCCCGAGCTCGAGGTGAAGCTCTACTCGGCCCGCACCGCTGAGCTCTTGCGACGGCTCGGCGATGGCCTCTTGGACCTGGCGATCGTTGCCTTTTCGGGGGAGCCGCCGGTCGAGAGGACACTCCCCATCGGGCGCTACGAGCTGGTCTTCCATGGCCTCGCCGAGCGCTTCCCGACCCTGGCCGAGGTCACCGACGAGGCCGCGCTCCACGCCTTTCCTCTCATCCAGCTCGAGAGCCACCGCGGCCAGCCGACGCTCGTCGACAAAGAGCACAGCGCGAGCCCGCACCAGAGCTCACGCCCATCGGGGGCCGGCACCTTCGCGATCGCGTCGAGCCTGGCCTCGGTGAAGGCCTTGGTGCTGGCGGGCTTCGGGGTCGGGGCGCTGCTCGACTTCATGCTCACGCCCGCCGAGCGCGCGCGACTCGTCACGGCCCAGGTCGCACACGACCCGGACTGTCAGCTCCACATCGCCTTCGGTCCGCTCTGGGACGGGCTGGTCGAGCGCCGCATCGCGGCCACGCTGGCCGATTTGCTGCGGCGTCCCTGAGCCTCAGATCGGGCTGACGGAGCGGGACTGCCCCTCGCCAGAGAGCAGGATGAAGATCTTGTCGCCGCTCACGGAGACGCGGATCTGCACGCCGCCGATCGTGTCGACGTAGACGCCGCTCGCGTCCAGGGCGTTGTCGATGCGCTGCGGGAGGTCCACGCGATCGGCCCGCAACACGGCCAGGGTCGAGCCTCCCACGCGCTCGTTGCACCCCATGTAGCTGACCTGCATGAGCTGCGGGCGCTGCCCTTCGGGGGCGATGAAGCTGTCCGGCACGCGCTCGACGGCGACCAGGGCCCCGCTGCTGGTGAGGTCGGCCAGCACCATCGGCGAGCTGCTCTCGCGGTGGAAGTCGACGAGGCGCCCGAGCACGCGGTCGCTGGTGTCGCGCGCGCTCATGGCGACGGCCTCGACGCCGACCCCACGCGCGGCCGCCTCGAGGTGCGTCTCGCCCGACGCGCCGGTCGGATCGTTCTGACCGGTCTGGACGATCAACAGGGTCGCGCCCAGCGCCACCGCCGCCATCGCCCCGGCCGGCAACATCCAGCGCCACCCGCCGCGCTCGCTGGCGGTGGTGAAGTGCGCACGGCATCGCGCTTCCAGGACCTCGCCCAGGCCGACCGGCGGGCGGTCGCGCGTGCCAGCGAGGTGGACCGCGAGCTTCAGCCGCTCGATCTCGCGATACTCGGAATCGAGGCCCGGAGACTGGCGAACCCGCTGCTGGAGCGCGATGGCCTCCAACGGCTCGAGCTCGCCGTCGACGAGCGCCGAGAGGTGTGGCCTCAGGCCGTCGTCACTGGTTTTCGACATGGCTGTATCCCCGGCGCTGTGCGTAGCCTGCGAGCACCTGCTTCAACCGCTTGCGCGCGTGATGGATGCGGCTTCGCACCGTGCCGACCGGGCAGTCGAGCACGTGTGCGATGGCCTCGTAGTCGAGCCCCTCGATGTCGCAGAGGACGACCGCCGTCCGCTGGACCTCGGGGAGCTGTTGCAGGGCCGCGAGGACCTCGTCCTCGAACCCTTCCTTGAATCGGTCCTGGCCGAGGACCTCCATCACCGAGCCGGTCGGGGCCTCGGGCTCGGCCGCGTGGAGGTCGATGTCCTCGACCAGCGAGATGCGGTCCCCCTTGCGCACCCGCGACACGAACGTGTTGCGGACGATCGTGTAGACCCACGCCCGATAGTTGGTCTCGGGGCGGACGCGGTCGAAGTGTTGGAGGGCCTTGGTCATCGCTTCCTGCACGAGGTCGTGCGCTTCGGACTCGCTGCCGGTGAGCCGCAGGGCATAGCGGTACATCCCGTCCCAGTGGACGAAGACGCGCTCCATGAAGTCGCGCTCGGCGTCTCGCTTCGTTCGGAGCCCGAACCAGCCCAAGAGGTTCTCCCGAGAGGAGGGATGTCGCGCCAGGTGTTGCGCCCGGCGAGGGCGCGCAGACCCGAGAGGATACCGGATCTGCGTCGTCTCGGCGACCTGAACGCCGCCGCCCCCGCCGTTGGTTCAATCCGATCGCGAAACCCTTGCACGATCGGGCGCATGGCCGCGCGCCAGGCGGTCCCGACGCGGGTCGCCGCGCCCCGGTCGCGATCCTTGCCCGTCCTTTGACTTCGATTCGACGCGGCGTTACACCCGCGCGCCTCGTGACGCAGCGCTCGTTTCGCGCGGCTCCGACCGACCCTTATGGAGGTTCCCATGTCCGTGACCCCCGCACTCTCATCGACCGTTTCCCAGACCGGCCCGCGCTTCGAGGCGAAGGGCTACGAGCACGCGTCCTACGTGGACACGAAGAACTGGATCGGCGGCGAGTGGGTCGGGGCGCAGTCGGGCGCGACCTTCCCGATCGACAACCCGCGCCACGGGCAGGTCATCGGCACGGCGCCGGACTCCGGGCACGAGGACGTCGCGGCGGCGGTGGCGGCGGCCAAGGCGGCCTTCCCCGCGTGGCGCCAGACGCCGATCAAAGAGCGCGTGCAGGTCCTCTTCCGCCTGAAGCGCATCATGGAGGACAACATCGAGGAGCTGTCGTGGCTCGTCTCGCACGAGAACGGCAAGATCTTCCCCGAGGCCAAGGCCGAGGTCGAAAAGGGCATCGAGTGCATCGAGTACGGCATCGCGTGCGCGAACCTGCCCGGCCAGACGATGGACGTCTCGCGCGGCGTGAGCTGCCAGGTGAGCTACGAGCCGCTGGGCGTCGTGGCTGGCATCGTGCCGTTCAACTTCCCGACGATGGTGCCGCTCTGGATGATGCCGCAGGCGCTCGTCGCGGGTAACGCCTTCGTGCTGAAGCCGTCCGAGAAGGTCCCCTACGGCGCCTTCAAGCTGGCCCACATGCTGAAGGCCGCGGGCCTGCCCGATGGCGTCTTCAACATCGTCAACGGTGGCAAGCCCACGGTCGAGGCGATCTGCGACCACCCCGACATCAAGGCCATCGGCTTCGTCGGTTCGACCAAGATCGCCAAGCTCGTCTACGAGCGCGGCGCGGCCAGCGGCAAGCGCGTGCTGGCGCTCGGCGGCGCGAAGAACCACCTCGTGCTCTTGAACGACGCGGACTTCGATCTGGCGACCTCGAACATCCCGGCCTCGGCCTTCGGGTGTGCGGGTCAGCGCTGCATGGCCGCCTCGACCCTCATCGCGGTCGGTGACACGCAGCGCTTCGTCGATCGCATCGTGGAGATCACCAAGGGCCTGGTCCTGGGCAAGGACGTGGGACCGGTCATCGATCCCGCCGCGGTGGAGCGCATCGAGCGCATGATCACGCAGGCCGAGCAGATGGGCGCCAAGATCCTCGTCGATGGGCGCGGGCAGCGCGGCCCGGGCGGCGGCAACTGGGTCGGCCCGACCATCATGGACTACGTCACGCCCGAGATGCCGGCCGGCTGCGAAGAGATCTTCGGGCCCACCCTGTCGATCATCCGCGCCGACACCCTGGACGACGCGCTCCGCATCGAGAACCGGAACCCGTACGGCAACGCGGCGGCCATCTTCACGAGCGACGGCGGCGCCGCGCGCTACGCGATCGAGCGCTTCCAGGCCGGCATGTGCGGCATCAACATCGGCGTGCCGGTGCCGCGTGAGCCGTTCTCGTTCGCGGGCTGGAACAACTCGGGCTTCGGCCACGGCGACATGACCGGCTGGGACGG
>JAEUKJ010000764.1 GCA_016792665.1 Deltaproteobacteria bacterium | reverse complement strand
GGTCGCGGCGGGTGAACATCCCGTGGGGAGTTTGGTTCTGCCAGGCCTTCGACGGTGGTGACGTGCTCGGGCCCCCAAGGTTCGCGGAGCCGCTCTCGCAGGCGGATGCGGACGGCCTTCCGAGGAGGTTTCATGATCGACTCCCCCCATCTGGATCTCCGCAGTCAGCCTGGCTTCGCCGGGCCTTCTGCGGACGGCGATGGACGGACCGGGCGGTCCCCGGGCCAGCTCGACAGTCTCGTCGTGTCGGCGCTGGACCGCGCAGGTATCGTCGGCCAGCGGCTGCGCGAGCGGCTCGTCAAGGACCTCAAGGCCAAGATCGTGTTGCGCCAGGGCCACGACGCCGTCGAGGTGATCGGCCAGCCCGGCACCGGCAAGCACAAGGTCGTGCAGGCGGCCCACGAAGTGGCGCGCGCGGCGCTTGGGCGCAGTGACCTCCTCCACCGCTTCCGCTGCGACGATCCCCAGCTCTGGGGCGGCGAGCGGGTGGACCTCGCGGTGCATCGCGTCATCGACCAGGCCGCGGGCGGGACGGTGGTGCTCGAGCGCTTCGGTGAGCTCGATCAAGAACGACGGAGCCAGGTCGCCCGGGTGCTGCGAGACCGCGGCGGCGACGCGCTGCTCCTGGCGGTGAGCGACAAGGATCTGGAGCAGGGCGCTCTCGACAGCCGACCGGCGACGTCGATCCGCATCAAGCCCCTGCACGAGCGCGACGAGGACATCTGGGAGCTCGTCGACCACTTCTTCGGCGGCCTCGTCGAAGAGCAGGTCGTCGGTGATTGCCAGGGCTTCTCGCGCCAGGCGAAGGCCGACCTCTCCGAGGTGGTGCGCGAGGCGAGCCTGGCGAGCGTGCGTCGTCTGCGCGACGTGGTGCGCGACATCGTGTTCGAGGTCCTCGCCGAGGGCGACCTCCCGATGAAGCTGATGAGCGAGCACGTGCGGCCTTACCTGGAGCGCAGCTTCGGCCAGACCGAAGAGGCGCGGCGCCAGCACGACGCGGCCCTGGTCGCGAGCCAGTTCGAAGCGCCGGAAATGAACGGGATGGGCACGCTGCTCCAGCAGCTCGCGGCGACGCACGGCGTCTCGCCCGAGGTGCTGCGGCGCGAGGTCGAGGTGCTGCGCGAGGTGGTCGAGAGCATCGACGGCGTGCCGCGCAGCTACCGCAACATCATGACCAAGGCGGAGGACGTGCAGCGGGCCGCGATGTGGCTCCTGACCCAGGCCTCCACGCAGGCGGACTTCCGTCGCTACTTCGGCGAGGAGGGCTTCATGCGCCCCACCAAGAGCGTCGCCTGGGCATTCTACAACCGCGTCTTCCAGCGAGACGTCTGACATGAGTGCTCGTCCCGCCGAGACCGCCAGTCACGGGGTGCCCAAGGGCATGCTCGCGACTGACGTGTTGGCTTCGCCTGCCTCGCAGGCCGAGGCCGCGCCCCAGCGCGCGCCCTTCCATGTGAAGGACGAGCTGGCCTGGGAGCTCGTGCGCGACGAGTGGGAGCTCCTGCTGGCGATCGGCTCGGGGCCGACCAGCGTGGAGACGGCCGCGGACCAGCTCGCCACCGAGGCGAAGAAGCTGGAGAAGCGCGTGAAGGTGCTGGTCGAGCACGGCCTGGTCGCCGCCCATGTGGGTGGCGGGTTCCAGCTGGTGCCGGCCTTCTATGAGCGCCGTGAAGGCATGTCGAGCTACCTCCGCGACCTGGTGCTGCGCCGCCTGCAAGATGGTGGGGCGGCACCGGTGGCGGGCCGCGCGAAGCTGCGCATCGGCGATGGGCAGGCGATCGCGGCTCACATCGAGCGGGCCGAGGTGTCGCTGTTCTCGTCGGTGGTGGCGCTGGCCAACCGTCCCGAGAGCACGCGGAGCCAGCGCTTCTCGGTCTTCTTCGCGGCGGCCGAGTCGCCCGAAGCCGCGGCGGTCGCGGTGCAGCCCTATGATGGACGCGGCTTCCGCGAGCAGCTCTTGCGCATCCTGCGCTCGGCCGCGACGGCGCGAAGCCTGGCCCCCGAGACCCGCAAGGCCTACCTCTGGGTGGCCGAGATGCGGACCGATCCCGAGGTCGCACTCGAGATCGGCGAGCTGTTCGAAGACTTCCTGGACTCTCTCCCGACGACCGACGAGCCGAGCCCCGGTGCTCTGGCTTTCGCCGTCCTGCCGGCGACCGCGCGTCAAGCGGTCGAGTTGGCCTCACCAGCTTCCCGAAAAGGCGGAAACTAAGATGCTTTCGCGCTTGCTCACCCGCATCACCCTGGCCATGTCCGCCACGTTCGCCTTCCTCGCCCTGGGCGGGGCCGGCGTGGCGAACGCGGGCATCATCGTGACGATCGGTCGGCCCACGCCGGAGGTCTGCCTGCAGAAGAAGGGCGAGGCCCAGCGGGGTCCGCGCCAGTTCTTCGAGAACGAGGCGACGCGCTGCGTGACGCTGCCGGACGGGCAGACTCGCTGCGGCCGATCGGTGCGGGTCGAGACCGCGCTGGCCCTGCCGGTCGAGTGGCGCTGCATCCAGGTGAACTCGGGCACGTTCTACTGCGACGTCCCGGGGCTCGGCTCGTCGCCGGGTGCGGCGGGCGGCGGCGACTTCGACGGCGATGACGACGAGCTCGACGAGGACGAGGGCATCGAGACCTTGAGCTGCTCGAGCGGCGCGGGAATGGGCCTCCTCGGAGGTATCGTCGGCCTCGGCCTGATCGCGGTCCGTCGTCGGCGCGCGCTGAGCTGACGGCGCGGTCGCTGACAGGATGAATTCGGAAAGCCGGGGGACCTCTCCCGGCTTTTCTGCGTCCGGGGCCGAGGTCGGCGAGAGGCCCTCGCGTCGGGGCCGAGACCGGGTGAGGCCCGTGCGCCCGAGGCTGAGGAGCTCGGGCGAGACGGCTCGACCTCTTTTTTTGGGTTCGAGCATGCTGGCCGTCCTCCGCAGGATGGACCGAGACATGAGACACCACTTCGTTGGGCTGTTCTTGACGTTGGCCGAGTTGAGCGCGTGCGCGACGGCCGAGCGCGGGGCGAGCGATGCCGTCGCAGGCGGTGAGCATGGGGCGGCCGATGCCGTCGCAAGCGGTGCGCATGGGGCGGGCGATGCCGTCACACGCGGTGAGCATGGGGCTGATGCCGTCGCAAGCGGTGCGCATGGGGCGGGCGATGCCGTCACAAGCGGTGAGACTCAGGCGGGTAATGGGGTCACGCCCGAGGCGAGCCAGGCTCCGCTCGCGCACATCCGCTTCGGCCCCGGCATCGACCTGAGCGGGTTTGTCGACGTCACGACCGCGGTGGTGAAGGTGGGAGGCACCGAGTGGCTCACCATCGTGGTTGGCGGCGAAGAGGTGCACCTCACACCGGTACCGCCGAGCCTCCCGGACGGATGCCGTTCGCCCCAGGCCGGAGCCGGCAAGGCGGTCAGCGGAACGTCGAGCTGCCCTTGCGCGAGCGGAACGCCGTTCTACCTCGGCTTCGCGACGACCCCGCGGACCCGCCTCACCCTGAGCGCGGGACGGATCGCGCTCGAGCAGGAGACGGCGCGCTGCTGGGTCGAGGTGCCGCGCCCTGGCGAGAGGCTCGTCGCGACGCGCCCACGCGTCGTCAAGGGGCGGGCGAGTGAGGCCCTCACGACACCGCTGGGGGCGCTCGATCGCGGGCTCGAAGGCCTCTCCGTGCACATCGACGAAGACCGGGTGGCCCTCGTGCGGGACGGTGACGAGGTCGCGAGCGAGACGCTCGACGAGGCGAGCCTCGTGACCGACGGGGCCGAGCGTGAAGGCGACCATCGGACGCTCACCGTCGTCGCCCATCGGCGCGGAGGACGCGTCGCCGTTCTCGAGCTCGCGGTCGACGAGACCCTCACTGGGAGCTCGGGGCCGATCGGCGGCAGCCGCGCGTACCATCGCACGCTGCGTTGGCAGGTCTCGCTCGACGGCCCGGGCATCGTGACCCTCGGCCTCGACGCGGCCATGGAGGCGCCGTTCTCCGGCGACGGCTACCAGGGCTCGGACAAGGGCTATCGCCAGGTCTGGGGACGCGTCTTCGAGGGCGGGTGGATCAACGGTCGTTGGTCGGACAGCCTGCGACGTGAGGCCGCTCTGCACGAGCCGCAGTGGTTGATCGGCCAAGCGCCTTCGGCGCCGACAGACGACGGGCCGATCGAGTTCGGGCTCGAGCTGCCCTCGGTCGAGAGCGCGCCTCGCACCACGCTGCCCCTGGCCGCTTCCCACACGGTGAGCGTCGCCCCGGAGGCCGTGCTCCGGCTCGAGCCCGGTGCCCTCGTGCTCACGGCGCGGGGCGAGCGCACGTCGTGGCCGCTCCTCCCAAGCCCGGGCGAGAGCGACCGGGTCACCCTCTCGCAACGGTGTCGGGCCGACGTTTGCCGGATCGACGCCAGCGCCGTCCGTCCGGCCCCGTCACCGGCTGCCGGGTCGGCCGCGTCGACCGGTTCCGAAGCGTCGGAAGCGTTGGAAGGGGAGATCTACGAGGACACGCGCTCGGTGTCGCTGCTCGTGTCTCGAAAGACCGGTCAGGCGCTGGTCCTCGTCGGGTCTCCGGGAACCGTGGGTCCGATCGGCGACACGCGCGCGACGTCGCCCTGACCGTCGCTGCGCGATCGCCGAGGCGAGCGGAGCGCTTCGCTACCGGTAAGGGCGCTCGAACGGAGCCGCCGCGGGCGGCGTGGCCGCCGCGGTCGGGGGAGATCTCAGAGGGCCTCGGGCGCGCCTGCGACGAGCCAGGTCGTCAGGAGATCGAGCTCGTCGGGAGAGAGGTCGGGGTAGGCCGGCATCGCGTTCTCGAGATCCTTGTCGGCCAGGCTGCCGCCGAAGAAGCGGGGGTGCGAGGCGTTGCGCAGGAGATCGCGCGTCCACTCATACGACTGCCAGCCGTCCAGATCGGGCCCGGCGATACGCAGGTCGTAGCCCTTCTTGCGCGGGTCCATGCCGGGCTCGTTGTGGCAGGTCGTGCAGTCGGAGTCGACGAAGAGCTTCTTGGCGCGCTCGGTGCGATCCGCCGCTTGGGGCCGGCCCATGAGCCAGTTGGCGACGGCGGTGTTGTCGTCTTTGCCGAGCTTGGTCGGCTCCATGAGGCCTTCGAGCGGGGTGCCCTTGAAGAAGCGCTCACCGTCGGGAGCGTCGAGGAAGGCGAGCGCGCGCTCGAGCGAGCCGTAGCCCTTCAACCGCGGCGAGGGGACTTTCGGATCGTCGTGGCAGCTCGCGCAGCCCTTGTCGTGGTAGAGCTTCAGACCCTCGTAGAGCGTGACGCGGCCGAGGCCGTCGACGCCGCCCTGGTCGGCGAGACGGGTGGCGAGCGCG
>JAEUKJ010000101.1 GCA_016792665.1 Deltaproteobacteria bacterium | reverse complement strand
CGGACCGCGTGCGTGCTCGGCGACGTGCGTCTGAGGTCGCGCGGCAGGCGTCGGCAGCGTCGCGGCGCCCGCGCGTCGCTGCGGAGCTGCATCGAATGCACCCCGTTCCTCGGGAGACCCGCGCCTTGCATGCACCTCGCCTCGCGCGTCCTCGCGCACGCTGCTCGGGGCCGGCGACACCACGACCAGCACCAGCACCGCCCCCACGAGCGCCGCCCCACCAGCCAGGTCCCTTTGGCGCCCTCGTGACATCTCCCTCCCCAATCACGCCGGCAGTCCGGCCTCGCCAGGCCTCGTGCGAATCGCGCAGGCACTGGCGCGTGACGCCGCGCACCGCCCGAACCTGCGGCCCAACCGACGACGGGGTCGCCGCCATTCCCCCGCCGTGCTACCAGCGCCCCGATGTCTGCCTCCGACCCCGGCCCCGAACCTCTCTCGCCGCTCGCCGACCCGCACGCCGCGTGCCTCCCCGCCGAGTTCGTCCAGCGCCTCGCCGCGATCCTCCCTCCCTCCCATCACGCGATCGCCTGGGCCTCGTTCGCGGTCGCCAAGGCCCCCGCGCTCTGGCTGAACCCGCTCGTCGCCGACCCTGCCGACACGCGCGCCGCCCTCGCCGCGCTCGCCGCCCAGCACCCCGGCGCGAGCCTCACCCCGCTCCGCGACGACGCCCTCCTGGCCCACGCCTTCCCGCCCGACGTGCTCTCGCGCTCGCCGTCGGTCACCAGCGGCGCCGCCTACCTCATCAGCCCGTCAAGCCTCCTGCCCCCGGCCGCCCTCGACCCCGGCCCCGACGACGACGTGCTCGACCTGTGCGCGGCCCCCGGCGGCAAGACCCTCCAGCTCGCCGCGCGTATCGCCGGGCCAGCCGACGCCCCCAAAGGTCGCGGCCACCTCGCCGCGGTCGAAGCCGTGAAGCCCCGCTTCTTCAAGCTCCAGGGCGTGCTCTCGCGCTTCGGCGCCCTGGCCCGCCCGGGCGTGCGCCTCTTCCTGAAGGACGGCCGCAGCGTCGGCCACGCCGTGCCCGAGCGCTTCGACAAGATCCTCCTCGATGCGCCCTGCAGCTCCGAGGCGCGCTTCGACGCCGACGACCCCGACTCGTTCTCGCACTGGAGCCCGCACAAGGTCGCCGAGTGCGCCTACAAGCAGAAGGCGCTCTTGCATTCGGCACTCATGGCGCTGCGGGTCGGCGGCACCATGGTCTATTGCACGTGCTCCTTCTCACCCGAGGAGAACGAGCGCGTGGTCCTGGACGTCCTCGAAGAGCTCGAAGGTCGCGTCGTCACGGTGCCGATGACGCTTCCCCCGATGACCCCGGCGCCCGCCCTCCAGGCGGGGCTCTTCGGCCTCGACCACGCGCTGCGCGTCCTGCCCGACGACACCTGGGACGGCTTCTTCCTCGTGCGCCTCGAGAAGCGCGAGGCCTCTCCCGCGAGCCTCCGCACCGACCGTCACACCTCGCGTGAGAAGCCGCACGGCCGCGGGGTCGAGCGCGCCCGCCGTCGCTGACCGGTCCGCTGGCCCAACGCTCGTCGCGCCGCATGCGAATTCGCACAAGGCCTCGCGGCGCGAGGCTGCCGGCGAGTGCAATTCCGATGACGCATCGCGAGGCGACCTCTCGTATAGTGTCGGCCCTCGCGGAGGCACCCCGGTCGCGAGGGTCGACCTCAGGATGAACGGCGCCATGCGCACCTCGACAGAATACACACAGACCTTCCTCGCCCGCGCGGCGCTGCTGCTGAGCGTGTCGGTCACCGTTGCATGTTCCGAAGATCAAACGGCAATCGATGCCGAGGTCGACACCTCGGGCGAGGTCGAGCCCGACACCTCACCCGCGCTCGACACCGAAGACGCCGCGTCCCAGGATACGGACCCCGGCCCTGACACGGCGCCCGAGGACGTCGCCGAGCTGCCCGACCTCGCCGAGCCCGAGCCCGAGATCGCCGAGCCCGACACGACCCCCGACCTCTCCGAGCCCGACGTCGCCCCCGAGGTCACCGACGTCGCCGTGGACACGACCGAGCCCTACGACTGCGCGGGCGACCCGCCGCTCCCGCTGCCCGTCGAGACGCTGACCGGCTTCACCGGCTCCGAGGACTTCGCCTTCGACGCCGCGGGGTACGTCTACAGCGTCGACGCCGCCGGGAACCTGCTGCGCGAGCTCGCCGATGGCCTCGGCAACCTCGTCGTCCCCAACGTCTCGACCTTCGCCGCGGGCATCGCCTTCTTGCCCGACGGCGACCTCGTCATCGCCGCGGCCGACCTGAACGCGCTGCTCCGCATCGGCAAGAACGGCAGTAAGCGCGTCATCCTGGCCGGCCTCCAATACCCGAACGGGCTCGACATCGACCCCGAGGGCTTCATCTATGTCGCCGAGCAGGACGCGGGCCGCGTGCGCCGCGTCGACAGCGAGACCGGCACCTTCGAGATCCTGGCCGACGGCCTCGCCAACCCGAACGGCGTCTCGTTCGGCGTCGGCTATCGACGCCTCTACGTGGGCAGCTTCGGCGGTGGCACCATCACCGCCATCGACAAGGACGCGAGCGGCCTCTGGGGGACGCCCTACCTCTGGACCCACCTGCCCGATATCGTCCCGCCGCCGCCGCCCCTCGACACGTGCGCGGGCCTCGAGGTCGGAGCGCCCTGCTTCACGCTGGCCTCGCTCTATGGGACCTGCCAGCGCCTGAGCGCAGCCGCGCCGCTGCGTTGCGAGGCCAGGGCCAACGGTGTCGACCCGCTCGCGGCCGCTTGCGATGGGCACGCCGACGGAGATCGGTGCGAGGTCCTCATCGGTGGGAAGACCTACGACTCGCACTGCAACGACTACGGCTGGGGCGTGGTCTGCGACCTCGCCGTGAGCGACTCGGCCGCGTGCACCGGCCTCGCCATCGGAGAAGCGTGTGTCGCCTTCGAGCTCGCGAGCGCGACCTTCGGCATGTGCCTCGCGGCCGAGTCACTGCCCTCGGGGCTCGGCTATCCGAGCCGCGGCGTCTTCTGCGTCGCGCCCTCGACGCTCGCCGACAGCCGCGGTGGCCTCGACGGCGTGAACGTCGACGCCTGCGGGGACGTGTACGCCACCGAATATGTCCGCGGCGTGGTGTGGAAGTTCGATGGGGTCAGCGGCACGCCGACCATCGCCGCACAGCTCCCCTCGTCGTGGGTGCCGAACCTGCACTGGGGCTCTGGCGTCGGCGGCTGGGACGCGCGCACGCTCTACGTGTTCGAGCGCGAGCAGGGGCGCGTCTTCGGCCTGCATGTCGGACGTCCCGGCAAGCAGGCGACCGTCGCGTGGCCCGCGCCATGAGCGCCTCACGCGCCCTCCTCGCCGCGGTCCTCGCCGTGGTCGGGGCTTGCGCCGAGTCCGAGCGCATCGCTGCGACGCCTGACACCCACGCCGACACGCGCGACGCCGACACGCGCGACGCCGACACGCTCGACCCCGACTCGAACGACACGCTCGACCCCGACTCGAACGACACGCTCGACCCGGACACGAGCAACCCCACGACGCTCCGCGGCCCGTGCCCGCGTGCCTCGCGGCTCGGTGGCTTCCAGGTCACGGCCGCGCTCGACTACGCCTACGTCGAGGGCTCGGTCAGCGATGGAGTCGTGCCGGTCACCGTGCTCGAGGTCGTCCCCGACTCGGAGCGCGGTGACTGTCGCCTCCTCGCCAAGCGGAACCCGTTCTGCGACCCACCCTGCGAGTCGGGCGAGACCTGCGACTTCGACGGCGCCTGCATCGCCTATCCCACGCCCCTCGACCTCGGGGTCGTCACCGTCCAGGGGCTGCTCGCGCCGGTCTCGATGACCGCCCTCGAGCCGGGCATGAGCTACTTCGAGACGCGCCTCCCGAACCCGCCCTGGGCCGCCGGTGCCGCGCTCTCGCTGAGCTCCTCGGGCGGCGCCTCCGAGCCGCTCGCGCTGCATGCCCTGGCCATCCCGACCCTGGTCCCGCTCGGCCCATGGGAGGTCGCCTCCGACGGGGCCGACCCTGCCGATCTCGACGTCCGCTGGGAGCCCCCTCCCACGCCGTCACCCTCCCTCGAGGTCGTCCTCACCCTGCTCATCGATCAGCACGGCAACGCCCCCCGCTCACTCGAGTGCCGCTTCGCCGACACCGGCCACGGACAGGTGCCGCGCGCACTCCTCGCCTCCCTCGTCGCCTCGGGGGTGAGCGGCTATCCGAGCGGCCGCCTCGTCCGCCGCAGCGCCGACTCGCAAGTCGTCCAACGTCCCGTCGCAGGCTGCATCGACCTCCTCGCCACAAGCCCACGCTCGGTCCCCGTCTCGGTCTCGGGCCACATCCCCTGCCGCAAAGACGCCGACTGCCCGGTCGACCTCACCTGCGATCGGCCGACCGAGACCTGCGTCCCGCGCTGACCCACCTGCACACCCCCGCGAGCTCACCGACCGTCGGACCACGTCCCGTGCAGCGTCTTGTCGCACCACGTCGGACCCTGCGAGCTCAGCGCCAGGGGCCGACTCGCCAACGTCGCGATGCGCTCGGCGAGCCCCTCGGTCGCGACGTCCTCGAGGAGCGGCCGCGCGCGCATGACCACCTCGGTCGTGACGCTCGCGGGCAGCGCGTCCACGATCGCCCCATCGACCTCGTACCGTGTCGCGACCTTCACCGTCGGCCGGTCGGCCACGCGGTCCAGGCAGCTCACCGCGACGGCGTCCACCTGCGCGCACGCGGCGAGCGCGTACCGGGTCGTGACCGCGTCGTACCACCCGACCCGAAAGGCGCCCTGCCACGGCCCCTCGGGGTTGTGCGCCTCGGGCAGGGCGCCGGCGAGCGCGGCATCCTCGGTCGGCAGCGGGCCGGGTCCGTGCCGCGTCGCATAGGCGCGCACCAGGCCGAGCGTCGTGACCTGGCCGTCGAAGCCCGCTGCGGACAAGAGCGCCTGCGCGTGGTGGTCGGTCGTTCGCGCCCAGGTCGAGTACGGGTGGAAGCCGACCTCCTCGTCCAGGAGCACCCCGTGG
>JAEUKJ010000069.1 GCA_016792665.1 Deltaproteobacteria bacterium | reverse complement strand
GACCGCCTGACGCAGGTCGTAGGTCAAGAACGACAGCGCACTGCCGCCGACCCGAAGCGCGGCCGCGAGGTGCAGAGCGTCGAGCGTGCGCGCGCCCGTCATCATGGCGATCTCGGCCGCCCGCTCGCACGTCACCGCGTCGAGCTCGACGACATTCATGCGCTGCCAGTCGGCGTCGAAGGCCGCGAGGGTGTCTCGCCGCGGGGCGTCCGAGAGGAGGCGCGAGAGGTTTCGCCGGACCTCGACGAGCGTGTGGCGCGCGGTGACCCATAGATGGTCCGCTTGGAGGTGTCGTTCACACGCGGCGCTATCGGCTTCGAGGATGTAGCGCTTGAGGAGGGCGCTGGTGTCCACATAGAGCATGGGCGGTCACCGGCCCCGATCGTCCATGAGACTCTGCTCGGTCGTCTGCGTCGCGCGGACCGGCACCACCCGCGCCGGTAGCGTCTCAACGCGTGGGGGCGTGATCCAACCCGCGTCGATCCCCGCGTCGAGGCCTGAAGTCTCGGGCAACGGGCCCAAGATGGCCTTCGGTCGCCCGCGGTCGGTGACCCGGATCGTCTCGCCAGCCGCGGCCCGCGCGAGCATCTCCGACAAGCGCTGCTTCAGCTCTCGAACGCCGATCTCCATGAGGCCACATTGGGCGCTGGATGTGGACGCGTCAAGGTAGAGCCACCAACCGTCAGACCAAGCGTCAGCGGCGCACCAGAGCCTGTGGGCCTCGGTCTCTCGGAACAGGCCCGGGACCGCGGGCGCAGCGGCCCTTGACGGCCCGACGTGTTCAAGGGGTGATGGACGCTCCCCAGCGTCCCGGAGTTCGCCCGTTGAAGTCTCCTTCAGAAGTCGCCACGGCGTGCCTATCGCTCCTCACCTTCGCGTTCGGCGCCTCGGCCTGCTCGAAGCAGCCCGCGCCAGCCCCCGCGCCCGCGGTGTCTCAGTCGCAGGCGGCCCCCGAGACCAAGGCGCCCGCCACGCCGGAACCCGCCCCTCGACCGGAACCGAGCGCGCCAGCCCCGTCGCCGCAACCGAGCGTGCCAGCCCCGTCGCCGGAACCGAGCGCGCCAGCCCCGTCGCCGCAACCGAGCGTGCCCGACGCTCAGGCTGCACCGACCCCGCCGAGTGATCCGCCGGCGCCCGCCGGGGGCGAGCTGCCGCTGACCGATCTCCCGTGCGAGCTGGTCTCGTTCGGTCGCCGCAAGGTCCCGGCGACCAAGGTGACCTCGCTGGTCGAGGCCGCGACGAAGGGGCGTTGGCTCGGCGCCGACCCCGTCCCGGGCAGTGACGCCGAGGTGCGCGCGAAGCTCTTCGCCAAGTACGGCGCGGGCGTGCAGCCCGACGACAAGGCCCCGCTGCTGTTCCCGTGCAGGGCGTTCGGTCCCAACGGCGACGACTGGAAGGTCACCTGCATGCTGGTCTTCGCGGACGGCGGCGGCTTCTGGCTGGCCGACGAGATCAGCTTCCCGGAGAACGGGGCGAGCTGCGTGCCCGATGGCCACCCCGAGGTCGAAGGCTACACGGCCCGCCTCGCGCGCCGCGGCGGCAACCAGGCCGTGGCGCCCTACTTCTGGTGCGACCAGGACGGCAAGTTCGTCGAGCGTCGCTTCTACGAGACGTGGGTCGACGCGGCGAGCGGGACGATCATCCGCGCGGTCTCGAAGGACACCGGTCGCGACCTGAAGTCGACCCGCGAGTCCCTCCTCGACGCGGGCTCTTGGGAGGTCTGCGACCAACGCTTCACGACCCCCGACCAGGACCCGGCGCTGACCTCGAAGGTGCAGCGCGAGGCCGCGCGCGAGCAGATCCAGCGCAACCAGGAAAACCCCTGGTGAACGCAGCCCGAGCTTTCTCGGGCCCCGTCGTCTCGGTCCAGGAGGCTCGGAAACATCCCTGGGTCGCGGTGCCCGACGCGATCGAGCACGTCGACTGACGCGGCCCGGCGGCACCGACCCCGGCACGGCGAGCGTCGGTGGCTCAGCGCTGAGGGGTCGTGCGCTGCCAGGCGTCGAGGGCTTCCACGCGCTGGAGCCAGGCACGCAAATGCACGTAGTCGCCGATGGGGAAGCGGGCCGGGCCGGCCAGGGCGAAGCCGGCGGCGAGCGAGTAGTCGGCCAGCGTCACGCGGTCCAGGGCGACCCAGGTCCTGTCGGCGAGGTGGGTGTCGAGGACCTTGGCCGAGGCGTGGAAGAGCGCCTCGCCGCGGGCGACCTCGACGGGGTCCGGGGCGCCGCGGCCGGTGAGGCCCTTGACGAAGTTCTCCTGCACGAGGAGCGCGTTGGCGGGCGCCATGTGGGCCGTGCACCATGACAGCCAGCGGTTGACCTCGGCGCGGCCCTGCGCGTCGCTGGACGGCGGCAGCAGCGTCTGCCCCGGCGTCTTGTCGCAGAGGTACTGCATGATGGCGCGCGACTCCCACAGGACGAAGCCGTCGTCGTCCAACACCGGCACGCGGCCGTTGGGGTTCCTGCCGAGATGCGCGGGCAGGCGCTGCTCGCCCTTGGTGAGGTCGACGAGGACGCGCTCGAGGGGGAGGTCGAGGTGGGTCGCGACGAGCAGGACGCGGCGCGAGTTGCCGGACATCGGGTGGAAGTAGAGCTTCATGGGTCGGTCTCCGCGACCCAGGGCGGGTCGGCTGCCAGGTGATAGTCGGGGCGTGCGACAGGTGCGTGTCAGGTTTGAGGGGGCTGCAGAAATCGTCGTTGGGACGCCGACGCGACCGCGTTTGCGAGGAACGTCGAGGCCGGCGTGCACCTCGGGATACGGTCTTGGAGCTGCATGTCCGGCCGACGTGCACAGGAAACCCGGTCTGGGAGTGCACATCGGGGCGTGCGGGCGGGCGCCCTTGGGCGCGTCAGGCCCCCTTGTCTTCGGGGGTCGAGGTGTCGCGGAACTGGCGGCGGTAGAGGTCGGCGTAGAGGCCGCCCTGCGCGATGAGGGCGTCGTGGGTGCCGCGCTCGACGATCTGGCCCTGGTCCATGACGAGGACCAGGTCGGCGTCGCGGATGGTCGACAGGCGATGCGCGATGACGAAGGCCGTGCGGCCGGTGAGCAGCTTCTTCAGCGCGGTCTGGATGAGCTGCTCGCTGCGCGAGTCGACGCTGGCGGTGGCCTCGTCCAGGATGAGGATGCGCGGGTCGGCGAGCAGAGCGCGCGCGATGCCGAGGAGCTGGCGCTGACCCTGGCTGAGGTTGCCGCCGCGCTCGCCGAGTGCCGTCGCATAGCCGTCCGGGAGGCGCAGGATGAGGTCGTGTGCGTTGGCCGCGCGGGCTGCCGCCTCGACCTCGGCGTCGGTCGCGTCGAGGCGCCCGTAGCGGATATTGTCCGCGATGGTGCCCGAGAACAGGAACGCGTCCTGGAGCACGACGCCCATCTGACGACGCAGGCTCTCGCGCGTGACCTCGCGGATGTCGTGCCCGTCGATGCGCACCGACCCGCGTGAGACCTCGTAGAAGCGTCCGATGAGGTTCACGAGCGTCGTCTTGCCGGCCCCCGTCGGGCCGACGAGCGCAATCGTCTGGCCCGGCTCGGCGACCAGCGACACGTCCTGGATCTGGTTCTT
>JAEUKJ010000055.1 GCA_016792665.1 Deltaproteobacteria bacterium | reverse complement strand
CAGAACCCGTGCGAGCAGTGCCTGCCGGCGGTGTCGACGACCGCGTGGAGCCCCAACAGCGGGGCCTCGTGCAACGACGGGCAGAGCTGCACGCACACCGACAAGTGCGTGGCCGGGACGTGTGTCGGCACGGCCTACTCGTGCAACGACAACCTCACGTGCACGAGCGACGTCTGCAACGGCGCGGGCGGCTGCAGCTACCCGCTCAACGCCGGGAACTGCCTCATCAACAACAGCTGCTACGGCAACGCGGCGACCCAGCCCGGCAACGTCTGCTACCGCTGCAACACCGCGCAGTCGACCACGAGCTGGTCCTTCAACAACGGGGTCAGCTGCAACGACGCGGACAGCTGCACGAGCGCCGACAGCTGCCTCAGCGGGCAGTGCGTGGGCAATCCCGTGGTCGACGTCTACGAGCCCAACAACGCGCGTATCGGCAGCTACATCCCGAACGTCGGGGACTGCGACGACATCGACGCGCGCACGCTCAACGCGACCGTCGTGCCGACGTCGTCCGACGTCGACTGGTATCGGTACAAGAGCAACGACGACAGCTGCAACTTCTACCCCTACGTCACGCTGAGCGACATCCCGGCGACCGCAGATCTCGACCTCGAGGTCTTCTTCTCGTGCGCCAATGGGGCGAACCCCCTCGACTACAAGTTCGAGTGCAACAAGGGCACGCGCGTGACGAGCCCGGACGGGCTGCCGGGGTGCCGCAGCGCGGCCTCGGGCACGACCGCCGAGGCGGTGGAGCTCGACGTGTGCTGCACGAGCGGGGCCTTCGGGATCAACTGCACGGGCGACGACTCTGGCTGGCTCGACGTTCGGGTCTACAAGTTCAGCGGCACGACCAACTGCAACCAGAGCTATCGCCTGGGCTGGGGCGACAATTGAGAGTTGCTATCACTTCTCCGGCTAGCGGCAGGATAAGGCAGGCTGCTCAAGAGTGGCCAGATGCAAGGAGCCGGAGAGGCGAGGAGTGAGGCGTACCTGGAAGGTACGTCGCAGCGACGACCCTCTCCGCGCGATGCCGCAGATGGCCGCCTTTCAGCGGCCTGCTACTCGGGGAAGCGCCAGCCGAAGCCGAGGGACACCATGAAGGGGCTCGTGACGATGGCCTGGATGCGCAGGTCGAAGCGGTCGGTGACGCGCATGGTGACGTCGCCGTAGACGCCGAAGGAGGTCGAGGCCTTGTCGGTCGTGTTGTGCGCGTAGCCGAGGGTGCCGAAGGAGCCGAAGCCCGCGGTGCCCGACCAGCGATCGACCACGAAGCCCATGGCGAGGTGGAAGAGGCGTGGGTCGAAGGGGGTCGGTAGGGTGGGGAGGCCGACCTCGCCCCAGAGTCGGGTCGTGCCGAGGACGAGGCCGAAGCCGGGGATGTCGCTCTGGGTGGCGTGTCCGGTGGCGGCCCAGGCGTGGACGAGGGTCGGGCTGATGCGCAGGGCGGCGCCGAAGCGATCGGCACGGCGGCCGAGCTCGATCTGGAGGTCGACGCGCAGGGTGAGGGCGCGGTAGCCGCCGCTCGGCAGCCCCTCTTGATCCATGAGCTCGGTGAGGCCCAGCGTCGTGTCGAGCGAGACGTCAGGCGTCGCGAAGCGGCCGCGGATGGCGCCGCCGAAGTAGGCCTTGGCGCGGGTCAGGCAGTCGACGCCGCGGTTGCACTGGGGGTTCTTGGCCTGGCTCGGCAAGGCGGCGAGGATGAGCTCGAGGGACCAGGGGCCATCGCGCGGTGCGTCCGCGGCGGGGCCGTCATCCGGGTCGCGGGTGGCGAACTCTTTCGGGTTGCGCCGGGCGGGAGGGGCTGCGAGGGCGTCGGACTCCGACCAGGTCGAGAGCCCGAGCACCGCGAGGATGGCCGAGATGAGAGGACGCACGCGGGCACTGTAGTCGAAGTCGCGCGGTGAGGCCAACCGAGGCTTGACGCGCCGATCGAAGGCGGGGACACCGACGTCGTGCGACGCTTCGATCAGAAGTTCGGGCCCGAGCTGCTGGAGTCGGTGCCGGCCGAGCCCGGGGTGTATCGGTTCCTCGATGCGAGTGGCGCGGTGCTGTACGTCGGCAAGGCGCGGAACCTGCGGCGTCGGCTCTCGCAATATCGACTCGCGGGGCCGGGCAAGCGGGGCAGGAAGCCGCGGAAGATCGTGAAGGCGGCAAGTGCCGTGACCTGGGAAGTCCACGCGAGCGATCTCGAGGCGTCGCTGGCCGAGGTGCGGCTCATCCAGGCGCTGAAGCCGCCCTTGAACATCGCGGGGGCCTTCGACTTCTTGTACCCGATGGTCGGCATCGGGCGCGTGAGGGACGCGGTGCGCTTCGCATACACGACGCGGCCCGAGGAACTGACGGGGTTCGAGCTGCACGGTGCCTATCGCAGTCGCGACACGACGGCCGAGGCGTTCTACGCGTTGATGCGGCTCTTGCGGCGCGTGGGTCACCCCGAGAACCTGCCGGCCGCCAAGGCGCGCATGAAGCGGACGCGCGTGCACGGGTTGCGGCGGCTGCCCGACGGCTGGGACGCGGCGTGGGCGGCGTACTTTCGCGGCGAGGATGCGAGCGTGCTCGGGGTGCTGGCGGTGATGTTGTTGGAGAAGCCGTCGGCACGGAAGGAGGCGGCCGAGGTCGAAGATGATCTCAAGAGCCTGCGGCGCTTCTTCAAGGAGGAGGCGCGGCCGCTGGCCGACGCGGTGCGCGCGACGGGCTATGCGGCATGGCCCGTGCCTCAGTGCGACCGCGACCCGCTCTTCGTGAGGCATCGGGCGTCAGGGTGAGCGCGGAGCGGAGGACGGCTGGAGGTGCCGTTGCGCGGGCCCGGGAATCGACATAGCATCGTCGGTCTCTCGGGGCTGCGCTGGCATGGGCACGGCCTTCGATGACGACCCGACCTTCGGGTCCGTTGCCTTGTCTCACCGTCACGACCCCGCATGAGGAGCGCGATGACCCAGAACCTCCCCCCGGACCGCGCCGAAGCCGTCTTCGAGGACTACAAGCCCGCGTTCACGCCCGTTCAGGCCGTGACCGAGGCCAACCGCTGTCTCTTCTGCCTCGATGCGCCGTGCATCGTGGCGTGCCCGACCGGCATCGACATCCCGCAGTTCATCCGCAAGATCGCGACGGGCAACCTGCGCGGGTCGGCCAAGACGATCTTCGACTCGAACATCCTGGGCATGAGCTGCGCACGCGTGTGCCCGGTCGAGGTGCTGTGTGTCGGCGACTGCGTCTACAACGAGATGGGCGTCCCGCCGATCCAGATCGGCAAGCTCCAGCGCTACGCGACCGACGTGGCCTTCGAGAAGGGCTGGCGCTTCTTCGAGGCGGGGCCGGACAGCGGCAAGTCCGTGGGCCTGATCGGCGGCGGCCCGGCCAGCTTGGCGTGCGCCCACGAGCTCCGGCGCCGTGGCCACAAAGCCACCATCTACGAGAAGCGCAAGTCGCTCGGCGGGCTGAACACCACCGGCGTCGCCCCGTACAAGATGCGCGCAGACAAGAGCCTGGAGGAGGTGGACTGGGTGCTCGCCATCGGCGGCATCGACGTCAAGCTCGGCGTGGACGTGGGCTCGGACATCTCGCTCGAGCAGATCGAGCAGGCGCACGACGCGGTGTTCTTCGGCGCCGGCCTCGGGCCCGACTCCGCGCTCGGCGTTCCGGGCGAAGACCTCCCTGGCGTGATCGGCGCGGTCGACTGGATCGAGCGCATGAAGCTCGAGAAGCTCGACCTCTCGAAGATCAAGAGCTGCGTGGTGGTCGGAGGCGGCAACACCGCCATCGACGCGGTGCGCGAGGCCAAGGGCCTGGGCATCGAGTCGGTGACGATGCTGTAC
>JAEUKJ010000024.1 GCA_016792665.1 Deltaproteobacteria bacterium | reverse complement strand
GCCTCTCCCTGCACCTCGATCCTCCCGCCCCCTCGAGGCACCCGTGACCGCTCCCTTTCCCTCTCGCCGTGCCCCCGACCTCGCCCTCCGAGTCACCACCGGCACCTCGCGCCGCATCCCGCGCATGGCCCTCGCGTGCCTCGCGCTCGCCTGGGTGGCCGCGCTGGGCACCGTCGACGAGGCGCGCGCCGACCTCGCGCTGGTCGTCACCAACAACCGCAGCCTCGGGCTCGGTCGCCCCGACCTCCAGTACGCCGACGACGACGGCGCCAAGTGGCAAGAGCTCTTCGAGGGCCTCTACGGCCCCGAGCACACGACGTTGCTCACGACCTTCGACCCTCCCTCGCGCACCCTCTTCCCCGAGCTCGCCACCACGACCCTCGCCCCCACCCTCGCGAACCTCCAGGCGGCTCTCGGCCACCTCGCCGTGCGACTCGCGGCCGAGCCGGCGGGACGTCGCGTCGCGACCCTGGTCTTCGCGGGTCACGGCGACGTGGCCGACGGCGAAGGCTTCCTCGAGCTCGAGGACGCGCGCCTCACGGCGACCCAGCTCGAGGCCATGCTGAAGGCCCTCCCGGCCGATCGCATCCACCTCGTCATCGACGCCTGCAACGCCTGGTTCATGCTCCACCCCCGCAAGCCCGGCGCCAAGCGCGTCGTCCGCAAGGACCTCGGCGACGGCCTCCTCGAGCGCGACCCGCGGGTCGGCGCGCTGCTGTCGACGAGCGCCGAGGCGACCACCTGGGAGTGGTCGGAGATCCAATCGGGCCTCTTCAGCCACACCTTGCGCAGCGGCCTCCGCGGCGGCGCCGACGTCGATCGCGATCGACGCCTCACCTACCGCGAGCTCGACGCCTTCCTCGCCATCGCCAACGAGACCGTCCCCGAGGCCTATCGCCCGCGCCTCTTCCTGCGCGCCCCCCGCGCCACGACGAGCCCACCCGACGACACCTTCGTGACGCTCGCGAGCAGGTCCACGCGCCGCTTGAGCCTCCCCACCGAGCGGCACATCGCGCTCCGCGACGCCCGCGGTGTCCGCGTCCTCGATGGGCACTTCGAGGCCGGCCCCGCCCTCGATCTCGCGGTGCCGCCCGGCCGCCTCTGGCTCGACGAGGCCGTCACGGTCGACGCGCGCACGACGCGACGCACCCAGCTCATCGACGACGCGGTCACCGAGCTCGGCCCCACACCGACCGACGCGCCGATGCCCGAGGTCGCCGCGCGCGGCGAGTTGATGCGCGTCGAGCAGCTCTTCGCGCAACCCTTCGGCCCGACCTCGTTCGCGCGCTGGGCCACCGCCCCGAAGGTCGACGAGGCCCCCTACGGCGTGTCGCGACAAGACGCCGATCGCCTGGGCCACGTCCTTCGATCGGCCGCGCGGCTCGAAGCGCGCTCGCGTCAGATCGGCGGCGTCACGGCGATCGGCGCCGGCCTCCTGAGCGGCATCGCAGGCGCGACCCTCGTCGACGACCCCCTCTCGGTCCGAGAGACCATCGGCTGGACCCTCCTCGGCACCGGCGCCGTGGCCATCGTCGCGGGCTCGGTGGCGCTCGCCGTGCCCGCCACCCTCGAGGACCTGGACCTCGCCTACCGCGATGCGCCGCGCGACTCGGAACGCGATCGCGCCCTGACCGTCGCCCGCTTCGAGCGCCTCCTCGAAGAGCGCGCCGACGACTACCGCACGACCCGCCTATGGACCGCGGGCATCAGCATCGGCATCGGCGTCATCGGGCTCGGGGTCGGCACAGGCCTCGCGATCAGTCGCGGCTTCGACGAC
>JAEUKJ010000758.1 GCA_016792665.1 Deltaproteobacteria bacterium | reverse complement strand
TTGGTGGCGATGCAAGGGGAGGTCTCGGGACGCTTAAATGCGAAGAGCCGCACCCCCTTGCGGTGATGCGGCTCATCGTGGTGCTACCTGCGATCAGGTCAGGCCGGAGCCCGAGTGATTACTGGTTGCAGCCCGCGGTGTCCGAGTCCGCGGTGAAGTTGGCACCGCGGGTCAGGACGTAGTCGAAGCAGATCTGGGTCGCGACCGCGTCATACACGGTGTTGACGCCCGAGCCGTCGGCGTTGAGGGCGTTGTTGTCGCAGGTGAACACACCACCGGCCGTCGGGTTGAGACGGACATCGAAGTCGACGTACGGCGAGGTCGTGTTGGCGGGCGTGAGGCCCGAGTCATTCTCCGACGCGGTGCCGATCGCCTTCAGGTAGCAGGCGCCGAGCGAGTTGATGTTGTACGACGAGATCGCGACGTTCCAGTAGAGCTTGTTGTAGTTCCCGAGCTGCTCGGCGCCCTGGTACACGGCGAAGTTCGTGCCGTTCGGACCGGGGTGCTGGCCTTCGCCGGCCGACGGGTCGAAGACGTACTCGACCGGCGCGGTGGTGGCGTTGTTGTCCGTGTCGCAGGCGACCGTGACGTTCGAGAGCCAGAGCGACGTGTTGGCATTCTCGCCGGCGGTGCAGGCGAACGCGAGGATCGCGGTCGGGCCGCGGACCGAGCCGCCGTTGCCGTCGGGCTGGAAGAGGAGCTCGTCCTGGCAGTCGGCCTTGGCCGAGCAGAAGATGTCCTCGAAGTTCACGGCGATGTCGAAGAAGCCCTGCTGGGCCGAGCGCATCAGCGAGATGTTGAAGACGACCGAGACGTCCGCGTTCTCGACGCACTCGAAGGTCAGCGTGCAGCCGACGGTGCCGGAGCCAGCGGCGGCGATGTTCGCCTGCGTCGGGCACGGGTTGTTGAAGTCCGGATTCTCGACGCCCGAGAACTGGTCGGTGAGACCCTCGGTGCTGCCGTCCTCATAGAGGTCCTGGAGCTCGAGCGTGACCGTGTTGTCGTTCTCGCTCGCATCGCAGGGGCCGATGTAGGTGATCGAGCCTGCGCCGTCACCGTAGTTGTCGGCGCTGATGTCCGCCTTGGTCCAGACGGTCTCGCCCACACCGTTTTTGACGGTGAGGGTGTACTCGGCGTTGGTGATACCCGGCAGCGTCAACGGCGCAACCTGGAACTTCACGCCGTCAGGCGTCGTTTCGGTCTTGTCGGCACACGCTCCGAGAGCCATGGCACCGACGATGAGAACCCGCATTCGCATCGTTCGTCTCCTTAGTGTCCGCGAGGCGCACGCCCCTCGCATCATGATTGAAACGGGGCATGACGACTTTTGGGGGGAGCCGCGATCTCGTGCTGCACAGACGGTGCGAACCTTCGAATCACGTCATCCGTGGCCGGCCGCCCCGCAGCAAACCGATCCACGAGCCATGAGTCTCATGCGAGAAAGCTTGGCGCAAGTCTCTCGTGCCGGAAATCCTCCTTCGTTTTGTGAGGAAAAAAAGCCATGCAATCTCGTGTGTTTGGAAGGCGCGAAGGGCATTCGCGGTCTGAGCGGATTCGGACATGGTCGGGTCATGGCGTCGGGGCGCGGGTCGTCGGTGCGCTCCGACGGACACGGTAGATCTTCGCCGCCTCGTTCTCGAAGACCGGCTCGAAGGACTGGGGATCGGCATTGTCGAAGAGGAAGAGCGACGCCCATACAGAACTGAGGAGGCGGGGCTCGAGCTCGATGAAGACGCGGAGATCGCGGAGGAGGACACCGGCGGTGTCGGCGCGTGGATCTCCCGGGCGTGAGCGCTTCGTGGTCGCCCCCGAGGGGGTCGCGTCCGAGGAGCCCGGCTGCGCGCGACTGATCACGTGGATCGAGTGGAGGGCCTTCTTCTCGCGCTGGCCTTTGGCGTTGGTGCGCCAGATCGCAACGGTGTCCGCGTCGACCTCGAGGCCTTCGCCGAGGAGGAGCTTGCCGCCTTCGCTCTTCACGTTGCGATAGAGGCGCGTGAACGGTGGGGTGCGGCGATCGTGGAGGCCGGTGGGTCGGTAGATCTCGAGGGCCTGGATGATCGGGACGATGCGCAGCGGGAGGTAGAGGTAGACGTCGTGGGGTGGGTCGGGGATCGGCCAGCGGCCGGCGCGCACCGCACCGAGGAAGTCGACCGGCCCGAGCCCGGCCTGCTTGGCGGCGCCGAAGAGGTAGACCGCGGCACCGTCGGCGGGGCTGTGGTCGAGGGCGTCGGCCGCGAGCAGGGACAGGTTGCGCGCGAGCGGGGCCGAGTCGGTCAAGAGGATCTCGGCCGCGAGGGCCGCGTCGTCACCGCGCAGCGAGCCGTCGGTGATGGTGCGGGTGTGGCCGAAGTACGCAATCGGGTAGCCGAAGTCCCACCAGGCGATGGTGACGTCGTCGGACTTCGAGAGGCGATCGAGCGCCTCGAGGGCTTCGATCTCGGGCACGATCATGGCCGGGCTCGGCGGGGCCGCGACGGTCTGGAGGGCCGAGGGGACGGTGGCCGCGAGGACCAGGGCCGTGGCGCCGATGGCGGCGACCGGAGCACGGCGGGTCGGGACGAGGCGCGCCAGCAGGCGGCCGCCCTGGACCCCGAGGAAGGCGAGGCCCAGGCCGATGAAGGGGACGAGGTAGATGAGGAAGCGATGGCCGCCGAAGAAGGCGAACCCGCCGACGCCGAAGAGCGGGGCCAGCGGCAAGAGCGCGGGGCGGGTCACGAAGAGGAGGAGGACCCCGAGGAGGCCGAGCACGAAGACGATCGGGTGGCTCGCGGCGCGCTTGGCCATCGCCGAGAACGGCAGGACCTTGGCCTCGGCGACGAGGCCGGTCGTGTCCTGGGCCTTCCAGTCGGCGCTGTCGGTGCGCACCGGTGGGGCCGCGGCGGCGTTCGGTGAGGGGGCCTCGGGGCTCTGGTTCTCGGTGTAGATCTCGACCTTGCGAACGAGCTTGTAGACCGTCTCGCCCCCCATGAAGACGCCGACCGTGACGAGCGCCGCGAGCGCGATGCGGACCTTGGGAGCGAGCGGGAGGCGCGGCAGGGCGACGAGCGCGACGAGCGCCGCGAGGGCGCGGAACGGCCAGAAGACCGGCAGGTTGGCGAGCGAGGTGGCGGTGGCCAGGGTCGCGCTGGGGGCGACGGGGAGCGGGGTGCCGAGCTCGGGGCGGAGGCGGGAGAGCCACGGGGAGATGGCGAGCGCGAAGGCGGTGGCGAGGCCGATGACCTGGGCGATGGAGACGCCCTGATCATAGAA
>JAEUKJ010000679.1 GCA_016792665.1 Deltaproteobacteria bacterium | reverse complement strand
GTAGATGGCGCGCTCGAGGCCGTCCATGAGGCCGCGGAAGAACGCGACGACCCAGGCGACGAGAGCCGGCCCGAAGTGCTGCGTGATGGCGCGACGCGTGCCGACCCATGCATCGGTTGCGGCCTCGCCGAGGCGCCAGCCGAGCGGGGTGTGGCCGACCAGCGAGAGGACCAACACGAGGCCCGCGATGAGCAGTGCGCGCGTGGGCGGCGGCAGGTCGCCGAGGGCGCCGAGCGCGATGGGGATGGCCAGCGGGAGGGCGACGAGCGTCGGTAGCAAGAGCCACGACCAGACCCCGCGCCAGAGGCGACTCGCGAGCCAGGCGCGCACCGCCCGCACCCAGGGGCGAGCCGCGAGCCAGCGCGGGAACGCGACAAAGGTGGCGCGCAGGCCGCGGCCGAGGCCGCGCAGACCGGCCAGCGTCACGCGACGGAAGGCGGGCGCGTTGACGAGGCCCCAGAGGATGAGCGCGGTCGCGGCAAAAGCGACCGGCGTGACGATCGTGAGCGGGCGATCGGCGAGGCCCTCGACCAGTAATACCAGCGTATGTTGGAGGAGCTCGAGGAGCGCGTATGCGCCGAGCAGCGGGATGAGGAGGAAGAGGGTCAGGCGGCGCCCGAGCGCGGTGCCGAAGAGGAGGGCGCTCAGCCGGTGGAGGCCGCGGCGGTAGCTCTCGGCGCGGCGGTGGACGCCGGCGAGCTGGGACGCGAGGGCGCGGTCGGCGACGAGGAGCGGGTCGGCCAGGATCCTGCCGCGGCCGAGATCGTTCAGCTTGGAACCATTGCGTGCGACGGCGTCGCGGAGGGTGGCGAAGTCGAGGCGACCGGTCGCGAGGACACGGTCGAGGAGCTCCTCGACGAGCTTGTCGTGCGCGCGGGCCTCGACCACGGTGGTGCGGTCGAGAGCCGGCGCGGTCGCGTCGTGGACGGCGGCGCGGAGGTCGTTTCGTAGCGTCTCGGCGGCGTGTTCGTGGGCGCGCGCGAGGACGTCGGTGAGGCGGGCGCGATCGGACGGCGTGAGGTCGAGGAGTGGGATGCGGGCCTCGGCGCGGGCGAGGTGGCGGACGATGCGGGCCCGCGCCAGGAGGGGCAGGGGTTGGCGGTGAGGGCGCGTGAAGAGGCCGGTGAGGGAGATCTGCTCGGGCGTGCGCTCGTGGTCGTGGGCGACCTTGGCGAGGTCTTGGCGGAGGCGGCGATCGGGGTGGTCCGCGAGCGGCGCGAGCGCGTCGGGCCAGGGCAGAGACAGGCCGAGGGCCGCGTCGAGGCGGGTGCCGAGGGAGACCAGGTCTGGGCGGGGCGAGGTCGGGGCGACAGGCGCGGTCAACGGTGTGGGGTCGGCGGGGATCGACCACGGGACGAGCGCGGCCAGGCCGCGATCGATGGCGTCGCGGCGGCGGGCGAGGCTCGGGAGATCGATGGGCAGGAGCTCGGGCTCGAAGGTGCGGAGCTCCGCCCAATAGGCCGCGAAGAGCGACCACACGATGTTCTCGGATGGCTCGTTCGGGCGGGGTGGGAGGAGGCGACGGCGCGCGCGCAGGACGGTGCGGACCTCGTCGCGCTCGGCCGCATCGAGGAGTGCGTGCAGCGGTGCAAGGTCTCCCCCACCCTGCTGGTAGGCTTCCCAGGCGGCGAAGGTCGTGAGCTCGAGGCGGCGGCGCGGGAGGTCTTCGCCGCGCGCGATGAGGAGGACCAGCGCGTCCTGCGGCTCGGTGATGGCGAGCAGCGTGCGCTCGGCGGGCGTGAGCTCGGAGGTCGTGAGCGCGTAGCCGCCGTCGTGAGGGACCTCGTGACCGAAGCCGCCGACGGCGCGGTGACGGCGGATGATGCGTCGCACGACGCGGGCCGGGACGACGCGCTCGAGCGTGAGGGTCACGCGGTCGACGCGGGGGCTTCGCGGATGGGGAAGCGGACGCCGCGCGCGACCGGGTGGCAGGCGACGAAGCGGCCGGGGCTGACCTCGGTGAGTGGCGGCTCGGTGGTCTTGCAGGCCGTCTCGGCGTAGGTGCAGCGCGGGTGGAAGCGGCAGCCCGAGGGAGGGTTCAGCGGGCTCGGGATTTCGCCTTCCAAGCGAATGCGCGAGCGGGTGCGCTGGGAGGGATCGGGGATCGGGACGGCCGAGATGAGGGCCTGCGTGTACGGGTGGAGCGGCGTGTCGTAGACCGCGTCGGCGGCCGCGAGCTCGACGATCTGACCGAGGTACATGACCGCGATGCGGTCGGAGATGTGCTTCACGGCGGCGAGGTCGTGCGCGATGAAGAGGTAGGTCAGGTGGAACTTGTCCTGGAGCTCGACCATGAGGTTCATGACCTGCGCCTGGATCGAGACATCGAGGGCGGAGATGGGCTCGTCGCACACGATGAAGCGTGGCGAGACGGCCAGGGCCCGCGCGATACCGACGCGTTGACGTTGTCCGCCCGAGAACTCGTGCGGGTAGCGCGCGGCCATGGCGGGCGAGAGGCCGACGGTCTCCAGGAGCTCGGCGACCTTGGCGGCCATGTCCTTCTTCGGGACGAGGGCGTGGTAGCGGAGCGGCTCGGCGATCTGGGCGCCGATGGTCATGCGCGGGTCGAGTGAGGCGTACGGATCTTGGAAGATGATCTGGAGGTCTTTGCGGAACGGCCGCAGCTTGACGGTCGCCCCACGCGCCTTGCCGAGGGCGACGAGGTCGTTGCCCTGGTAGCGGATTTCTCCTGTAATTTCGGCGATCTTTGGGGTGTAGAGCTGGAGCAGGGCGCGCCCCGTGGTCGACTTGCCGCAGCCGGACTCGCCGACGAGACCGACCGTCTCGCCCGGCGCGATGTCGAGGGAGACGCCGTCGACGGCGCGCACCCGACCGCCCTTGACGGGGAAGTGGACGCGCAGGTCGCGGATCGAGACGAGCGCGCTCATGCGCCACCTCCGGCGGTCGGCGCGGGGCCCGCGTGGGCTTGGGCGCGCTGGACGAGCTCGCGTCGGGCCGGGTCGGCCAGGACCTCGTCGATGGCGATGCACGCCGAGCGCTGGGTCGCGGAGACCGAGACCAGCGGCGGCGCGGCCGTCGTGCAGGCGGGCTTGGCGAAGCGGCAGCGCGCGGCGAAAGGGCAGCCCTGGGTGATCGAGCCGGCGTCCGGCGGGCGGCCGGGGATCGAGTAGAGGCGGTCGACGCGCTGGTCGGGGCGCGGGATGCTCTGGAGGAGGCCCAGCGTGTAGGGGTGCGATGGGTTCCGGAAGAGGTCGATGGCGCGGCCTTCCTCCATCACGCGGCCGGCGTACATGACGATGACGTGGTCGGCCATGCCGGCGACGACGCCGAGGTCGTGGGTGATGAGGGTCACGGCCATGCCGAGCTCGGCCTGGAGGTCGCGCAGCAGATCGAGGATCTGCGCCTGGATCGTCACGTCGAGCGCGGTCGTCGGCTCGTCGGCGATCAGGACCTCGGGCCGGTTCAAGAGCATCATCGCGATCATCACGCGCTGGCGCATGCCGCCCGAGAGCTCGTGCGGGTATTGGTCGAAGCGGCGCTCGGGCGCGGGGATGCCGACGCGGCCGAGCATGTGGACAGCGAGGTCCTTGGCGGCCTGGCGCTTCAGGTTCTGGTGGATCTCCAGCGACTCGGTGAGCTGGCGCCCGATCCGCAGATACGGGTTCAGGCTGGTCATCGGGTCTTGGAAGATCATCGCGATGCGGTTGCCGCGGATCTCGCGCAGACGCTTCTCGGGCGCGTTCACGAGGTCCTCGCCGTGAAAGCGGATCTGACCCCGCGGGATGCGCGCGGGCGGGCGCGGCAAGAGCCCCATGACGGCGAGGTTGGTGACCGACTTGCCCGAGCCGGACTCGCCGACGATGCCGAGAGTCTGGCCCTTGGCGAGGGTGAAGGAGAGGCCGTTCACGGCGGCGAAGTAGCCGTGATCGTGGCGGAACTCGACGACGAGGTCGGAGACTTCGAGGATGGGGGCGCTCATCGCTTGCCTCGGAGCTGCGGGTCCATGGCGTCGCGCACGCCGTCGCCGAGGAAGTTCAGGCAGAAGAGGGTCAGCGCCAGCAGCAGGCCGGGGAAGACGATCTGCCACTGGTAGGACGCGAGGCTGGCGGTGGACGCGCCCTCGCTGATCATCTTGCCGAGGGAGTCCGAGAGGCCGAGCCCGAGGAAGGAGAGGAAGGCCTCTTCGATGATGACGGCGGGCACGAGCAGGGTCGCGTAGACGATGACCGGGCCGAGCGCGTTGGGCACGAGGTGGCGCAGGATGATGGTGCGGTTCCGGGCGCCGAGCGCGCGCTGGGCCTCGATGAACTCGCGGCGTTTGAGCGAGAGGACCTGGCCGCGCACGACGCGCGCGGTGGTGAGCCACTGCACGCAGCCGAGCAGGATGAAGACGGTCACGGCGTCGTCGCGCTTGTCGACGACGACCATGATGAGGATGACGAGGAACATGAACGGCAAGCCGTAGAGGATGTCGACGACCCGCATCATGAGGTTGTCGACGCGGCCGCCGACGTAGCCGGAGATGGCCCCGTACAAGACGCCGATGAGCAACGAGACGAGCGTCGAGAGGAGGCCGATGGTGATCGAGAGACGCGCGCCGAACAGCAGACGCGTCATGATGTCGCGGCCGTTGTAGTCGGTGCCGAGGAGGAAGCTGCGGAGCTCGGGCGCGCCGCGATATTCGGACTTGGAGATCTGGAGGTCGAGATTGGTGTCGAACTTCGCGACGAAGCCGTCGAAGCCGCGCTGCCCGCCGCCGGTGGGGACGGTCGAGTAGCGGAGATAGCGCGAGCTCTCGATGAGCTCCCACGGGAGGAGGACGTTGTCGCCGTCGAGGTCGAGGCGGCGGAAGGAATCCGGCCCCGCGAGGCCGAGGCCGCGGAGGTCTTTCGGGAGATCGAGGTCGTCTTTCGGGAACTCGCGGAAGGTGATGGCCCCGTCGGCGTCGCGCTTGCCGGCGACGGGCTCGGCGTCACCGGTGGCGCGGTCGAAATTGGCGAATATCGCGAGCAGGAAGTCCTTGGCGACTTTCTCGGCCAGGGCCAGCTCGGGGCAGTCGACAGGGCCCTCGGCCCCGCCGGCAAAGGTCGTGCGCTTGCACTTGATGACGCCGTCGCCGTCGAGGTCGATGATTGCGAAGGCGCGACTATCGCCATCATAGGTCGGATATTCGTCGGAGATATCGCGCGCGCCGGGTGGCATATTGCGCTGGTGCTGCTCGGTCGGGGAGAAGTGGGTGATGAGCGGGGAGCCGATGATCGGGGCGGTGTAGCCCAGGACGGCGATGAGGCCGATGACGATGAGGCTCGCCATGGCGAGGCGATTGGCCTTCAGGCGGCGCCAGGCGTCCTTGCCGAGGCTGGTCCCGGTGGTGGGTGGCGTCGTCATTCGAGCCCCACCCGCGGGTCGAGGAAGGTGTAGGCGATGTCCACGATGAGGTTCATGAGGATGAGGATGGCCGCGTAGACGACGACCACGCCAATCACCATGGGGTAGTCGCGGTTGAGAGCCGGCTTCACGAAGTTCTCGGCCAGGCCGGGGATGCGGTAGACCGTCTCGACGATGACCGAGCCGGTCACGATGGAGGCGAGGCCCGGGCCGAGCCACGACACGGTGGGCAGGATGGCGCCGCGGAAGGCGTGGCGACGGATGACGAGGCTCTCGGAGAGGCCCTTGGCGCGCGCGGTGCGGATCCAGTCGGAGCGGCTGACCTCGAGCATGCCGCCACGGGTGAGGCGCGCGATGGTCGGGACGTAGGCCAGGCCGAGCGTGATGACCGGCAGGATGCGGTGCTGCCAGGTCGACCACTCAGGCGAGGAGGACTCCCAGCCGCCGGGTGGAAAGAGGCCGAGGCCGAGCGAGAAGATGGCGATCATGATCGGACCGCTGACCATGGTCGGGACCGAGACCCCGAGCATCGCGGTGGTCATCATGCCGTGATCGACCCAGGTGTTGTGGCGCGCTCCGGCGATGAGTCCGGCCGGAACCCCGAGCAATAACGCGAAGATGAGGGCCATGCCGCCGAGCTGCAGCGAGATCGGCAGGGCGCGCAAGAGCTCCTCGTTGACGGTGCGCGCGCCGTCCGAGCTGAACGTGACCCCGAAGTCGAGGGTCAGATAGCCGCCGATCGCATCGAGATATTGGGAGAGTGCCGGCTTCGGGACGATGGCGAGGGTGGCGCCGGCCGGGACCTGGTCGCCGTTGCGCACATTGAGCGAGACGATGGTGCCGGAGTAGGGCGTGCCGATGGGGATGGCGGGCCCGCCGTCCTTGGGCGTGAGGACCATCAGGCGGTCGCCCTCGTTGAGCTCGGTGACCTTCGAGGTCACGGCCGCGAGGTCGGAGATGGTGCCGGCGACCGGGGCCTCGACCGCGACCCCCATCTTGAACTTCATCCACTTGTTCGCTTCGACCGTCGGCGGCAGCTTCTTGTCCGAGTCGAAGGGACCGCCCGGCGCAAAGCGCATGAGGAAGAAGGAGAGCGTGACCAGGATCAAGAGCACGACAGCGCTCGAGACGAGGCGTCCCAGGATGAAGCGCAGGAGAGGCGGGAGGTGGCGTCGGGGCATGGGTCGGAGCACCCTGTGGCAAATTCGATATTCAGTGTCAGTCGAGCGAGATCCAGCGAAGGAGGTGGTGTTCCTGATATTGCGGCAAGTGCCCCTTCACCTCGGGGCGGATGAGGCGCGAGCGCGTGTACTGGTACATGGGGACAAAAGGCATATCGCGCAGGAGGCCTTTTTCGGCGGCACACATGAGCACGCGGCGGCGGTAGGCGTCGGGCTCGACCCGGGCCTTGTCGAGCATCGCGTCATAGGCCGGGTTCTTGTACGCCGAGTAGTTGTTCTCCGACTCGGAGTTGAAGACCTCGAGGAAGTTCATCGGGTCCGGATAATCGGCGCACCAGGCGGAGCGGGAGATCTGGAAGTCGCCGGCATTCTGCTTCTTGAGCAGCGATTTCCACTCCATATTGGCCGCCGACATCTTGATGCCGAGGGCCTCCTGCCAATTGCGTGAGGCATATTCGGCGATGCGCTTGTGGGCCTCGAAGGTGTTGTAGATGATCTCGGCACCAGGGAAACCCTTGCCGGACGGATAGCCTGCGGCGGCCATGAGTCGCTGCGCCAGCGCCTTGTCGCGCGGCGGGCCCAGCGGCGCCTCGTAGCCCATGAAGGCCCCGAGCATGGGCGGCGTGAAGCCCAGCGCCGGGGTCTGGAAGGCGCCGAGCACCTCGTCGACCAGGGTCTGTTTGTCGAGGGCGAGGTTCAGGGCGTGGCGCACGCGCGAGTCGGAAAACGGCGGGCGATCCATGCGCAGGGCGTAGAAGTAGACGCAGGCATTGGTGTCGATGCGCAGGTCGTCGCGCCCGTCCTTGATGGCCTTCTGGATGAAGTCGGGGCCGAGCGGGGCGGCGTCGTGGATCTGACCCGACTCGTAGAGGGTCTGGTTCTGCGACTCGCTCTCGCTGACGTAGAAGACGGCGCCTGCGAGCTTCACGTTGGCGGCGTCCCAGTAGGTCGGGCTCTTGGTGAGCTCGAAGCGGTCGCGCTCGAGCCACTTCGAGAGCAGGAACGGGCCGTTGGTGACGATGTTGGCGGGCCGCGTCCACTGATCGCCGTGTTGTTCGATGGCCCAGCGCGGGACGGGGGCGAAGGCGAGGTAGGTGACGAGGTCGGGGAAGAAGGGGGCCGGGCCGACCAGGCGGACCTCGAGGGTCTGGTCGTCGAGGGCGCGGACGCCGACCGCTTCGGCGGGCCCCTGCCCTTCGTTGAAGGCCTTGGCACCTTCGAGGATCCAGAGCTGCTGCGCGTTCTTGCTGGCGGTCTTGGGGTCCAGCGCGCGGCGCCACGAGTAGACGAAGTCGTGGGCCGTGGTGGGGCGGCCGTCACTCCAGACGAGGCCGTCGCGGAGGTAGAAGGTGTAGACCCGGCCGTCGGGCGAGACCTCGTAGCGGAGGGCCGCACCAGGACGGGCCGGGGCGTTGCCGGGGGCGATGACGAGGAGTGTCTCGAAGAGGTTCGAGACGATGTTGGTGCCGGCCGACTCGGAGACCTTGTTGGGGTCGATGAACTCGGGGTTGCCCTCGACGGTGCGGTAGATGCCGTCCTTCGGGATGGGCGGGACCGGGTGCGGCTTCTGACCGCGATAGACCTGGCCGACCAGCGGGCTGGGCTGCGAATCGCCGGCCTCGGCCGAGTCCGCGAGCGCCGACTTGGGGGTCTCTTTCGGCTGGATCGCCTCGCACTCGGTGACGAACGCGTCGAACTGGGCGGCGGTCGTGAGCGCCGCGGCGTCGAGGCTCATCGCGGCGTGCTGCCGGTTGATGGCGGCGCACGGGGCAGTCGCGTCACCGGCGAGAGCCTGGCGGCAGGCGTCGTCGAGGACCAGCAGCGCGGGCGGCGGGGCGTCGCGTCGCAGGCCCGGAGGCACCCTGCCCTCGGAGTCGGACGCGGGGGAAGAGCAGGCCGCGAGACCGAGGGCGAGGGCGAAGGCGGACTGGACTGAGCGGAGGGAGGACACGCGAGAGCCTTGTAAATGGCCGTGTGGAGCCACTCTTGTCGGAGGTTTGCGGAGCGGTGTCAAGGCGCGTAGGGTAGCCGCCATGCGACCCGATGCAGCCGAGTCGGAGCTCAAGGGAGAGGTCGGGATGAAGGCCTCGGGCGGTGCCATCCGCTTCAGGGTGTGGCCTGCCCGGCATCATCCGGGGCGCGTGGTCGTGGCCCTGGCGGTGGTCGTCGGGGCGACTATCGCGGTCGGGTTCCTTATGGCGAACGCGTTCTGGGCGGCGATCGCTTTCGTGGGGATGGCGTTCCTGTCGGCCGCCTTCTTCTTCCCGACCGAGGTCGCCTTCGACGGCCCGATGCTGGTGATTCGCCACCTGGGGACGCCGCGGAGCTACGACCTGCGCAAGTACCGCCGCATCGAGCGCACGAGCGAGATGGTGCCGCGGGTCGAGGTGCTGTCGCGGGCGAGGTTGTCTCCGATGGACGCGGTCGATGGGGTGGTCGTGCCGCTGCCGGATGATGCCGCGCTGGCCGAGGGGGTGATGACGCACCTCCGCCGCTGGGTCGGGCGCACGCCGACGGGACGCTTCAAGATCGACATCGATCTCGCGCCCGAGGACAGCGTCGACGGCGACGACTGACGTCCTTCGGGCGCGCGCGCCGGGCTCTCAGCCCATCGCGTAGTAGAACGACTCGCGCACGATCTTGTCGCCCGCGGTCTCGTAGACCGCGACCTCGCGCATGTTGAAGCGCTGGCCGGTGGGCTTGAAGGTGATGTCGTACTCGAAGATCGCGGCGAAGTTCTGGCCGTTGGGGAACGGGCCCTCGACCTTGGCGCTGTGGATCTCGTGGTTCTCGCGCCACCACTTGCTCTTGCCGAGCACCGCGGCCTTCCCGACGGTGGTGGCATCACCCCCCGGAGGCGCGCCGGCCTCGACGCTGACGATATCGTCCGAATAGAGGGCGTCGATGGCCTCGAGGTTCTGACCGGCCTGACAGAAGGCGACGAGCTTCTTGCTGATGTCCTGGACACTCATGATTGCTCCGGCCCGCGACGCGAGAGGTTGGCGCGGGCGTCATCGAAATAGTTCAGAGCTCGCGCGCCGTCAAATGGGCGAATTCGGGGCGGTATTGACACTCGGTGCGAGATTGGGGATGACATTGGCGAGTTCACGAATGGGCGAACGAAATCGAGAGTGACATTTTCTTCCGGACGAAGGAGCGCGGAGAGGGTCGTGCCTTCGCAAGGACGGGTCTGAGCGGCTTCTGAAAACGAAGCGCGAGGCGGTTTACGCGGGCGGCGTGAGCGGTCATCGAGGCTCCACTTCGAGGGGGTTCTGGGATGCGTTGGTCGCTTTCGTTGAGTCTGGTTCTGGGGTTCGTGGCGTGTGACTCGCCGGGGTCGGGCACCCCGTGTGTCGATTGCGGGCTGCCCGATGGGGTCGTGCGCGACGTGTTCGACGCCCGCGATGATATCGACACGCGCGCGGATACCGAGATCACGCTGCCCGACGTGTCGGGCGACGCGACGCCGATCGAGTGTCTCGATGGGCTCACGCGCTGTGTCGGCGAGCTGGTCGAGACCTGCATCAATGGGCACTTCGTGGCGACCCAGCAGTGCGAGTCGAACCAGATCTGCAGGAACGGGGCGTGCCGCGCCAACGAGTGCGCGAGCGGGGTCACCGAGTGCCGCGATGCGGTCGTCAGGACCTGCACCGATGGCCTGTGGCAGACGGTCGAGAGCTGTCAGTACGGCTGCGACGGCGGCACGACGTGCGCGGTGCGTGGCTCCGACCAGTGCGCCGAGATCTGGCGCTGCGTCGAGGAGGCGCGCTGCATCACCGACAACAACGTGAATCAGGGATGTGTCGACCAGTGCAAGCTCGAGGGCACCGGCGAGACCGGAGCCGAGGTGCAGTTGATCGCCGACTGCTTCGACGAGTGCTCCGGAAACCTCACGTGCATTGTGCAGTATTGCATTCCGAAGCTGACCTCGTGCCGCTTCCCCAGGACGGGCAACGGCACCTGCGACGCGCTGTCGAACTGCGTCGCGGGGTGCTTCACGGATCAGTGCGTCACGACCTGCTACAGCGGCGCGTCGCGCGATGCGCAGACGACGTACATGCAGTGGGCGAACTGCGACCGACTCGTGTGCGGCGGGAGCTCGGGCTGTCCGGATTGCCAGGCCTACCGGTCGACCTGTCTCTTCGAAGAGCCCTAGTGCTTCGCCGCGGACGTTTCGATCAGAGACGTCTGCGGTGAAGCGCTCGTCCGGGCGCGCGGCCGAAGGCGAGATTGTGCTTGGACTTCCCGGCGCGCTCGCCCTACGGTCCGAAGGTGAGAGACGACCTCATCCCTTCGATCCGCGCGGCCTTTGCGGGCGTGCCTGCGCCAGTGCTGACGCGTGAGATCTACAACGCGGCGTACGAGCGCATCACGGTGCCGGTCGAGCTCCCGGCGGACTGGGAGGCGGTCGAGGCGACGCGGCTCGAGGACGAGGCCTGGCGCCTGGACGAAATGGGGGCGGAGGCCTTTCGGTATTTCCTGCCGGGCGTGCTGATTCGAGCGCTGCGCGCGTATGACCAGGCGAAGGCGGGCGACGCGCGCGACGGGCGGAGCGTGACCCTGCCCAAGGCGTGCTACGCGCTGGCGCTGGCTTTGGACCTGGTCTTCACGCGGCCCGCGGACCCTGAGAGGGCGCGGCTGCGCGTGGCGGGACTGACGTTGTCGCAGTGCGCGGTGCTCGAGGAGGCGATGATCGCGCTGGACGCGCTGGACCAGGAATGGGCGCGGCGCGGGCTCATCTGGATCGGGCGCTGTCGCGGGGATATCGCAACATCGACCGACTGGTGGGAGCACCTGCACGACCGGCACGCGCTGGCGGCGTGTCTGGTGCGGGAGATCGAGCGCGCCTTCGATGGGGTGCCGCCGCCCGACGAGGCGCACGAGACGCTGTATCAGGCGGAGGCGCACGACAGTGGGGGTGCCTTCGACCGGAGTCGTGATGCGCTGGGGCGTTGGCAGGACCTGCCAGATCAGCACGTCCTGGATTGCCAGTGGGCGCTGCCGTGGCTGGATGCCCAGGGGATGCAGCACTACCTGCCGGCGATCATGACGTACATGCTGCGCACCGCGGCGCGCTACGACGACGAGGGCTGGCACGACGGGCCGTGCCACTTGAGCCAGACGGGCTGGGCGTGGCTCACGTTTCTGCCCGAGGGGCATCGGCGGGAGCGTCTCGGGCAGAGCCTCGCCCTGTTCACGCGCGAGCAGCGACGGGTGCTGGGCGAGTTCTTGGCGTTCCAGGAACCGAGCCCGGCGTTGCGCACGGCGTGGTCGAGGCTCAGGCGGGCGGAAGAGGACGAGGCTCGGCCCGACTGGCTGGCGATCTTGTGCGGCGACACCGCGTAAGGGCGAGGAGCAGGACGCCGAACACGCTGGTGGGGCCGCTGGCGCAGCCGAGTTCGGAGGTGGTGGCATCGTCGGCGAGCGCGGTTGCGAGGTCGTGCTCGGCGGCGCGCGCTGGCAAGGGGGCGTGGGTGCTGAGCGCGTGGGGCATGAGGCCGGCTCCCAGGGCGGGTGGCAGCGGGTCCATGGCGAGGGTGCCGTAGGTCGCGAGGGTGTCGAAGCCGGACGCGTCGGACCAGGCGGGGCCGACGAGGGTGGGCCCGAAGGGGGCGCCGCTGGGGCTCAGGCCGAGGTGGCAGCGGAGGCCGGCCGAGGCGCGGGCGCAGAGATCGGCCCGGCCGTCGCCGTCGATATCGGCCAGGCGCATCGTTGCGTAGAAGCGTTCCTTGGACCAGCCCGCGCCGTCGCTGAAGTTGGTCGACGGGATGGCGGGGCCGAAGCCGGCGCCGGTGAACGGCCAGCAGGTGACACCGGCATCGCCGCGCGCGCAGAGGTCGAGGTCGCCGTCGCCGTCGATATCGGCGAGGCGAATCGTCTCGTAATTGGTCGCATCGTGCCAGCCGTTCGCGTTGCCGAGCTTCGGGCCGATGATGGCGCGCGAGAACGCCTTGCCCGTGGAGCGGTAGCACCGGAAATCTTTGGCGGTTCGGGCGCAGAGATCGGCCTTGCCGTCGCCATCCACGTCCGCCAGGCGAATGGTCCGCCAGTACTTCGCGGCCCCCCACCCTGCCGCGTCGGTCCAGTCCGGACCCTGAATTTCGGTGGCAAATGCAGTGCCATTCGACTTCCAGCAGAGCATGCCTTTGGCCGGGCTGCGGGCGCATACATCGGCCTTGCCGTCACCGTCGAGGTCGCCCATCTGCAAAGTGCCATAGGCATTCTGCGCGGAAAATCCGGTAGCATTCGAGAGTGCCGTGGCGACGACCTGAGCACCGAAGCCGTCGCCGGTCGAGAGGTCGCAGCGAAAGCGCGTGGCGGTGCGGATACAGACATCGGAGCGGCCGTCACCGTCGACGTCGGCCATGCGCAGGGTCGACTGATATTGGCGCGCGGCGAAGCCGGTCGCGTCGGCGTGGGGCGGGCCGACGATGGCGGGGCCGAATGCGACGGTGCCGGGTGCGCCACCGGTGGACCTCCAGCAGCGGACGCCGGCGTTGGCGCGGGCGCATAGGTCGGTGCGGCCATCGCCGTCGAGGTCGCCGAAGACGAAGGGGAGGTTCGTGAGGTCGCTCCAGCCGCTGGCGTCCGAGAGCGGCGGGCCGGCGATGGCGGGGCCGAGGCCGCTGGCCTGGCCGAGGGCGCACTGGACGCCGGTCGGGCCGCGGACGCAGACGTCGGCGCGGCCGTCGCCGTCGAGATCGATCGGGCCCTGGGTGCCGGGCAGCGCGGGGAAGTCGCGCTCGGGCTCGGGGTCTTCGAGCGGGTTGATGTCGAGGGGGCACGAGCCGGGGTTGCCGAGGCCACTTGCGAAGACGGCGAGGTGGTTCGCGACGACGCGCAGGCCGGCCCCGTGGTTGTTGCCCGAGGGGTCGTTCACGTAGCCCTTGCCGCGCACCCAGAGCTGCGTCGAGCCGCCGCCGTCGAGGTTCATGGCTTCCCAGGCGCCGAGCCCTTTCATGAGGTCGGCCATCTCGGTGCAGGTCATGCCGCG